>CAZAHB010000082.1:0-22413 GCA_964484945.1 uncultured Armatimonadia bacterium | reverse complement strand
TGGCTGACACTACGCTCCTGCATATGCCTCAGAAACAGCGCACGAGGCACCGCAGCCGTCACGAATCCCGCACCCGATGCCCGAAGCACCATCTCGAAATCATTGCAGTGACGAAGTGAGCTATCGAAGCCTCCGATCTGCTCCAGGATCCCTCGGCGCAGCACCCAACCCGAGCATGACAGGGAGACACCGTCTCGCACTGCGTCGCCTCTCAACCAGTCGCGAAAAGTGAACTGTCTTAGCCCCGGCATTTCCGGTATCTCCTGCGGTGTGCCGCCGAACAGTACGGTGATCTCCCGGCACATCAGGAGACCTGCACCCGGACAGGCTGCGGCGAACCGCATCTGCACCTGCAATTTCTCGGGGAGCCATTCGTCGTCAGCGTCGAGGAAGGCGAGCCAGTCGCCTGTCGCGCGCCCCGCTCCCTTGTTTCGTGCGGCGGAGACCCCCGCATTCTCCTGCTGGATCAGCGTCACGTCCGGGTACTTCGCGAGCACGATATCGGCGGTGTTGTCCTCCGAGCCATCATCCACCACGATGACCTCGATGATGTTGTCGTAGGTCTGCGCATAGACCGAATCGAGCGCGCGCTCGATCGTCTCCGCCGCGTTGTACGCCGGGATTATGGCTGTGACTGATGGTTCCCGCTTGCTGCGGCCTGTCATGTGCCTTAACTCCTGAGGATGCGTTGTACGAACTCCGCCAACGTAGGCCAAGTAACGACCGCCCACGCTTTTGCACGCGCTGACCATGGCGTCAAAGCAAGCCCCGTCGCCTCCCGTGCGAAGGAGCGTGCCTTGTCTGCGTCGCCAGATTGGGCATAGGCTAGCGCCAGGGAAATGACTTGCTTCTGCAGGAGCAACTGAAAACGTCTTTCACTCAGTAGTGGTGTCCTCTGGCCAGCGTCCACGGGGTCGTACTTCCGCCATAGCTTGAGGTTCATGCGCGCCCTTCTCAACCGCGCTCCCGGCCCGCGGCTTACGCTCACCGGTTGATAGTGTCTCACCATGAGCGGCTTTGACACGCCAGCAACCCCATACCCCGCGGCACTCACTCGTACGAGGAAATCCACATCGACGCAGGCCTCAAAATCCTCACTTAACCCTCCGAGAGACCGATACACGCTTGTCCGGACCACCCAGGCTGACACGCTAAGGGCAAAACCTGCTGCCTGGGGACGACCATCGAGCCAGTCCCGAAAGACGAAGAATTCCACCCCCGGATCCTCATCAGCGGCGTTTCGTTGCGAAGCTGCAGAAGACACTATCTCCTTGCAGGTGCTCAGCGCGAGACCGGGGCATGCCTCCATCAGCGCCACCTGCACCTCCGTCTTCTCCGGCAGCCACTCATCGTCGGCGTCGAGGAATGCGAGATACTCGCCGGTGGCGGCGGCCACGCCCGTGTTGCGAGCGCCGGCGTTGCCCGCATTCTCCTGCTGGATCAGCTTCACGTCCGGATACTTCTCGCACACGATCTCGGCGGTGTTGTCCTCTGAGCCGTCATCCACCACGATGACCTCGATGATGTTGTCGTAGGTCTGCGCATAGACCGAATCGAGCGCGCGCTCGATCGTCTCCGCCGCGTTGTAGGCCGGGATCACCGCGCTGACGATGGGGCGATTGTCCCGTTCGGTTCTCTGCTGCTCAGCCATCGAGCACCTCACGGTAATCTCCTCAAGTACGATATCCGGCTTGATGCGTCGGACGCACCGCAGGAATGTGGGCGCCCTGCCGGGGAGACCGAGCGGCCTCCTCGGATCGTGGTGTGGCCGATCGCCTTCGCGGTAGCTGATCCCGCTGTTCCATGCGTGCGCAGCGAAGCACGGGGGCATGACCCATCCCCGCTGTTCACGCCACGCAGGAAACTCGCCATTCCTCGGCCAATGCGCCCAACAGCATGCAACACTCGGATCTTCAACAAGTTCAGCTTACCCCCTACCATGGGGCTAGAGCCGCTCCCCGCAGGCGCGACAGCACGTGATATACCCGCGGATTCAACGCCGCCAAGAGCTCGCGGAGAGCACGCAAGCCGCGAGCCTCCCTCAATTCTATCGCTGTCCGTGTACATCCTTCACGTTCTTCGGACGTTTTCGTCTCGGGGCAGTGTGTCGGGCCATTCATTGCCAGTCCTGTGTTCGCTTCGGATGAAATCCGTGATTTTGACACAGAGGGCAATTGATAGCGTAATCTCCCCCTTCAGTGCCGGCCCGGATTGGACTGTCGCGATACTTACATGATACGTGCATCGCATTGTCTGTCCGGCACGATGCGATTTCGGATTACTGCTGTCCCGCGGAACTCAATCGCTCATATAGGCTACGGTAGATTGGCAGCGCGGAATCATGGGATAGATTGTTAGTCGCGTAGTCAATGATTCGTTTGCGCTGAACGGCCGGCAAGGTCAACAATCTGCCGAGATCAGCGCTCGAGGGTGATCGGGGATCTGAGATGACGACACCAAGGTCTTTCTCCCGCACGACCCGGGAATAGTCTCCGACCCACGGTGAGACGATCGGTGCCACACCGCAGACCATGTACTCCGCGACCTTGGTTGGTGACGCGACCTTGTTGACTGTGTTATCAGCACGCAAGCAGAAGCCCCAATCTGCAGCGCTGAGATAACGATGAACCTCATTGAAGTGAGCACTCGCAACCCGCACTCGGCCGGGCTCAACCCCATATTCCTCGATGATGTCATGTATTCGGTCCGGCCAACGGCTCAACACGACCAGAACAGCCGAAGTATCAATCTCTGCAACCCGGGCGAAGATCCCCACGAACATCTCAGGTTCCTGATACCTGCCAAGAGTGCCGCTATAGATGAAGACATTTCCTTCGGGGCCGATATTCAGATTCTTTCTCGTCTCTGCTCTCGCTTGCGGGGAGAAGTGGAAGATGTCCGGATCCGCGGTCGATGGCACCACACTAATGCTCGATGCCCTCACATTGTACTTACGGAACACATGGTCTTTCATCACTTCTGACACTGTAACTGCTGCGTCAGCTCTGCTGAACCCCGCTTGCTCGATTCGCGGCAGAAGTGCTATCCTAACCCATCTGCGCAAAGTGCCTGACAATGAGAATGAGCTGCCCGGTAGGTGCGGGTAGTAAAGCTCTTCCTCCGGCGCAATTCCCTCCATATCATAGATCGTACGCACTTCGAGCCCTTGACGCTGGAGCAGAGCTTTCGCGGCATTGCCGAGCAACGTTGCATAGTGCGACCGACAATGCAGGATGTGTACGAGGCTAGGGTCATCTCGGGCGACCAGCTCTGCGAGCATTGCCGGTCCACGACCTCGCCCGGCGAACATTAGCCCGTGACTTAGAATCCCCCCCGTCTGGATGATATGGAAATCAAATGAGACACTCCGGTCGAGCACTTCAGAAGGATGCCATCGATCTGCTTCCCGCTGTGCGCTGACGAAGGAGACAGGCGCCAATTGAGCCATGCGATCAGCCCGTGCCAGGACCTGAGTGCCCGCTATGGCAGCTCCCTGGCCTACGGCCGACTTGCTACAATGGATGTACCAGATCTTGTAGCCCTGCTGCATTTCCCCTGATCACCGTACCCTTTGCCGCGCTGCCTCGATGCCGGTGTTGCGCGCGACGGAACTGCCTGCATTCTTCTGGCAGATGCATCGCACCTGTGGGTAGTCTCGGTGCAGCATTTTCCGCGGTGCCGTCCGTCGAGCCATCATCCACCACGAGGATCTCATCCGGCGGCACCGTCTGCCCCAGCACTGAATCCAAGCACGCAGGCAGATACTCCAAACAGTTGTAGGTAGGAATGACGGCTGAGATTGATGCCCGAAAGTTGCCCCGCCTCATCACTCGACCCATTCGCCCTGTCGTCCTGATTGCCGTTCCGGAGGCATCGCGATGATCTCTGTCTCGGCATCGTAGCTGGCGCATCTCACTTCACAACTGTAATCAGGTACGGCATCCTCGATGAGATGGCTGATCAGTTCCGGATGCTCGGACTCGTGATATGCGGCCGCAACGACGATTGGTCGAAAGCGCTCGAGGGTCTGAAAAGCGCCTCGAAGCACATCCGGCTCGGAACCTTCAACATCGATCTTTATGAAGTCCGGCTCGACTTGGAGCTCATTAACGATGCTATCGAGCGTCCTCTGCTCAACTTCAACGAATCTGGTGCGGTCGGGGGCGCGAGATTCAACAGTCGTATTGACCCCTGTGCGAGCACGGCCACAATAGAGTTTGAGACTACCATTGCAGCCTCCTGCAGCGACTGGGACCACATCAGCCTTTCCAGGATAGTTCTCTGACACAGACCGACGGAGCGCTGTCACATTCCTTGCGTCCGGCTCGATCAACACCATACGACTCGAGGGCCCAATTCTTCTACTTGCAGCCAAGGCGAATGCTCCTACATTTGCGCCGACGTCGATAACTGTCATATTCCTGTGGAGCAAATCCCCGGTGAAATACTGATCCAGCACGCAACACCCAACCCAATGATCATATAACAACTCCCAGCACCGCGTCCAGTTGACGTTGCCCAGCGCCGCTCCGTCTGCCGGAGTGAAAAGTGTGTCACCGCCCGGGAACGTCATTCGGATAAGGGCATCGTCCTTGACCACGTCAATCTCCACATCCAACCAATCGCGCAGCAGCCCCCGGGACAAGTCGCGTGGCAGGACGAGACTCCCCGGCAATGATGCGATGGCCAACGCGCGCAGAGAGCGTCTGTACGGTGTGTTCGCACTAACGCAGCGCGCACCCCATGCAAACGATCTGCGGAGACGTCGTAGACTACGGATTATCATCTCACTTTCCTTCCATGTTTACGTCCTCGATGCCCACGTTACTCTTCACAAATGTGATATCACCGAGCCAAGCTTGTTTCCATCCCGCGCCTCATCGCAACGCCGAAGCTTGGAGCGACGGCGGGGATTGAAATGATAGTTACCAGTTGCCTGAGAACTGGCGAGAGCAATGCACTGCTCTATCCGAAGAGACTGAGCGAAGCTGTAGCCTCGAAGAAGACTGCGTCCGATCGACGCCCGCTCGGTCTTGTCGGCCGCATTGTACGCCGGTATCACGGCGCTGATGCCGGGAGGGTTGTCCCGTCCCGCTCTCTGCGTCTCAGTCATCGAGCACCTCGTAATAGATCTCTTCCAATTGAGCCGCGATCGTATTCACGTCAAAGTGCTTCGCGCGCTCCTGGCCCCGGCGCCCCATCTCCTCGCGCTCCTCCGGATTCTCCACCATCCACCGTATGGCTTCGGCAAGCGCCTCCGCGTCCTCGGGCTCCACAAGAATGCCAGTCACACCGTCCTCGACCGCCTCCGGGATGCCTCCGACGCGGCTCGCAATGACCGGCAGGCCCGCAGCCATCGCCTCGATGATACTGATACCAAATGCTTCCGAGCGCGATGGCTGCAGGGAAATGTCGCACGCCCGCAGCAGACCCGGCACATCCTCTCGCGTTGCCGGTCCGGTGAGCACCACCGAATCCGGCGGTTGAAGCTCCTCTCGTACCGCGTCGAGGTCCCCCGGGCCGACCAGCGCCGCCCGCAGCGGAAGATCCTCGGGAAGCAGGCGGATGGCATCGCACAGCACATCAAGCCCCTTGGTATGCACGCTCAATCGTCCCAGAAAGACCGCCATGACCTCGTCCGGTCGGGAACAAACCTGCTCCCGGAAGCCCTCCAGCGGTTCAGAGCAGGATAGCGTATTCGCGTCCACGGGGTTGTAAAGAAGCGATAGTGTGAAATCGCCTCGATTTGCCTCCGGGTATTGGTCGGCGACTCGCTGCGAACACGCAATCACCCGGCTGCATTGTGACCGCACATACCTGGCCAGCAACCAACCAATCGGTGTGCGCGATCCCCTCGAATGTACTTCTGCGTGAAGATGATGGATGATGCGCGCTGGGACGCCGGAAACTCGCACGAGGGGAGTACCGAAAAGAAGCACTTCAGGCGCGTGAAAATGCACGATATCCGGCTTGATGCGTCTGACGCACCGCAGGAGTGCGCGCGCCCTGCCTGGGAGGCCGATTGGGCTTCTCGGATCGTGGTGCGGCCAGTCCCCTTCGGGATACGTGATCCCGCTGTTCCACGCGTGTAGCGACGAACGGAAGGAAGACACATCCACGCTGTTCACGCTGCGCAGGAAGCTCTCGATCCCTCCCCCTCCTACACGCCGAACCACATGCAATACGTTCAGTTTAGAAATGGGATTTTCGCCCCAATATTTTCCATCATTCGAATATAATCTCAGGATTCCGCAAAGCAGACACGCCTCGCGTCAGCTTTTAGGCGTCGCACCCAAAAGCTGTCGTGTCCGATTAATGGCCAGTTGAAGCGACAGCCATTGAGCACGCAGGGTCCAGCCTATCAATGTAAGTAGCGGCGCACGCAAGCGAACACCGCGCCGAATAGCAGCCCAGAGGAATGTTATCGCCCGCCGTTTTCCGGTGCCAATATCCTGCGCTCGGATTTCGAGCAGTGAGGCGAACCATTGAATAGATTCTGTGTCATTGCGGTCGCTGATGAGATAATCGGCCACATGCCACAGTGGCTCGAAGTAGTCTAACCACTCTCCATGCTGTTCGATTAGCTCGGCCAACAATCGATCACTGATACGGTCACCGTGCTCGCACTTCAGAGTGTTGATTCGCTCTGATATCAGCCCTGCTGCAATCAGGCCACGGACGTCCTCTCGTGAGTCAGGCAAAATCCTCCAAAAGCGCTCGAATGTCTTCTTCTTGACGCTCAAACCCAGTTGCGACGGTGCAGTACCTGTCATTCGCCCCTCGTGTTGTCTGACAGCGGTGACCGGTTGAGGAAGGTAGACAGCCTGGTGGTGCATAGTCATGCGCAAAAACATATCACTGTCCTCGCCTATTCGCATTGTCTCGTCAAAGTACCCTACGTCATCGAACACAGTATTGCTCACCAGAAGAGTGGGCCCCAACACCACATGATGGCGCAGCATCAGCTCGAATATGTCGCCCGTCCGGCCCCTGCCTGACCCTCCGTACACTTCATCGGTGAGTTCGCCTGCGGGAGTCGCCACCAGCGCCTTACCATAGCATAAGGCGCACTCAGGGTGCTTCCGCAGCGCCTTCACCTGTGCGGTGAGTTTCCCGGGCAACCAGAGGTCGTCATCATCCTGGAAGGCGATAAGCGGGCCGCGGGCCGCGCGTATGCCGGCGTTGCGTGCCGCCGCCAAACCTCTATTCTCCGACAAACGTATGCTCCGCACCCGGTCGCCGTGTTCAGCCACTATGGTCGCGACAACTTCAGGCGTGTTGTCCTGCGAGCAGTCGTCAACGATGATCACTTCAAAGTTTGGATAGTTCTGCGCCAGTACGCTGTCCACCGACTGCGGAAGCAGGTCCGCCCGATTGTAGGTGTTCAAAACCACGCTTACCAGCGGATGCTCGTCCACAGGTCGTACCTCCGATTACACATCGCCCTACGGGCGCAACCGCGACAGCGCGTGATATACCCGCGGATTCAACGCCGCCAAGAGCTCGCGGAGAGCACGCAAGCCGCGAGCCTCCCTCAATTCTATCGCTGTCCGTGTACATCCTTCACGTTCTTCGGACGTTTTCGTCTCGGGGCAGTGTGTCGGGCCATTCATTGCCAGTCCTGTGTTCGCTTCGGATGAAATCCGTGATTTTGACACAGAGGGCAATTGATAGCGTAATCTCCCCCTTCAGTGCCGGCCCGGATTGGACTGTCGCGATACTTACATGATACGTGCATCGCATTGTCTGTCCGGCACGATGCGATTTCGGATTACTGCTGTCCCGCGGAACTCAATCGCTCATATAGGCTACGGTAGATTGGCAGCGCGGAATCATGGGATAGATTGTTAGTCGCGTAGTCAATGATTCGTTTGCGCTGAACGGCCGGCAAGGTCAACAATCTGCCGAGATCAGCGCTCGAGGGTGATCGGGGATCTGAGATGACGACACCAAGGTCTTTCTCCCGCACGACCCGGGAATAGTCTCCGACCCACGGTGAGACGATCGGTGCCACACCGCAGACCATGTACTCCGCGACCTTGGTTGGTGACGCGACCTTGTTGACTGTGTTATCAGCACGCAAGCAGAAGCCCCAATCTGCAGCGCTGAGATAACGATGAACCTCATTGAAGTGAGCACTCGCAACCCGCACTCGGCCGGGCTCAACCCCATATTCCTCGATGATGTCATGTATTCGGTCCGGCCAACGGCTCAACACGACCAGAACAGCCGAAGTATCAATCTCTGCAACCCGGGCGAAGATCCCCACGAACATCTCAGGTTCCTGATACCTGCCAAGAGTGCCGCTATAGATGAAGACATTTCCTTCGGGGCCGATATTCAGATTCTTTCTCGTCTCTGCTCTCGCTTGCGGGGAGAAGTGGAAGATGTCCGGATCCGCGGTCGATGGCACCACACTAATGCTCGATGCCCTCACATTGTACTTACGGAACACATGGTCTTTCATCACTTCTGACACTGTAACTGCTGCGTCAGCTCTGCTGAACCCCGCTTGCTCGATTCGCGGCAGAAGTGCTATCCTAACCCATCTGCGCAAAGTGCCTGACAATGAGAATGAGCTGCCCGGTAGGTGCGGGTAGTAAAGCTCTTCCTCCGGCGCAATTCCCTCCATATCATAGATCGTACGCACTTCGAGCCCTTGACGCTGGAGCAGAGCTTTCGCGGCATTGCCGAGCAACGTTGCATAGTGCGACCGACAATGCAGGATGTGTACGAGGCTAGGGTCATCTCGGGCGACCAGCTCTGCGAGCATTGCCGGTCCACGACCTCGCCCGGCGAACATTAGCCCGTGACTTAGAATCCCCCCCGTCTGGATGATATGGAAATCAAATGAGACACTCCGGTCGAGCACTTCAGAAGGATGCCATCGATCTGCTTCCCGCTGTGCGCTGACGAAGGAGACAGGCGCCAATTGAGCCATGCGATCAGCCCGTGCCAGGACCTGAGTGCCCGCTATGGCAGCTCCCTGGCCTACGGCCGACTTGCTACAATGGATGTACCAGATCTTGTAGCCCTGCTGCATTTCCCCTGATCACCGTACCCTTTGCCGCGCCGCCTCGATGCCGGTGTCGCGCGCGACGGAACTGCCTGCATTCTTCTGGCAGATGCATCGCACCTGTGGTTAGTCGCGTTCCAGCATCTCCGCGGTGCCGTCCGTCGACCCGTCATCCACCACGATGATCTCATCCGGTGGCACTGTCTGCGCCAGCACCGAATCAAGGCACGCCGGTAGATACTCCGCGCAGTTGTAGGTGGGTATCACGGCGGAAATCATTGGGCTGTCCCCGTCAGTCGCCAATAGCTTCCATGCCTCCCGAGCGAGCCCCAGACAGTGCCTACGTGACGCTGAGCATCAAATCCGTTCAACAGGAAGCGCCACGAACTCGGTCTCTGCGCCATAGGCCGCACACCTGAGTTCATACCGATAGTCAGGGACGGTCTCTTCGAAGAGCGCCCTGATGAGCGTCGGGTGCTCAGGCTCGTGATACGCGGCAGCCACAACGATTGGGCGATGCTGCTTGAGAGTCCGCGAGCCCCCTGCCAATACGTCAAGTTCAGCTCCCTCTACGTCGATCTTGATGAAGTCGGGCGCTATCTCGAGATCTGTCATCAGGCTGTCGATGGAGCGCTGTTCTACGTTGATCGTAGGGGCAGTCTCACTTGAGCGCGACTGAACTACTGTATGTACGGTGGTCAGAGTTCGTCCACAATGAAGTGTGACATTCGTATCCATCCGACCGATCGCGAGGGGCAACAGATGTGAAACTGGCAGGCTATTGGCAGATATGCAATGGCGAAGCGCGTTGACGTTGCCTGGGACTGGCTCGATAGCGACGAGCGAGCCCCCCGGCCCCAGCCACTTCGAGGCGGCCAGAGTGGCAGCCCCAACATTCGCGCCGACATCCAGCACGGTCATGTTGGGCTTGAGCAGATCACCGAAATGATACTGATCCATCACGCAACACTCAAGCCACAGACCATAAAGCAATTCCCAACACCGCGGCCAGTTTTCTCCGTCATCTGCACCGGCAGGCGTGAACAGGACGTCACCGCCCGGCACCGTCATCTGGATTAGCCCTTCTTCCGGTAGGACACAAGTATGAACGCCCAGCAGTCGCCCGAGCCACCCGCCGGAGCGGTCCCCGGACCGCACTATCAATCGCCCGGGCATCAAAGCGAGACCGAGAGCGCGAATGGAGCGCCGATACGGTGTCCGGGCAGTGACGCAACGCCACCCGTGTGAGAGCGCCTTGCGTAAGCGTTGGACAACGCGCGAGACCATTTCAATCTCCTCGTCTGTCAGTCAGCGGTTCGTCTGGCAATCGATATAGCCTGTTGCCCCAAAGTCTCGCCATGAGGTTTCCGGTCGATGACATTCTTCGCGTCCCGTGGCTGGTGCAATCTGCAGTCATGCTGGCCACAGGCCTCTCACCCGTCTGAGAGCAGTTGAGAACTCAGTTCTCACCACCTCCAGTTGCGCGGACGGGAAGAAGACAATAGCCGCAACAGCTACCAGCAGTCCCCCAATTGAGGCGCCCACCAAAGTTTCCAACGGCGACATTCCCCTTGAGAGCAATAGGCTCCGAAGTGCCAGGGAGACTGCGCCGGCTGCGGCTGTGAGTAACAGCGGAGCAAAAACCGTTCGAATCCAACGACTGATTCCAAAGCCAATCGCACTGTAGAGCAAATGAAGTGCAAGTGCCAGGAAGATCAGGCTTGCTCCCACAACAGCCCATGCGACGCCGGTAATGCCCCAGCGTGATGCCCACCATGAGCCCGCGAAGACGATCAGGACGTACGAAGCAAGTCGCCACGCGTCGCCCCAGACGTAGCGGGCTCCCATTGCCTTGGTTGCAGTTCGCGCAACGTCAGCCAGCACCTTTGTGAAGCCTGCGAGGATCAAGACTTGAGTGGGCGTCACTGCAGGCGCCCACTGGGCGCCAAAGACGAGCGGCACGAATTCCGGTGCGGTTACGAGCAATACCAGCAGGACGGGCCAGGTGAGCACGCTCATCAAAGCGGCAATTCGCTCGAATGCGTCGCGCGCGCGCTCAAGGTCATTCTGCAGGCGCGAGAAGACCGGGAAGATGATCGTGCACACAACCCACGGGAGCGCCAAAGGCGTTGTCATGAGCTTGAATGCCCGTTCGTACAGCCCCAGAGCATCAGCGTCAAGTCGCCGCCCGATAACGAAGTAGTCGATCTTGTCCGCCAGGACGCCGAACAGGCCCACCCCTGTGACGCCTGCTCCGAAGCTGATCAGGTCTCTGACCCCGTGGAATGTGGGAACGAGCGGCGGAACATAGTGTGTTAGGATGCATAGCGCCAGTGTCTTCGTGAATGCTCCTGCCAGCGAGGCTGCTACCAGCGCCCAGTACCCGTAGCCCAGCAATGCGGCAGTGATTCCGACGGCGCCATAGGAGAGACTGCTCGCCAGCCCCGCGAAGAAGGGCGTCTTGAAGTCGAGATCGCGCCGCAATAGAGAGCCGGGGACGACCGAGAATGGTGAGAGCACGAAGCTCAGCGCGCTGATCTTCAGCACCAGGATCATGCGCGGCTCGTCGAAATACGCGCCCACATACGGCGCGGCGAGTAACATGCCGCCATAGAGCAGAAGGGACATCACAAGCGTGCCCCAGTATGCCGAGCGGGTGTGCTCCTCGCTGATCTCGGGCCGCTGCACGAGGGCCTGGCCGAGGCCGAGGTCGCGGAAGACGCCGGCGAGGCCGGTGACCATCGCGGCCATGGCGACGATGCCGAAGTCCTCCGGCATGAGCAGCCGCGCCAGCACGATGGAGGTGACCATCTGCAGCGCGGTGTTGATGCCCTTGGAGAGGAACTGCCAGCCCGCGGCGGTGCGGGCGCGGCCTCCTATATTGTCGGCAGAAGCGGCTGACGGCTCTTCCATGATTCCCGCCAATAGATTGAGATAACTGCTGTTGCGCGATACGGACCGCCGCGGTTACGAAACGGGATCGTGGCCTGCGGGCAGGCGTACCTTGCGTTCGGCGTGGATTCACTGTAAATTTAGCACGCGGAACGGTATAGGTCAAGCTTGATGTGGCTGTGGCTAATGAACGAAACGCAGTTTTGCAGAGGCACGGAGACACTACGGTGAGTGTTGCTGATCTCTGGGGCATAGCGCTGCTGCTGGGAGGTGGGTTATTCGCCTGGTGGCTGGCGAATAAACTGGTCGAGCGGCCAGACCAGGCCTTCGTGGCGCGAGTGGTGGCGGCGAGCTTTGCGCTGCGGGCGGGGTGGGTGGTGTTCCAGAACATTATCTACCCGCCAGTTTGGCACATAGTCGCGCAGGATGCCAGAGCGCGGTACTACGCGGCGGTTCGCAATGCCGAGCTATGGCACGCAGGAATCTGGACGCCGGTGCTGCCGGAGACACTTCACCAGGCGCACGAGGGGTTAATTCGACTACAGACGACGGCGCTCGTGTACATCTTCGGGCCGAGTCCGCTGGTGGCCGCGGTATTGCAGATCACGCTGAACGCAACGATCGTGATCGCGATATATTTGATCTGTCGGCATATTGGCGGGACGCGGCATGCAGCGCGCTGGTCAGCCGTGTTCGCGGCGTTCTTGCCTTCGCTGATCTTCTGGTCGACGCAGATTATTAAGGATCCAATCACTGGGGCGTGTATCGCGTGGGCGACCCTCGGGATGCTGAAGGTTGGCGAGCGCAGGCATGGTGGCTGGCTGATATTGTGGATCGCGGCCAATGCGCTTGCGGTCGTGTACCGAGCATATGTGGGGATACTGCTGGTGGTTGGGCAGGGGCTGGCATGGGCGCAGTCTGTGAAGCTCCCGCCAACTGCCCTGGGGAAGGTTACGCGCGTCGCGATGTTCATCATCATAGCGCCTCTGGTGCTGCACCTGGGCGTCGAGGAAATGCAGGCGACGTATGGGGAGGAGATGAACCTCGAGTGGGCGGTAGACCAGTATATGAGCTTCCGCCAATCGGGGATCGCGCGAGGAGGCGTGAAAGGGTCCGAATACGCGATTCCGCTGGCGGCCGATACTCCGACGCAGGCGATCGTGCAGTTGCCACTGCGCATCGCGCTGCTGTTGCTCACGCCGATCCCGCTCTTCCCCGGGACACTGCGTCGAATGGCGACCTACCCGGAGATGTGGTTCATCTACCTCTTCATCCTCCCGAGATTCGTCACAGGATTCCGCGAGGCGTGGCGGACGAATCGGCAAGCGGCGATGACCCTGCTGCTTGTGCTGGCGCCACTGGTCGTCAGCTATGCGCTGAAGACGGCGGTGAGCGGTGAGGCGATCCGCATGCGCTCGCAGTTCGTCCCACTTATACTCATCTTCGCCGGAGTCGGGCACGCGGTCTATCAACGCCGGAAGGTCGCCCAGAGGCGTAGTGACCGTTCGGCCACGCCCACACCGAGGTATGCACAACCACCCTCCATCCCCGAGAGCAACAGCGCCGGCACGTAGTTTCTGTGGCGCGCTCTTTATTGCCACCGACCTCGATTTCTGGTATGCTCATCTGTGAGAGCCGTTGCCAGCCCTGTCGCCACGACTCCACCTTGAGATCGCGACAGTGAAAGGGATTACAGGACCGAACTGGAAATACTTACTTCAGAGAAGTGACGCTTGTCGCGGTAGCTGCGTAATCGCGGTCGGCATGCCACCATGTTTGCACGTATCCACAGGGGAGGCGCAATGACACCGTCGCCAGTTGCTCTGTCACAGGGACGCGATCGTACGTGGCATCCTGTGAGGCTCTCTCTCATTATCGCCCTCATGCCACTCATAGGCTTCTTCTCCGCATCCACTACCGTCGCGCAGACGGTGGAGGCACCCCCTTACACTATCCGCGCCGGCGACACGCTCAATATTCAGGTCGCAGGCCACAGTGAGTGGAGTCTCACCGTTAACGTCAGACCGGACGGGCGCATCACATATCCTGCCACCGGCGAGATCAAAGTTGATGGTCTCACGCTCCAGGAGCTGACCGAAGAAATCGAGCACGCCCTTGGTCCGGGGGGGCGTCATCTTCGCGACCCCAACGTTTTCATCAATGTCGCCGGGATGCGCACGCCCGTAGCCTATCTGCTGGGAGCAGTCGGCAATGCCGGGGCTCAACAACTGGACACCGGCGTCAGCACCGCGACCAAGCTGCTGACGATGGCCGGGGGGCCCGAACCTGAGGCAGATCTCACCCGCGTGACAGTGCACCGCGACACCGGCGAGCGCGAGACCATCGATCTCTCCGCACAGCTTGAGGGTGAGCAGGAGCAGACTGTCATCCACGCGGGCGATGTCCTCATGGTTCCGAAGATTGATGTACGCTACGTGGGAGTGCTCGGCGTCACCGGCCGCACCGGACAGATCCCCCTTGCACCAAATCAGAAGAGCATAGATATGTTGGAGTTGTTGGTGAAGATTGGCGGGGCGGGTCAGGCCGCCGACCGCGACCGTGGGATGATTCTGCGCGCGGAAGGCTCAGTCGACACCTTCGACGTGGACAAGGTGCTTAATCGCGAAATCGAACCGCCTCTCGTCTACGGGGGCGACATCCTCTGGCTACCAGCCGAGCCGCCGGAACCCGAGACCGAATACTTCGCAGTGACCGGAGCGGTGAAATCCGCCGGGCGTTTCGAGCATCGCGAGGGGATCAGCCTCGCCGATGCGCTGGCACTGTCCGGAGAGCTTTCGGACGCAGCCAAGGCCGAAGAAGTAACCATCATTCATGCCGACGGCGAGAAGACCGTCATTGATGTCAGTCCGATGCTCCATGGAAAGGACACTGACATCGCTCGCACTCCAATCAAGCCCGATGACATCATCCTGGTGCCCGCGCACGATAAGTCGTACGTAATGCTCGGCGCCGTTGGACAGACCGGATTCTTCCCATGGGATGAGGAGACACGCCTGGCGGATGCTCTGGCCAGATCCGGTGGTCTCAGTCCGAATGCCGCAGCGGATCGGGTGGTTCTGGTGCGGCGCGCCGAAGACGGGGGCTCTCCGACCGTGGTGCAGATTGATGCCAGGAAGCTGCTGCAGGGCGAGAACGAGGCGGCCAACTGGAAGCTGATGCCTGGCGACACCGTCTATGTGCCTCAAAGCGAGCGCGACGGCGGTATTCGCGAAACGCTTTCTGAACCGCTTGCCCTACTGGGAATACTCGGCACGCTCGAGAGGGTCTTGAACTGGTGAAGCGAGCGGTATTCGCGGCAATCCTGTTTTCTACTTGTGTCACACTGGCTGGCGGCGCGCCCGCTGCTGACTCCGTGGATGATATCCGTGCATACACCAAGTGCATGCGCGAGACTCTGGCGGACATTGGCGTGCGCGTGCGCAATATCGATTCGCCGGGTGACGAACTTCTCGTGGTCTACTCTCTGAGCGACGATGCGTCACTACCGGAGTTCGCAGTCGCTGCGGTCATGCGCCTGTCAGAGCCCCTTAGCGACGGCGCCGAGCGTATTCGGCTCCGAAATGTTCGGGATGGGCAGACACTCCTTGAGGTGCAGGTGCGTCCCGAACAGATCGGGACCATACTGGCTTCGACGGTCGATGAGGCGCAACGGCGGGAAATCGATAAGCTACTGGTGGAGACGCTGGCGGCAAGTGGTCTCGAAGACCTGGACGTTCCGAAGCCCCAGACCGCGGAGCCGCCACCTCTGCCCGCCCGCGTCATCCAACAGGGCGCCGTCCCTATCGACGTGCCCGGGATGACAGCGCGAGGGGAGCCTCGTCAGACCCGCCCTTTGGAGCCCTCGAGCGAGCAGTCCGTCGGAGATCAGCAGGTCGAACCCGATGTAGTCCCGGTCGATGAACAGGCAGCGGCCAAAGCACTTCTAGAGAATCTCAGAAAGAACGACCTTGAGAATCTGTCCATCGGTCGCGACGCTGCTGAACGCTGGATCATCAACATTGAGAACCGTACGTGGCGAAGCGACATGGATGCTCTGAAGAAGGCGCTCGACGCAGCGACGGCTATCCTACCAGCCGTTCCGATTACCGTGCAGATCAAACGCCATGATGTCGTCGTCAGTCACGTGAACGTCGAACTCGCCGACTACGTAAAGCTCCAGGCCGACATACTCTCAGGTGAAGGGTTAGCCGAGAATTGGCAGGTGAAGTCTGGACCGGCGGAGGTCATCGAGCCCGTCGAAGTACTTGCTCATGGGAACGAAAGCTATCTTCGGATGGATCTGTTGATTCGGCCGGCGATCGAATACTATATCGGACTTGAGCACGATCCATTCGAAAGTGACTACTTTCTCATGACGGATGCAACAACTACACTGGGCCCGGGCTTTTGGGCGCAGATGCGCTTTCCGACACAGCTCACGACCAACCGGCAAGTTGCGCTGGATCGCTCGCTGCTGGGTTGGGTGGGGAGGCCGGTGAACGGTGTGCTCGGTACTGCCTCAGGAGGTCGGTTCAGCGATCAGCTTTACGGTTATTACGCAGAAGCTCGAACTGATACTGCTGAGCATCAGTTCGGTATTGCAGGATCGCTGATCGATCAGCAACTTCAACTGAATCCGTTCGACACATACGCAAGTGCCTTTGGGTATTATCAATATGACTGGGGCAATATCGGTCTGAAAGCACGACTGGGATATGGCCAGTTCCTTGAAAATGACAACAAGGGGATGGCGTTGTCGCTCCGCCGCCGCTTCGGCGAAAGTGTGATCGAAGCCCGAGCAATCCGCACCAATGACGGGGACGAAGGACTGACTTTTGAGGTATCGTTGCCACTCGGGCCGCGACGCGCGTCATCTCCGGAAGACGTTCGAATGCGGTCTAACCCCGCGGTCAGCGTTGACTACAAATCCAACCTGAGCGTTCAAGGCGACTACCTCCAAGGCTCACACGATCTCGAGAGTTTCCGTGGTGAAATCTCTCCGGCTTACCTGGCGGCCCACGGTGAAAGGCTCGCCGACGATCCTGAAGAGGCTCCGGAAACAGCGTGGCCCGCCGCGCCCAGTTACGAGGGAAATAGCGGCCTCATGCGGATCCCAACTGCCGACGTCACGCCCGACGGTCGTTTGCTTGCGGGCATGTCTTACTTCGACCGCGAACATTCGAAAGTTCCGGACAACGAGACCGATGCAATGCCAACCTTTGTGGGTGTGGGTTTTCTGCCTAATCTAGAGCTTGTCGGCCGCCTCACATTCTTCCACGACGTGAAGGCCTTTGACTGGAACTACAATCTGGACCGTAGCTTCAACATACACTATCAACTCAAGAGCCAGACAGAGGACTGGGTGCCGGCCGTCGCAGTTGGGGCGCAGGATGTGACCTTCGGCACCACGACATCGTACGTCGGTGAAGCAGAGTATGCCGTCGGTACGTGGCAGCGTGAAAACATGCGCGTGCACCTCGGGCTCGGTAGCGGCAGGCTGAAGCCAGTCTTCGGCGGCTTCGAATTGGCTCTTGAGCGCGGTAACAGAACTCACCTGATAACCGAGTACGATTCCGACTACGTCAACGCCGGTGCCCGATGGTTCCTCGCGGACTGGGGAACGGCGAGCATTGGTTTGCTCGGGATGGACGAGTTGACCGGCTCTATCAGCTTCCAGACGGATCTTCAGTGACGACAACAGGCAATAGGACGAGTTCGATTCCAATAACTCCCACCGGGAGATGGCATGGAAGAAAGAATGCGACCGGTTGACGATGCGGCTTCTCAAGCCGGATCGCGCAATCTACTCACAGTATTTCGCCGCCGCCTCTGGATCATGATTCCAGTAGCCATGGTAGTCCTCCTCGGGGCGCTACTGTATGCTGTGGTCCAGCCTCGCCTGTACGAAGCGTCCACGTGGATGCTCGTCTCGGGTGTCGGTGGAAAGGGCGAGAGCGAGGCTCTTCTTACTGAGGCAGACGTCTGGCGCTCATTGCAGGGCGACATATCGATGCATGTCCGCCTGATCCGACGGGCGGAAATGGCACAGCATGTAAAAGAAGAATTGGAGCTTCAAGCCCCGGTCTATGCCATTGTCGAGCAGGTTAACGTTGGCAAGGTCCCCGGAGCTTCCGCCAACCTGCTCTCGATTACCTACCGCTCGCGCCAGCCTCAGGACGCGATGGAGGTTGCCAATACCTGGGCGCGCCTATATGAACAGGACGCCCGCGATCGGAGTACTCGGTCCACGGTTTCGGCGATTGAATACGTTCAATCTCAGATCGAGAACGTCGAGGGCGACCTCCGAGACATGGAAGAGCAGATGGCTGAGCTAGAACAGAAGTACCTCGAGTCCGGGATCAACATAGGCCCGGGCGCAAGCAATTCGCGCGTAACCAGTCTGCTGGATACGATCGCACAAAAACGCGTGCAAATGGAGGCCCTCCAGGCTCAGATTGAACGCACCCGACAGCGCCTCGAGGATGAGCCGGAGCAGATCGAGGAAGTCCAGGAGCAGCCATCATTTCGTGCACAAGCGATCGAGCAGCAACTCTCAAAGCTGAACGTTGAACTCCAGCAGAAGCTACAGGATTACTACGAGGACAGTCCTGAGATACAGTCGCTGAAGGATCAGATTGCTCGCTTGGAGCAGCAACTTGAGGACCGCGAGCAAATGACGCGGTCGGCAGTCACAACCCAACCCAATCCGGTCTACATGAACGCTCAGGATACGCTTGTAGGCCTGTACGGTGAGTTGGATGCTCTCCGTGCCAGTCAGCAGGCGCTCCAGGCTCAGCTGTCCGAACAGAAGATGCTCGCCGAGATGGCGCCTGCCGGAAACATCGAGTACAATGAGCTAAGACGCAAAGTGCAGGGACTCCAGTCCGTTCACTCAACTCTTCTTGGTCGCCTCTACGAGCTGCAACTCGAACGCGCTACTGCGGTTGCCCCGGTGCAGAGAGTTCGGGAGGCGGAGCAACCGCGGGACCCCGTCTCACCACAGTACCAATCAATCATCGGCATCGGTGTGATAGGTGCGCTCCTGTTGGCTGCACTGGCCGCGGTGGTAGTTGACCAGATCGATGACACATTTGCCGACCCGGATGAGATTCGCGAGGCTCTTGATGCAAAACTTGTCGGGGTCCTGCCCGTCATCGAGGCCGATGAGCGCTTCGAAGTTCAGGTCGGCGGCCCCAACGGTGTCAGGCGGACGGCGTTCGCCAACGCCGTGCGCATGCTTGCGTCCACAGTACGTATTCAGATGTCTCGTGATGACCTGGTCAGCCTCACCATAACAAGTGCTGGCCGCGCCGAAGGCAAGACACTGGTTGCCGCGAACTTAGCGGCCGCCCTCGCGAACGCTGGAGAACGAGTGCTGCTGATTGATGCAGACTTGCATCGCCCACGCCTACACACACTATTCGATGTGGATCGCGAAACTGGGCTGAGCAACCTGCTGGTAGGGGATATTGAGCCGGACCAGGTCATCCAGCAGACAGAGGTCGGCAATCTGCAGGTGATCACGGCAGGGCCTCTGCCGCCTTCACCGGTGGATCTTCTGGCGAGTGCGCATGGACAGGAAGTCATCAACCAACTTCAGAGCATGGCTGATTATGTGATTTGGGACACCCCGCCAGCAGGCTTCCTGGCCGATGCCACGGTCATCAGCCACGAGACTGACCGAACGTTGTTTGTGGTTGGCAGGCAGGCGCGCCGGACCGCCGCCCGGCAGACAGTTCAAAACCTGCGCGAGATCGGCGTTCAGATCATCGGGCTCTGTGCGAACCAACTCCCGCCATCAGGCGGCTCTTACTACTATTATTACTATTACTACTACCAAGACTATTACAGTGATGGTGAGAACATATGATAAAGAGCGATACTGCCGAGGCTGGAGATGGCGAAAAGCAAGGTGCTGGCTTTTACCTCGTCATGGGTTACATCATCACGATGTATCTTGCGTACTACTATTCGTGGGGCCAAGTGTTTCTGAATTATCTGCGTGAGCGGCTGTCACTTTAGGGGCCATGTCTTTGTTGAGCATGCTGTGGGCCAACATCTTCTGGACTGCCGCATTCTTTGTCGTTTTCTATGGAATCGGCGCGCTGTTATTGGGCGTTGCGTGGAGAGAGGACGCTTCAAAGCCTGAGCAGGTCTGTTTGTCAACGGTTGTTGGCGTGGGCGCTTTCTCGATCATTCTTCTGGGCATCAGTCAAGTAGGCCTGTATGAGCCCCTACCGATAGCGATTCTGTTGATGGTGACAGGCCCAATATCAGTGCTCACCATCATCAGACAGCAATCTTCGGTTCGCCTCTGCAACCCCATCGAGGGTGTATTGCGGCAGGACAAGTGGCTCGCAGCGCCCCTTCTCCTGATCTCCCTCGTAGAGTTCGTGAGAAGCTGGCTGCCCAACATCGAAAACGACACGTATCACTATGAACTACCACTAATCTGGTTGCGCCACGGTTCAATGCATGATACGGGGGCCACCGTATACGATGGTTTCACCCATGCGATGCATTTGGTCTATGGCGCAGGGTTGGCTGTGGGCGGCGATACTGCAGCAAACAAGATAGCACTAATCGCGTTCGTCATTTGTCTGTTCGGTTGCGTCGCGTTGGCGCGAGCGGCAGGTTGGCCTCGGCGCGTGGGCCTCTACGCGGCTTGCGCACTTGCGGCAGTCCACTCGTTTGCCGCTGAAGCCAGCGGGGGATGGGTCGATATTCATGTGCTCATGTTCGCGATCGGGGCAGGCGTATTCGGTGTGCGCTGGTTACGGAATGATGGCACGAGTGACCTCGTGCTGTTCGGTGCAATGCTTGGGATGGCGGGAGGCACGAAGCAGAACGGGTGGCTGGCTGCAGGATGTCTCATTTTTGCATTCAGCATTGCAGGCGTGATCCAAAAGGGCAGTCGCCGAAGTGTTGAAGCGTGGCCGTGGGCAATGCTTGCATTCATGGCCGTGGGCGGACCCTGGCTCTACTGGTCATATCAAGTCACAGGCAATCCCGTTTATCCAGCATTCAACTCATTCTTCGGAGCAGTCGGCCATGGCTTTTCTGGCTGGGCAGAGGAGGCTACACGCCGTGGGCTTGAGCGTAATCTCTTCTCCTACGTGACCTATCCGTGGCGTCTTAGCATGGACTTCAGTCTGCTCCGGGGGTCATGGGCCTACGGCATCGGCCCAGCAATGATTGCGTTTGCCCCACTCGCCGTGTTCTATCGGCAACGTGGCATCGCCGTGCTGGCCTCCGCTCTCTTTCTCCTGGCCTATCTGTCTGCGATGTTCTTCTTCGCCCCGCACATGGTCCGCTACCTTTTCCCCGCTTTGGCGTTTGCTGCATTGCTTGCCGGAAGTGCCGCGTACAGTCTTCACGTTAGTCACCGGGTGCGCGGTCTTCGCATCGCCATCATTCTTCTGCTTGTGATGCCCGTTATGCTTGCGGCCTCTGTTGAAGCAGGTCGTCTCGCACTGGGAGCCGCGCCCCAATATCTTACCGGATCGATCTCTGCCTCTGATTACCGCAAGGGGCACCACAATTACCGGGGCCACGCACTAGTTATTAAGGCCAACGAGATTCTACCAGAAGATGCCAAAGCGCTTCTTATGCCTGTTAAGGGCCTCGGCCTTGAGCGTGACTATGTTTCGGCACGCCGGCTGCTCAGCACAACGCTTGCGGAGAGCACATTATCCAATGCGGAGGTGCTTGAGACGATGAGCGCTGAAGGGATCACACACCTCCTTGTCCGCGTACCACCGAAAGCACTCGCACTCGCAGCGCTCTCGAAGATGCCGTCGGAGACGTGGGAAGAGCAGACAGCCCCTCCTCTCCCTCCCGGCTATACTCCTCAGGAGGTACAGTCCGAAATTGCTCTCACGAGACAGGATACCGTCTCAGGCAACGCGCTGCTGCTTCTGGTCCTCGCGGACAACCTCCGTCTAGTCCATGCTGCCGAAAATGTGGATCACGGGTTCATCTATGAACTGGATGTCGCAGACTCAGATGTGAATCGCCAATGAAACTCATCGTCCAGAAACCGTGCTACAATGAGGAGCAGACCATCGCTGAGACCATCGCGGATATCCCGCGCGAGATACGCCGAGTCGATAAGGTCGAGATACTCATCATCGACGACGGCTGCGTTGATGGCACGGTCGCCAATGCACGTGCGGCCGGGCCCGACCATGTCCTCAGCTTTCCTTGTAATGTAGGCCTTGCCGCCGGTTTCTCGGCTGGCCCGTCAAGCATGAGGTGACGGTGATCTCTTACGACCGACAGTATCCACCATTCCTCCGGCGAAGGTTCCGGGTGTTGCCCCCGGCGCTCTCCGCGCTGCGCGTTGCCATTGCCGCGGGAGCGGTTTACGGAATGGGGCTGCTCATTTCCGCGGAGGGATGGGTGGCGTTGATTCAGGCGGCGGGACTGGGCCTGCTATATCTGCTGCTTCTGGGCGCGAATCGAGAATTCAAACTACGCGACCTTGAACCGCTGCCCTTCTGGAA
>CAZAHB010000081.1:0-22426 GCA_964484945.1 uncultured Armatimonadia bacterium | reverse complement strand
GCCACTACCCCCGCTACTACCTCTTACCTCCATACACAACCTATAGAACGTAACTCCTCCGCGGCCCTCAGAGCCACCGCCTGCAACCATGGCTCGATCTCGTACATGGCCCTCATTGCAGGCGCCCGCACTCCATCAGAGCCAGTCACGTTTTCCACCCGCGTGGCGTAACGCATCTGAGAGGCGCGCTTCAGTCTCTCGAGCGCTTCTACCGTCTCCGGGCGGTTGAGGATCGCTCGCGCCTGCTGCGCGATCGGCGGCCCCGTCTGCCCGGGGCGAGGTGCGCGCTCGCCAACATAGTCGCGCAGAACGCGCGTGTTACGCGCGTCGCCCAGTGGCATGCCGGTGTCAGTCATCCCCACGTACACCACCGCCGCGTTCTCCTCATCCGGGATCTGCGGCGGCACGAGGTCGCTCAGGGACGTGGGCTCTCCGGCCGCGCGGATGCGCGCAAGCTCCGCCTGCAGGTCGCGCTCGGTCTGCCAGTAGAGGTATCCCCACGGCAGCACGGTCACCACCAGGACCGCGAGCGCGACCCAGGTGGTGATCCGCAGTGCGCGTGAACGCTGCCACAGGCTCATCGGCATCCCCCAAATGAATCGCGGCTACTCCGTGGGCACGATCTGAAGGTCATCGATGTATGCGGTCACCTGTGACGCATTGTAGCTGTGGATCCACAGGTCCATCCGCGTGGTGCCCGGAGGTGTCTCGAACTCGTACTCGAAGGGCGTCCACTCCCCCACCGGCCCCTCCAGCGAGCCGACAGGCCCGAGCCAGCCGCGATCGTCCGTTTCGTTGAGCAGGTTGCCCGCACCATCGTAGTAGCGCATATACATCCCGATGCCGGAGCCGCTGACGTGATGCACCTGCCCGCGCAGCAGCCACCCGGTTTCCCCCTCAACCTGCATCCGGGCGGCGGTGACGTTCGAGCCGGTCTCCTCCGTGTCATCGGCGATCTTCAGCGAGCGCTCGCCCACTACCGCCATCTCGTCGGATACCTCGCTGACGCCGTCTTCCGGAATGCGCCAGCCGGACCCGTCGAGCGCGAAGTCCCCGTTGAACAGCACGCTTTCGCCCTTGAGGCCGAAATCGCGCACCCCGGTCACCGTGAGCGTCACCGTCGCCTCGGTCACCGGCTCCGCGAGCCTGATCCCGAGGCGCACCGGCTCGACACCGTGCGCGTCCTCCTCGATGTCCTCCGGGATCAGCTCCCACGCCGCGGCTCCGGTGTCCACGTGGACCTGAACCGCCCGGTTGGCGTCGCGCACCAGCAGCGTGTCGTCATCCTGCTGCTCCCAGGCGCCGACCGTGATCAGCGCGGTCTCGAAGCTCTGCGCCTCGGCCAGTGCGACGCTATCGGTGACTGTCAACGTCCCGTCCCCGGTGCGGTCATACACGAACGCGCGCTCCAGTCGCTGCAACTGAGGGACATCGTACGCAGCGCTCAGATCGAGCGTCAGTGTGTCGCGCTCGTCACCGAACTCGCTGCTGAGGACCTCCGCCGCAGCGTCGCGACCTTTCCGCTGAAGCTCGCCGCCGATGATCGGGACCGGATGCCCCCACGAGTTGAGCAGATCGCTCTCATAGCGGTGCTTGCTGAAGGTCCGCGCGGTGTAGACTTCGCTGCCGGGATCGAGCAGGACCGGCCGATCCTGTACGACCACCACGTACGAGCCCACATCATTGTGGTTGTGATGCTCCGCGTTATGACCGCCCTTGAGCGCGACGCCGAGCAGGCAGTCGCTGTCGGGCGCAGGTCGGCTGATCAGGACGCCCGCGTCATCGAACCACGTGCGCAGCGGTGAGCCGATTTCGGCGCCCTCGATGGTGTCGGGTGCGCCTGCGGAGTTCTCGAACGAGAAGATCAGTGTCGATATGAAGCCACCGGTGCTGCTCGCCGCGGGAAGCTCCTCGTACGCATCAAGCCCGAGGTCGTATCGGCGGTTCACGTAGTACATCCAGCGCGTGTCGGGGCGAGCGTGGATGCCGCAGTCCGCGAAGGCCGGCGCGACGCCGCCGATGATCTGGATGCGCCTGCCGAAGGTCGCGGGTGCAGCCACGCCCGGGCGGTCCATCAGGTCCACGCCGCCGCCCGTCGCCTGGTAGACGGTCTCAGCAAGCAGGATGTAGTTGCCGAAGCCGTAGTTCCAGTACCCGAGGCCCTCGGTGCAGTACCCGTCGGGCGGGAAGCCGTTGAGGAAATTCTGCGAGTAGTGCTCCGCGGCGGCAACGTACTCCGCGCGAAGGGCGGGGTCGTCGATCTGAGCGAGCGCAGCTCCCGTCACGCCCGCGAGGCAGACTGCGTTCCAGTTGTTGGTGGTGTGCATCCACCAGTTGCAGTCACGCTCGCCGGAGTACATGGCCCGGAAGGGCTCCAGCACGCGCTCGCTCACGTTCTCGCGGATCAGCCGGCGCGTCTCGTCGCTGAGGCTGTCTCCCAGCAGCCAGCTGGCGGTCGCCATCTCCCACCCGACGCGAGAGGACGCCAGGTCGATGTCGATTCGCTCGCGGTTGAAGTTCGCAAGGCTGCGATCGTGCGCGGGCATCACCCACGTGCGCTCGGCGCACAGCGCCTCGACAAGCTCCTCGATGGCGGGGATGAAGCGGCCCTGGTTCTCCGCGCACTCGGCCAGCACAAGCGGGGTCATCCGCCCCCTGCGCTGACTGGCCACGCGTTGCCACCGGGTGCGGTTGCCGGTCTCCGAGAAGTCGAGGTAGAGTTCGTCAGGGGACTCGGGCAGCGGCTCGTCGAGCAGGCCCTCGGCCTTGCGCACGATGTTCTCCCAGCCGCCGGTCTCGGTCGCCCGGTCCCAGGCCTCGCGAACCGTGATCGGTTGCCCGAGGCCCTCCGGCGCGTCCGGGAGCATCTGCGCGATCTCATCGACCCGGCCGGGGTCGATCGCGTCTTCATCCGCGGGGACGTCGGTTGCGCTCATCAGCAAAGCACATGCGGCCAGTGTCAGCGTCAGCGAAAGCACGTTCATCGGTCAGACACCCTCCCACGTCAGAAACTATCTGTCCGATGACCTTTCGATGCGTCCGTCATAATCCCTGTTTCATCTTTCCGCTGACGCGATCAATCATCAATGCCACACCGGTCAGCAGGATCGGGATCACGTGTGCCGCCAAACGCGGCAACGGCAACGACCTCTCGGCCGTTGCCGTCGCTGTTGTCGTTGCTGACGTGCGCTGTTACGCGCTGATGTAAGCCGACGTTCGCTGTCGCCTCTATCCGAACCAGACACCGTAGCGCCGGTACATGTCGTTGATCAGGGAGATCGAACCCCAGACAACGCCGGCGGTGAAGAAGTGTCCCACGACCAGCCCGAGGAAGAACGGGATGGCCTTGCGATATGAGCCCATACCGCCGATGCGCAGGATCAGGCTCTTGATGATGTAGATGATCAGGAACGGTCCCCAGATCGGGTTCGCGTAGGACATCACCATTACGAAGCCGAGCGGATGCAGGGGGAAGCGCAAAAAGACCGTGCGCAGCACCACCAGGAGGATCGTGATCGAGAAGCCGGCTATTCCGGCTATGGTGCGATCCATATCCGCGGGCTTGTGCGCCTTCACGTCCGCTGAGAGTGCATCCCACGCCTTCGCTGCGGAGCGCACTCGCGAGCCGCCCTGCGTGGTTCCGCCCTCCAGCACGTTGGCCCCGTAGGTGTAGTAGGCGTGCAGGTGGATCACGTAGGCTCCCGCGAGGCCGATCAGCAGCGCGGCGATCATAACGTAGATCATCGTGCGCTGGTTGATCCTCGCCTCGTCGGCTATCTTGAAGCCCTCCATCTGGTAGGCACTCATCGAGGGGAAGTAGCCCCGCGCGATCCAGTAAAACAGGCCCATGGCGCCCATGTTCTTCCAGCTGTTGCCGGCCTGGTAGATCTTCGAGCCGGTGACGTTGAACATCATGTCCCATCCCTGAGAGATAGGGAACAGCCAGACAAGCGCGGCGCCGGCCTCGGCCCGGGCCCGTGAGTAGACCACCGCGAAGAGCACGCAGATGCCGAAGTAAATCAGCGCCACCCACCACCACAGCCCGGCCGCAATGCCAAACACCACCATCCCGATGAAGCCGATGATGGCCGTGAAAACGGCGGTCCGATAACTGAATGGTTCTTCGCTGTCATCGACGTCCGGAGCGTTCGCGAAGGCTTTCCGGAGGACCGAGCCGATGTGATGGCGACCGATCCAGAGCAATATCAGGCCAAAGGCGAGATAACCGCCCCACGCCTGCTGGCGATCGAAGGGAAAGCCGGAGATGTCGTAACCGGCGGCGATCTGAAAGACGTTCGCAAGACGCATCAGCAGTGCAAAGACCGCCACGGAAAGCAGGATGTCGGTGGGTACGAGGTAGCCGATACCGAAGTTCTCTGGCCGCCAGGCGATCTGCAAACCGCCCAGGCCGCTCCATGGACGCTCTGTGAATAGTGTGCCGAAGCTGAAGCTCTTGCCCAACGCCGGAAGCGACGGGTTCCACGCGTTGAGCATGTTCAGAATGTTGTATATGGCCGCCACGGCAAAGCCGGCCCACATGATGGGATTGCCAAGGAATCCACCGGTGACACGGCTGCCGGTCTGATCGGCCATGTCTAACACCAGGCGCACAATGGGGAAGGTCAGGTGCTCCTTCTCGATCCACTGGCGCCGGAAGATCATCATCAGGGCGTATATCGTGACGAAAAGCGCAAGCATGAAGACCGTCCATGCCGCAAGCGGAGTGATCCACGCGTCCCATGGGATCGCTCCCGCCTCCGTCCCCTCGTACATGGTGCGTATGACGCCTTCTTCCGGCGTTACCCACCCCGGCAGGTCCTCTGTGAGTGACGAGTACTGGTTCTCAGGCCCCGCGAAGTAGTAGGGGACGGTAAGCTGCGGCAGGATCTGACGCACCACACCGACCGACGGCATGGAGACGGCTATGACCAGAAACGAGTAAACGAGCAGGACCTGATGGTTGGGAAGCCGGGCGAACTTCGGAAGCCGCCGGAGGATGGGGCTGACCGCGGTGAGGATCAGTACCGCGGCTATCGCGGGGATAACCGGGACGCTTTCGCCGATCTGCGCGCCCAGCGCGATAAGACCCGCCTTGAGCATCCAAAACAGTGATATGACAAAGAAAATCAGGGCCAGGACCGCGGCGCGGATGGTCAGGCCATGGGCCTGCTCCATCCCCTCCTCGTCCTGGTCCTGGATATTGTCTACCTGCGAATCAGTTGCCATGGAAACTGCCTCCGTAAGATTCAGGGCGCGTGCGCGCCGGGCGATCTGCTGACGGTCATGAGGAGCGTACAGGCAGCAGACGTACTGCGAGGCCGGCGGCGGCCCCCATCCCGCGCCGACTGACAGCAGGTATTATAACAATCTCAGGCGAACTCGTATAGTCCCCCATGGGAGAAGAGGCCGAAAGCACGCCCAGGAGGACGCCATGATGCGCTTTCACATCCTGTTTCTCACAGCCCTCATCGCCGCATCAGCCGCCGCCGAGGTGCCGATCGTCCGGAACGGCACTCCCGTAGCCACCATTTACCACCTCGAGCAGGAGGGCGCCGGGGAGATCGCGGCCGAGCTTCAGCATTATCTTGAAGCTGTCTCAGGCCCAACGCTCGATCGCCAGCAGCTCCCGCCCGGCCACCTCGGCGGTGATCCGCCGGGTGCCGCGATACTGGTGGCATATGGACGGGAGGCCATCGATGCCGCAGGTCTCGCGCAGATGGGCCTGCCGGTCGATGCGCTTGAGCCCAACGGTTTCCTGCAAGCCGCGGACGGCCGGCAGTCGCTCGCGATCGTGGCGCTGGACCGCGCAGGGCTGCGCTACGGTGTCTGCGACCTGCTGGAGCAGATCGGCGTGCGCTGGTACATGCCCACCGAGATGGGGGAACATATCCCACACAAGGACACCATCACCTTCGAGACATTCCAGAATCTCGAGAATCCCGACTTCATCCTGCGCGACATGTGGCTGGCGTACGGGGGGCGACCGGACGAGGAGTTGGCGGTGTACGAGCGCTGGCGCAGGCGGAACAGGATGGGGGGTGTCGAAGCGGAGATGGGCCACAACATGGGGCGGATCGTGCGCGTGGACGACTACGCGGAGGTCCACCCCGAGTACTTCCCGCTGATCGACGGTGAGCGGATGATCCCCACGCGCCGACATGGGTGGCAGCCCTGCACCTCGAACCCCGAGGTAATCCAGATCGCCACCGAGAAGGCACGCGCGGCTTTCACCGAGGACCCGGACCTGTGGTCCTACTCGCTTTCCCCCAATGACGGCTGGGGCGGCTGGTGCCAGTGCGAGGAGTGCGTGGCACTGGACCCGCCACAGTTCCGGGACGCAACCCGCCACGGGAAGGGGCGGCGGATGCTCGCTTTCGCCAACGCCGTGGCGGAGCGTCTCGAGGAGACGCACCCGGACCGCCGCGTGGCGTTCTATGCCTACGCGCCGACCGTGGAGCCACCTGGTGACCTGAAGGCCCATCCCAACGTGGCGATCGCCGTGGCGCACTATGGCTCGATGGCGGACAAGTTCCGGCCCATCACCGACCCGACATCGCCGCGCAATGCAGACTACATCCCGATCGTCGAGGGCTGGGCAAAGGTCACCGACGAGATCTTCGCGCGGGAGTACTACACGGCCCTGCCGGGTCCGTCTGACGGCCTGGCGCGCGTAGCGACCGCTTACGCACTGGTGGAAGATATCCCGTGGTATCACGAGCACAACGTGGTCGGGATCAACTCGGAGGCGATCAGTGTCTGGGGCAACGCCGGGCTGAACTTCTACATGGCCGCAAAGATGATGTGGGATGTCGAAACGGATGTCGAGGCGACGCTGGACGACTACTTCACCGGAATGTACGGCCCTGCGGCCGCGCCGATGCGGGAGTACTTCGAGACAATCCGGGATATCGTCCGCGAGCGCTACCTGAAGACCCGACTGTTCACGGACGAAGACTTCCCGCCATTGCGGGCGCTGCTGGAGGAGGCGATGGACCTTGCCGAGACCGACAAGCAGCGGTGGCGGGTGCAGCTTTCGCTGGATCATTTTGAGTACGTAACGCTGGTGCGCCGGATGTACCAGATGGCCCGCCCGGAGGATGCCGAGAGGCTCGCTGAGTTTGTGCAGGCGCATCCGGACACGCTTGCATTCGATCGCGAGCGGCATGCCCGCAGGATCAAGCCGCCGGAGCGCACGGAGATCCCGGCCGACCTCGCCTATGAAGGGCCGGATGTGAAGCCTGTGTCGGCAGAACCGGCCGCCGAGGAGGCTGTGTCGGTCTCCCCGGCCGTGCGCCACGAATCGGTATGGCTGGCAATCCCCGAGGCGGGCGAGACATTCGAGGTGTCCGTTGAGCCGCGGCAGATGGGTAGCTACCTCGACCCGACTGCGGCGGAGCTGCTGGATCCGACCGGTGAGGTCGTGGAGACGCTGAACGTGGGCGTGAAGGATACCGGTACTATCGAGATCACTGAAGCCGATCCGGGAACATGGATGCTGCGGATGAGCGGCGGACGCCAGGCGGCGCGCGCGACATCGACCGCGAGAACGTTCGTGCTGGTGGGCGATGAGCACAACTTCGTCGGGCCGACACCGCGACTGTACTTCCTGCCGGATCCGGATGCGAGTGAGGTGTCCGTGACGCTCGAGAGCACGCCACCGGGCGAGACGGCCGCGATCACCGTCTGGAATGCGTCCGGCGAAGAGGTCTTCGCGGGGCACACCCATGGCACAGTCAGCGAAGTGGGAGATACGCTCGCGCTCGCGGATGCGAACCGCAGCGCGTGGTCACTGAAGGTGGATAAGGTGCCGGAGGGTTACATCGAGGACGCGATCGTGAAGCTGCGGGGCGTTCTCCCCTACCTCGCGACTGACCCGGCACGGCTGGTCGTGCCGGCCGACGGCGGGTAGGTTGCTGTTGGATCTCGATCACGCGGGAAGGAATCATGCGCACACACGGTAAATATGCGCATGTGCGGCACAAACAACAGGGGCAATCGTTCGGAGGCAGGTCGTATGAGCGAAGATTTCGATCTCCCATTGGTCAGTGTGAACGCCGACACCCTCGCCGAGGGATGGGAGCGCGCTGTGCTCGAATGCTGGGAGCAGGGCGTGCGCATCCCGACGCAGTACGACCGAGAGGGCGACCCGGACAGTCGCGATGTGTCGCTGGCGCTGGCAATCCGCGATCCGTTTGCGGAGCCCCGCGTGCATCGCGCGCTTCCCGGGGGGATCTACGACCTCGAGGTCTACCGCCAGGAGGTGGTCTACGGGATCCACGACCACTGGATCGACCCGGACGCGGGGAAGTGGCAGTACACCTACCACGAGCGGCTCGAGGCCTACTCGCTCCCCGATGGTGAGACGATCAACCAGCTTGATTACGTGGTTGAAGCACTGGCGGAGGCTCCCCACACGCGCCGTGCCCAGGCGGTGATCTGGAAGACGTGGGAGGACGCGGGGATCGATGACCCGGCCTGCCTGCAGCGCATGTGGTTCCGCGTATTCAACGATCGCCTGGTGATGTCGTGCCACATGCGCAGCAATGACGCCTTCAAGGCCTCGTACATGAACATGTATGCTTTCACCGATCTTCAGCGGGAGGTGGCCGAGCGGCTTACCGAGCGGATCGGGCGGCCGATAGAGGTTGGGCAGTACAATCACATGGTGGACTCGTTTCATATATACGGCTCCTACTTCGAGGAGTTCGAGGCATTCCTGCAGACACTCGAGAGCCGAAGCTGGGAAGAGCGGACCTGGGAGATGTCCGAAATCCAGCCGATGATCGAGGAGGCGCGGGCGCGGATCGCCCAGTCGCTGGAAGAGGAGACGTGAGGGCGGGAGGCTCAAGATCCATGGAACTTCCGGTGGAGATCGATCAGGAATGCATTGCTGAATTCTGAAGGAGGCACCACATCCGTCGCCTCTCCCGTTTCGGGTCGGTGCTTCGCGATGATTTCGGCCCTGAAAGCGACATGGATGTAACTGGTGGCGTTCGAGAGTAGCCATACCCCAACGCCTTTTGGTATCGTCCGGATGGAGAACGAGCTGTCACGCATGCTGGGCCGAGACGTGGACCTGCGGACACCCGAGGATCTCAGTCGGCACTTCCGTGACCGCGTTCGCGAAGAGGCGATAGTACAGTATGGTGCCTGAGGAGGATCGGGCTCCGACACAAGCTCCCCGGCAGTGCGTGTGAGGTGATAGACCCACCTGGCGAGATCGTGGGCTGGTTTGAATAGCTCCCATCTGTGGTACGCTTCACGCGGAAGACGGCTGATGGGCCTGGCCAGGCCGAATCTGAAGGAATCCCGTAGAAGGCGTTGACAGGATGTACCTGTGCTGCTATACTCGCGGCGTGGAGCGTAGTTCCTCTCTCGACCCTTTCCGGTTTTTTGCCGTTTTCTACCGATGCTGGTTTTCCTTGCCCGACGTGCAGGCGTTTGCGGCATTGTCGCTATTGACAGTCTGGAACGATATGGCCGGACCGCGCGCAGCCCCGGGCAAGTTGTCTGCGTTATACCGATGTACGCGACCCACCTCTTGACGATCCCATTAAACCGGACACACAGGCCTCGTTGATTCGCCAGTCACTGGTGTCGGAGACTGTATGACTGAAAAATCACATTTGACGGAGTCATCCTCCCCGCGCGAGATGGTGCTCGTACTGGACTTCGGTGCTCAGTACGTGCAACTGATCGTCCGAAGGATTCGCGAGCACAACGTTTACGCCGAAGTCGTGCCGTGTGATACGCCGGCCGAGCAGCTTGTGGCCGCGGGAGCCAGCGCCCTTGTGCTCTCCGGCGGGCCCTCGAGCGTCTACGAGGAGGGCGCGCCAGAGTACGATCCGGCCATCTTCGATTGTGGCCTGCCCGTGCTGGGCATCTGCTACGGCTGCCAGCTTATGGCGCATACACTCGGCGGGGACGTCGCACCCGGCGAGCAGCGCGAGTTCGGACGGACAGACCTGCACGTTGTGGAGCCTGACGCACTGCTGGCAGGTGTGCCCGAAGAGACGACCTGCTGGATGAGCCATGGCGATCGGGTGGAGGAGCCGCCCGAGGGCTTCGAGGTACTGGCATCAACGGACCACAGTCCGGTGGCCGCGATGGCCGACCTCGACCGAAAACTGTGTGCGGTGCAGTTCCATCCGGAGGTGCAGCACACACCTGAAGGGGCGCTTATCCTGCAGAACTTCCTCTACGACGTAGCCGATCTCTCGGGCGACTGGCGCACAGAGTCATTCATCGAGCAGTCGGTCCAGGAGATCCGCGAGCGCGTTGGGGACGAGCGGGTGCTCTGCACGCTGTCGGGCGGGGTCGATTCATCGGTGGTCGCGATGCTGATGGATCGCGCGATCGGCGACCAGCTTACGTGCATGTTCATCGACCACGGCCTTCTGCGCAAGAACGAGGCACAGGAGGTCTGTGGAACGTTCGAACCGAGGCTCGGTGACCGGTTCGTGTTCGTCGATGCGTCCGACTATTTCCTCGAGAAACTTGAGGGAGTGGAAGACCCCGAGCGCAAGCGCCGCATTATCGGTGAAGCATTCATCCGCACATTCGAGCGCGAATCGGAGAAGCTCGGAGACTTCAAGTTCATCGCCCACGGGACGCTGTATCCGGACGTAATCGAAAGCGGCGGGAAGCAGACCGCCACGATCAAGACTCACCACAATGTCGGCGGCCTTCCCGATGACATGGTGTTCGAGAACATCGAGCCGCTTCGACTGCTTTTCAAGGACGAGGTCCGAGAGGTTGGACGCAAGCTCGGCCTGCCCGACCGCATCGTCACCCGGCAGCCCTTCCCGGGCCCCGGGCTTGCGGTGAGGATCATCGGCGACGTCACGCGCGAGCGGCTGGAGACGGTGCGCGAGGCCGATGCGATCCTCCGCGAGGAGATCGATGCCTCGGGGATTGAGGGGCTGGCACAGTGGTTCGCGGTGCTTTCAAGCATGCGCAGTGTCGGAGTGATGGGCGACGGTCGGACCTATCAGCACCCGATTATTCTACGCTGTGTGACCACCGATGATTTCATGACGGCCGACTGGGCGGAACTGCCGAAAGAGCTTTTGGGCCAGATATCCAATCGAATCGTCAACGAGGTGCGTGGCGTGAACCGCGTTGTCTATGACATCACCTCCAAGCCTCCGGGAACGATTGAGTGGGAGTAGTATGCCCCCGGATCCGGATCGCACGCATTCGATTCACGATGATATTGACACGATTCTGGTGACCGAGCAGGAGCTGACCGAAGCTGTTGATCGGATCGCCGCTGAAGTCGAGGCAGACCTGGCGCAAGCCAATCCCGTGTTGGTCGGCGTTCTGACCGGCGCATTTGTGTTTCTGTCAGATCTGGTTCGGCGGTTTCGGTTCCCGCTTGAAGTGGATTTCATTGCCGCCCGCAGTTACGGAGATGACACCGTAGCCTGCGAGCTTGAAGTCATGTGCGACATGGCCTGCGATGTCACGGATCGGCATGTGCTTGTGGTCGATGACATCGCGGATACCGGCCACACACTCTCTTCACTGGTTCGAATGTTGCATGAACGCGGTGCGGCGAGTGTTCGAACCTGCTGTATTCTCGACAAACCGGACCGGCGTGAGTGCGATTTTGAGCCCGACTATGTCGGAGTGACGATTCCCGACATGTTTGTCGTGGGCTACGGGCTCGATTACGCGGGGGACCACAGACATCTTCCCTTCGTGGGCGTTCTCCGTCCCGAATTGTATCAATCCAGCCAGGAGTAGTCGCTGGCGCAACACGACGAGGTGCGATCCGCAGATGCTGGATCTTCCCGAACTGAAACAGAGGACTGTAGACGAACTTCGCGAACTGGCCGATGACCTCGGCGTCGAGAAGACGTCCGGGCTCAAGAAGCACGATCTGTGCCTGAAGATTCTGGTGGCACAGAGCGAGCAGAACGGCCATCGCTACGGGTACGGTGTCCTTGACGTGATGCCCGACGGGCGTGGCTTCCTGCGCGTTGATGAGCGCAAGCAGAAGCCCCTCACGGACATCTACGTCGCCGACACGCAGATCAAGCGCTTCAACCTGCGGGACGGCGACCTGGTCTCAGGACCAGTGCGCCCCCCCAAGGATAATGAGCGCTACTGGTCGCTGCTGCGCGTGCAGACGATCAATGAGCGCGAACCCGACGAAGCGCGCAATCGCCCGCACTTCGAGGACCTCGTCCCCATCTACCCGGACGAGCGACTGCGCCTGGAGACGGGTGGCCCTGATAACGTAACGGGGCGGTTCATGGACCTGGTCACCCCGATCGGTCGCGGTCAGCGTGGTCTGATCATCGCGCCGCCGAAGGCCGGTAAGACCACGATCATCAAGAAGATCGCGAACGCGCTCACGGCGAATTACGACGACCTGCGCCTGATCGTGCTGCTCGTGGACGAGCGCCCGGAGGAAGTGACAGACATCGACCGCTCCGTTGAAGGGGAGGTCGTCGCCTCGACCTTCGATCGGATGCCCGAGGATCACATGGCCGTTATGGAGCAGGTCCAGTCGCGGTGCAAGCGCCTGGTTGAGCACGGCGAGCACGTGGTGGTGCTGCTGGACTCGATCACCCGCCTGTCCCGCGCGTCGAACCTTACGGTCGATCCCAGCGGGCGCACACTGTCGGGCGGGCTCGACCCGACCGCGCTCTACCGCCCCAAGCGCTTCTTCGGCGCCGCCCGCAACATCGAGGACGGCGGCTCTCTTACGATACTCGCCACGATCCTCATCGAGACGGGAAGCCGCATGGATGACATGATTTTCGAGGAGTTCAAAGCCACCGGCAATATGGACCTTGTCCTGTCCCGGCAGCTTGCCGACCGCGGGATCTTCCCGGCCATCAACATCGAGCTGTCCTCGACCCGACATCAGGAGCTGCTCTTCGACGACGAAGAGATGCAATCGATCTGGCAGCTTCGCAAGGCCCTGCATGCGATGGATATGGAAGCGGCCACCGGCACGCTCATCAACGGCCTCCGGAAGACGGAGACGAACGCCGACTTCCTCGCTATGGCGCAGGAGACATTCCGGAACGGGTAACGCGGCTGCCGCGCATGGGCTGCTCGACCGACCAGACCCCGATTGGGAGCCCTGCCCGAAGGTCTCTCCCCGGCAGGCGGCGAAGTACTCATCGCACAGATGCATGTCACCGGTGTGCCGCTCCCGTTACCACCGGTCATACGGGAGTAAGAAGGGCGGTGAGGTGCGATGCGTATATTCCGATCCGGTCCGGGCGACGAACTCAAGCGCAGCCACCAGAGCGGCGATCTGGGGCGGGATTCATCCGACCTCCAGGAGTCGATGGCCCGCCGCTGGCTGTCGGCGGCGAAATTCCTGGCCGCACCGGTCATCATCCTGCTGATCGTGGCTATCCTCCTGCCGGTGCTACTGCAAGCACGCAGGCCCAGCTACGAAATGCAGTGTATGACCCAGCTCAAACAGATCGCCTCGGCCATAACGATGTACGCTCAGGATCATCAGAACTACCCGCTCTCAGCAACATGGCACGAGGACGTGCGCGTCTACATCGATGACCCGAGCGATCCCTACGGACGCGTGGAAATCGGCTCAAAGCGCGATCCATTGACCTGTCCGTCGGATCCGACAGACGCGCCGACGTCCTATCTCTACCTGAATCGGAACCTGCTCGACTATACGAAGGCGCATCTGTCCGAGAGCGTCACCCCGCTGACGGTAGATGAGTACTTCCACGAAAATACGACGCTGGCTTATCACGACGGGCATGTCGAGAAAATTGAAAAGCAATTGTGGCTGCATACGCGGAATCGCCAGTGGGAGATCCGGCGCGACCTCGACGACACCGACAGCTTCTCCTACGAACCGATTCCCGGATCAGTTCGTGGCGAGAAGGGCAAGCGACCGGCGTACGATCGCACGTCCGTCTACGTATGGCCCAAGTTCTGAGCGCGGGCGGCAACCAGACGACACCATCTCTCCCCCCTACTCTGGAGGAGTTGCCTCGTGACCGACGACACGCAGTCTCAGGAGCGCAAGCGAATCGCCATTCTCGGCTCGACAGGCTCCATCGGCGAACAGACCCTCGACATGGTCCGCACCCACGCGGATCGGCTGAGTGTGGTCGCGCTCGCCGCCGGGCGCAATTCCATGCGACTGGCCGAACAGGCCGAGGAGTTCGATGTGGACCTGCTGGCGCTGGCGAACGAAGATGCGGCGGCCGACGTCTCCGTGTCCGGCCCGCGCGTGCTGACGGGAGCCGACGGAATCTGCGAGCTGGTCGAGGAGGCGGACGCCGACCTCGTGATCGGCGCCATCTCCGGCGTCGCGGGCCTGCGGCCGCTGACGGTCGCCCTGGACCGGGGGATGGACTGCGCGCTTGCCAACAAGGAGCCGCTCGTCGCCGCGGGGGCCCTGGTAACTGAGACCGCGCGCAAGAGCGGAGCGAAGCTTCTGCCGATCGACAGCGAGATCTCGGCGATCTTCCAGTGTCTGCGCGGGGAGCAGCGCTCGGAGGTCGAGCGCATTCTGCTGACCGCGTCCGGCGGACCCTTCTCGGACCTCTCTAAGGAAGAGCTTCAGGACGTCACCGCCGAGCGGGCCCTGGATCACCCGACATGGAAGATGGGGCGCAAGGTCACCATCGATTCGGCGACACTCGCCAACAAGGGCTTCGAGGTCTTCGAGGTCCGCTGGATGTTCGACGTGGACGTGCGTGACATCGAGGTCATCGTCCATCACCAGAGCATCATCCACTCGATGGTGCAGTTCCAGGACGGCTCTGTAATCGCGCAGATGGGGCCGCCGGATATGCGGATCGCGATCCAGTTCGCAATCTTCTATCCCGATCGGGTCAAGAACGATCTGCCGCGGATGTCGCTGGCGGAGCTTGGTTCGTTGACCTTCGCCGAACCGGATACCGATCGCTTCCCGTGCCTGCGGCTGGCGTTTTCGGCAGCGAGGGCGGGGCGGAGCTACCCCGCGGTCCTTAATGCCGCCGATGAGGTCGCGGTTGAGGCATTCCTCGACGACCGCATTGAGTTCATGCGCATCCCGGAACTTATCGAACGCGCACTTGAGGAGCACCGGGCGTTCGAGATCGACACGCTCAACGAGGTCGAACGCGCGGATGCCTGGGCTCGCGAATACGTCTCGGGCATCATTTAGCCACCGGCTGGACGATCGCGGACATTGCGCAAACTGCCGATGCGCTTCAGGGCACCCTTGCCATCGGCGCGCGGGGCGTATACACTGTCAGGACGACACGCCCCGGGCTGACGTGCGGCCGCGGGGTGCACTTGATACTGGAGTGTCTTGTTGAATGATCGAGACCATCGGTGGTGCCGCAAGCGGAATCGTCGCGGTCGTCGTCGTACTCGGAGCCTGTATCTTCTTCCATGAGCTGGGCCATTTCGCTCTGGCAAAGCTCTTTGGGATGAAGGTCGAGGAGTTCGCAATGGGGTTTGGCCGGGCGCTGTGGTCGAAGACGTCCGGTGAGACCGCGTACCGCATAAATCTTATCCCCCTCGGCGGCTACGTCCGCATCGCGGGCATGGAGCCGGGGGCCGAGGCCGACGAGCGCGGCTTCTATCGCTTCGCCCGCTGGAAGGGCGGATTGGTGCTGCTGGCCGGTTCAGTCATGAACGTCGTGCTCGCGGCGCTGGCATTCATCGCGGTGATCCTCGCCAGCGGCATGCCCGTCTTCCCCGGCAAGCAGATCAATATTGAGAAAGTGCTCCCGGACAGCCCTGCCGCCAGCGCGGGGATCCAATCCCGTGACCAGATAGTCTCTATAGACGGGATCAAGCACAGCCTGCTGGTCACGAATGTAGAAGCCGACGGCGTCGGGGCAGAGGTCGGCCTGGGGATGTATGACCGAATTTACAAGGTTGACGATGAGCAGATCGATCTGCCGCACCAGCTTGTGGGGGCGATGATCGAGGCGAAGAATGGGAACGCACACAAAGAGCAACCCCCCGATGACGGAGAAGCGTCCGGCGGCGAACAGGAAGCAGCGAACGGTCCCGACGAAGGAAAGTCCGCGAAGCCGACGCTCCCTGTGACGGTCCTGCGCTTCAACGAGGACGGCTCAATCGAGAATCCGGACGGTGAAGTGGTCGAGTTGCCGCTCCCTGAGGATCTGCCAGAGGAGATCAAGCCGGCCGAGGCGGGGCCGCTTCTGGAGCGGACTCTCGACATCACCCTATCCCCTATCGGGACCAACGAATCGATAGCGTATATTTCGGAGCGCCCGGAGCAGAAGATCGAGGTGACCGTCCTGCGCGACGGCCGGCGACGCAGCCTTACCGTCACGCCCAATAAGGAGTGGGCCCGGGTGCCCAGCACCGATAAATCCGGTCGCATGACGGCCGCGCACAAGGCCGTAGGCCGGATCGGGGTGGTGCTCAGCGGCCAGCGTCGCCCGGCTTCAATGGGCGAGGCGCTCAGCGAGGGCATCAACCGCTCCGTGGGCGCCGTGGTGGTGACCGCCCAGTGGCTGTACAAGATGGCGACAGGAGAAGTCGCGCCACAGGCGTCCGGTCCCGTGGGTATAGCCGCCATCACCGCCGATCGCGCGCGCATCGGCTGGACGGCCGTTGCGTCTGTTGCGGGCTTGATCAGTGCCAACCTGGCAATTATCAACATGCTTCCGTTCCCACCGTTCGATGGATTCCGCATCGTTCTGCTGACCGTGGAGGGATTCATCGGCCGCCGGGTCAATGAGAAGGTGGAACTGGGACTGACAATCAGCGGGGTCGCGATCCTGGTGGGATTGTTCCTTGTGATCACGTTCCGGGACATATTCAACCTGGTGTTGTTCCAGACGCCCTGACCAGATTCAGCAGACGCACGGGCGGCGTAATGCGCGCCCGATCACTGTGTAGCGAAGACCGAGCAAGACATCACGAGGTCGCTTTCTGAGATGAGTTCCGACGACGGCTCTTCTGACTGCTGGCCTCGCCGCGAGACGCGTCCGGTCGTAGTGGGCGACGTGGCAATAGGCGGCGATGCGCCAGTCAGTGTGCAGACAATGACCAAGACCGACACCTGCGATGTGCAGGCCACGCTCGCGCAGATCCGTCGAGCGACGGATGCGGGAGCGGACCTTGTGCGCGTCGCGGTTCCCTCGCTCGATGCTGTCGAGCCCTTCGCCGATATCGTCGCGGACGCCCCCGTCCCGATCATCGCGGACGTTCACTTCGATCACCGCATCGCCGTGGGATGCGCGCGTGCCGGTGCCGATAAGCTGCGGATCAATCCCGGCAATATCGGCGACGACGAGCGCGTCGCGGCGGTGATCGAGGCGGCCGGCGAGGCCGGCATCCCCATCCGCGTGGGCGTGAACTCCGGATCGCTTGAGACCGACCTGCTCGGCCCCGAGGGTCGCGTCACCGCCGAAGCCCTGGCAACGAGCGCCCTCCGCACTGTCGAGCGCATGAGGCGCCTCGGGTTCGAGGACCTCGTGGTCTCCATCAAGGCCACGGAGGTCCCCATGACCGTCGCGGCGAACCGAGGTTTTGCCGAGCGGAGCGATCTGCCGCTGCATCTGGGGATTACCGAGGCCGGCTTCGGCCGTGCAGCGGCAGTCAAATCCGCCGCGGGCCTCGGGATTATGCTCGCCGATGGCATCGGCGACACGCTCCGCGTATCGATGACCGACCCACCCGAGGACGAAGTCGAGGTCGGCATCTGGCTCTTGCGATCACTGGGCCTGCGGGAGGGACCATGGCTCATCTCCTGTCCCACCTGCGGCCGCTGCCGCGTCGATCTGCCCCCCGTCGCGCGCGAAGTCGAGCGCAGGCTGCGCGAGCTTCACGCCCCCCTGAAGGTGGCCGTGATGGGCTGTGAAGTCAACGGCCCCGGTGAGGCCCGCCAGGCGCATGTGGGACTGGCTGCCGGACGAGGCCGGGCGGTCATATTCGCGGCGGGCCAGCAGCTTCGAACCGTGCCGGTCGAGCAGGCGGTGGACGAGCTTATGAATGAGGCGCGGCGGATTGCCGACGAAATGCAATAGTGACATCCAGGCGAGGGTGCCTGGACTTCAGGCAGAAGGTCGTGCAGAAGACTGAGGAGGATCTACGTGCTCGCATCACAGTATTACATCCGCACGCTCCGCGATGCGCCGTCGGAGGCTGAGATACCCAGCCACCGACTGCTGCTGCGCGGTGGTTTTATCCGGCCGGTTGGTGCCGGGATCTTCAACTGGCTGCCTCTGGGGCAGCGGGTTCTGCAAAAGGTCGAACAGGTCATTCGTGAGGAGATGAACGCCGCGGGCGCCCACGAGGTGCTGATGCCGGTGCTGCACCCGCGGGAGCTTTGGGAGAAGTCGGGGCGCTGGGACACGTTCCAGCCCACGCCGCTGCGAACCGCCGACCGCTCCGAGCGGGAGTTCTGCCTCGGCCCCACCCATGAGGAGGTCATCACCGACCTCGTCGCGCTCGATCTCGATTCGTATCGCGACATTCCGGTAACGCTCTACCAGATCCAGGTCAAGTTCCGTGATGAACTCCGCCCGCGAGGCGGCCTCATCCGCTGCAAAGAGTTCATCATGAAGGACGCCTACTCGTTCGATCGCGATCGCGAGGGACTGGACCGGTCATACGACGCTATGTATGACGCATATGTGCGCATCTTCAAGCGGCTGAACCTGCCCGTGGTCACCGTGGAGGCGGAGGCCGGCTCGATCGGCGGTACCGATACCCGCGAGTTCATGCTGCTGTGCGAGAACGGTGAGGATACCGTCTACATGTGCGATTCATGTGACTACGCCTCGAATGCCGAGTGCGCCACATCCAGCCCTCCCAAGCCGATCGACCCGGCCACCGAGAGTTCGCGCGAGCTTGTGGACACTCCCGACGCGAAGACCGTCGAGCAGGTCACGGGTATGCTCGACACGACACCGGACCGCCTGGTCAAGACGCTGCTGTTCCGCACTGATGACAGCTTTGTGGCAGCGCTCGTGCGGGGCGATCGGGAGCTGAACGAGTTTAAGCTGGCCCGCCACGTAGAGGGCGACGAGCTTCGCATGGCCTACAACGCGGAGGTGCAGGAACTGACCGGCGCGCCCGTGGGCTTCGCCGGACCGGTGGGGCTGCCCGATGACGTCCGAATCATCGCCGACCACGAAGTCCGCGCAATGAGCGACTTCGTCACCGGCGCGAACCAGGATGACGCGCACTTCGTGGACGTGAACCTCGGCGCGGACTTCGAGGTGGACGAATGGGAAGACCTGCGCGCTGCCTGCCACGGTGACGTCTGTGCTCACTGCGAGAGTGGCGAATTGCAGGCCCACCGCTGCATCGAACTGGCCCACGTGTTCAAGCTGGGTACCAAGTACTCTGCGGCTCTGGACGCAACATTCAGCGATGAAAACGGAAACGATCAGCCCTGCATCATGGGCTGTTATGGCGTGGGCGTCAGCCGGATCGTAGCCGCCCTGGTGGAGGAATATCACGACGAGAATGGCATCATGTGGCCGCCTGAGGCCGCGCCCTTCGACGCCAACATCCTGCTTCTTTCTCCGGATGACGAGGAACTTCGGGCCATCGCGGATAAGCTTTACTCGGACCTGCAGGACAACGGGCTTGAGGTTCTCTACGACGAGCGCGACACATCGCCGGGGATCAAGTTCGCCGAGGCGGATCTGATAGGCAGCCCGGTTCGGATCGTCGTCGGCCGGACCACCCGCAATGAGGGCAAGGTCGAACTGCGGCGGCGCGCTGACGGGCACGCGGAGCTTGCCGAGGTGGCCGGCGCGGCCGAGGCGACCCTCCGCCTGCTGGAGGCCTGCAGCCCGATGGACGTCAGTCGCGAGTGACGGGACCGACGCGCTCCCTGTCACTGCCGTGAGGAGGTTAGATCATGCCAGAGCAAATCCGCAAACCCGTCGTCGCGGGGAAGTTCTACCCGGCGTCTCCGACTGATCTGAGAAAGCAGATTGAAGAGAGCTTCTGCCACGACCTCGGCCCGGGACAGCTTCCGGACGTGATTGACAACGGTCCGCGGGAGATCATAGGTCTCGTCAGTCCCCACGCCGGCTATCCATTCTCCGGCCACACGGCTGCGCACGCCTATGACGCGCTTGCCCGGGACGGCCACCCCGACGTTGCGGTGGTCATTGGGATAAGCCATGGGGGATCCGCATCGGCCGTGCAGACCTCGGGAGCCTGGCGCACACCGCTGGGCGATCTCGTTATCGCGGAGGATGTCGCAAAGCAGGTGGCGGCGGCACTGCCGGACTTCCACACCGAGGCGCGGGCATTTCAGGCCGAGCACAGCCTGGAGGTGCAGCTTCCTTTCCTGCAATACGTCTACGAGGAAGCCCTGCTGTTCGTTCCGGTCATGATGGCCAAACAGGATATCGAAAGTTCTCGTGCCGTCGGCAACGCACTGGCTGACGCACTCGCCGATCGCGACGCCGTGGTCATTGCCAGCACCGACATGACCCACTACCAGTCGGCCGCGACCGCGCGGAAGCAGGACCACGTGCTCATCGATCGCGTAGAGGACCTCGATCCAGAAGGACTGATCTCGGAGCGGAACGCCCGGGACATCTCCATGTGCGGCCCGGGGCCGGTAGCGGCGATGTTGTTCGCGGCAAAGTCCATGGGAGCAAGCAGCGTCGAGTCGCTGGCCTACAGCACATCCGGTGACGTTATGCCCGCCCAGGATGTTGTGGGGTACTACGCCGCCGCGGTCACGCGCTAAGGCGCGCCCCTGGATCGCTTCGCGCACAGTTGAGTGTCATCTGCGTGCAGGAAAACAGTCATCGGGCGGGGAAACACGAAATATGATATTGGGTTGACCGGCGGGAAGACGTCTCGTTATACTAACTGCCTGGCTCCCCGGCTGTATCGCATTCACAACATGGAATACAATGCGAGACGGTCCAAAACGAGAGGCGGCCGAATGTCTGTCGTGGACCGAAACGCACAACCACGAATGAGGGTGTGACAGACGTGAAGAAAGTTTACGTAACCCGGCAACTGCCCCAGTCTGCGCTTGATCGCTTCAACGGCGAGGTTGAGTGGGATGTAAATCCCGACGACCGCGTTCTTGAACGCGAGGAGCTGCTGGAGGCGGTCAAGGATGTTGACGGCCTCCTGTGTCTGCTCACCGACGATATTGACGCAGAACTGATGGACGCGGCACCCAATCTACAGGTCGTCGCCAACTATGCCGTTGGGTACAACAACATCGATGTCGATGCCGCAACTGAGCGCGGCATCCTCGTGACGAATACCCCCGGCGTCCTGCGCGAGACCACCGCGGACCTGACCTGGGCGCTGCTGATGTCGATCGCCCGGCGTGTTGTCGAAGGCGACGAGTTCATGCGCAACGGCAACTATGTCGGATGGGCACCGATGCTGCTGCTCGGCAGCGACGTATACGGCAAGACGCTCGGGATCGTTGGCATGGGCAACATCGGCCAGGCCGTTGCCCGCCGCGCAATGGGTTTCGAGATGGACGTGCTCTATACGGATGTCTATGAACTGCCGCCGCTGGCAGAGAATCTGATCAACGCGGAGAAGGTTGAACTCGACGAGCTGCTCGAGCGCTCGGACTACGTGAGCCTGCACGTTCCGCTCATGGACCAGACACGCCACATGATCGGTGAGCGCGAACTGGAGCTTATCGGCCCGGACGGCTACCTGATCAACGCCTCGCGCGGCCCGGTTGTCGATGAGGTGGCGCTGGTCGAGGCGCTCCAGAACGATGAGATCGCCGGCGCGGCGCTTGACGTCTACGAGGACGAGCCCGAGATGAAGCCGGGGCTGGCCGATTGCAAGAACACGGTTCTTCTCCCCCATCTTGGCAGCGCGTCACGCGAGACTCGCACAAAGATGGCGAACCTGGCGGTCAGCAATATCCTCAACTTCTTCGACGGGACCGACGAGCCGCCGACGCCCGTCAACCCTGACGTCCTCGACTGAGACGACCGTCCACATCGATCGCACCTGCGCCCCCGCCTGCGCGGGGGCGCTTTTACGTACCACGAAGGGATAAGGTATCGCTGTCGCGAACCTCTCGTCATAATCTGCCCTTTCAGGGAGGTCCTTTCATGCCACCGGAAGACCTGAGGATTCGTGAGGCGGACGCGCAGGACGCGCGCACTATCACGCAGTTCGTTGTGGCCATGGCCAGGGACAGTGAGGGTGTCGAGCTTGACCCCGAGACCGTCGAGGCGGCCGTCCGCACGGCGATCGGTGACAGGTCCAAAGGGGGCTACCACGTGGCGGAGGCCGACGAGGGCCTCATCGGCCAGGCACTTGTGACGACCGAGTGGAGCGACTGGCGATGCTGCGAGTACTGGTGGCTGCAGAGCGTCTACGTGGTGCCCCAGTGGCGGCAGAAGGGCGTCTTCGGGCAGATCTACCGGCACATCCTCGATCGGGCGCGGGATGCCTCAGCCGCGGCGGTTCGCCTGTATGTCCACGGCAA
>CAZAHB010000080.1:0-22454 GCA_964484945.1 uncultured Armatimonadia bacterium | reverse complement strand
ACGACGCGCCTTTGAGCCGTCCGGAGGTCGGGCGAGCCTTCGCCCGACGCGGGCCGTAAGGCCCGCACTCGTTGTCGTGATAAGTCGAATCCGTAGACTTTGATACAGAGCCGGTGCAGGTGATCCGTGTGATGAGGAGTGAAGTGGAATGAGAACCGCGCGAATAGTCGTGCTTGCGGTCCTGTTGGTGGCGCTCGGGGCGCTCTTGAGTGGTTGTGGTGGTGAGACGTTCCTCATCAGCAAAAATCAGGAGATAGATATCGGGCAGAATGCTGCCGCCGATTACGAGCAGCAGCACCCGGTGGAGAAGAATAGTCAGCGCGCCCGCTGGCTCGCCGGCATTGGTGACCGGATAGCCGCGGCCGCGCAGCCTCCCGAGTATCCATACGAATTCTCTCTGGTGGCCGAGGACGTAAACAACGCCTTCGCCTATCCCGGTGGACCAATCTACATCTACGAGGGCCTCATTGAGTCGCTCGGCGCAAACGAGGACCAGGTCGCCTGGGTCTGTGGGCATGAGGCGACGCATGTGAGCGAGCAGCATGCCATCAAGCGGATTGAGAGCGCCATCGGGGCACAGGTTCTGATTGAATGGGCGCTCGGCGGGGATACAGCACGAAACATTGCCGGGGCGGTCACCGGCCTCGCGCTGCAGCATTACTCGCGCGACAATGAGTACGAGTCGGATCGCATCGGGTGCAAGTACGCCGCCGAGGCCGGATACGATCCGACTGCTGCTCTGGCGGTGCTCGAGAAGTTCCGTGAACTGCAGGGCGAGGATCCCAGTGACTTCGAGATACTCTTCCACAGTCATCCGGGTAACAACGATCGCGCGGATGCGGTGAAGAGGTATCTCGATGAGAAGGGCATGACCGGAGCCTATTACAGCGGCGGCGGGTAGCCTACCGCGAGCGATCGATATACCCGAAGCAGCCCGCGCCGATGCGAGGCTCGCGCGGCTCGGTGAGTTCCGTCATTTCCGGCGGCTGTGAAGTGATTTCGCAGCCGCCGTCGGCTTTGCGCACAATGATGTTGCGAAGCCCGCTTTTGTCATCGGGACGCGGGAAATCCGCGCGCCAGTAGCCGCCGCGCGTTTCGCGTCGCTGCAGCGAGGCCCGCGCCACAAGCTGCGCAAGCCTGTGCATGTGTCGGGCTTCAACGGTCTGCCGCAGGTGGTCTCGTCGGGCCCCGCCCAGGAACGCCAGATCATCCTCGAGCGCCTCAAGCTCCTCGATCCCGCGCAAGAGGCTTTCCTCGGTCTTCACCGGCCCCATCTGCCGCCACGTGATCTCGCGAATGCGGTCCCGCACCGGCGCCGGATCGGTGTCGCTTCGCAGAACTGCGTCAATCCTCCCGCGGGCAGCTCCCTGCAGGTCCTGTGGAATTGTCGCAGCCCGCCCGTCGGCGGCAAAGGCCGCGTTGCGCGCGGCCTCGGCCCCAAAGATGAAGCAGTCCGCCAGCGCGCTCCCGCCCAGCCGGCCCGCTCCGAAGAGCCCGCCGGTGACCTCCCCGGCGGCGTAGAGACCGCGGACGGTTGTCTGGCAGCTTTCATCGACCCGCGCGCCCCCGAGGAAGTAGTGCGCGTGCCCCACGTCCAGAAGTTCCTCGCGCATCTGCTCGCCGCGATCCAGCACATCCTCCACGCGGCCCTTCGGGTAGCCGAAGCTGATCAGCTCCAGATCGACCATCTCGGCGCCCGCCTCGTATGCCATCGCGAGTCCATCGCCTGTCGCACCGGGCGGGCTGTCCGTACGCGCAAACATCCCCGCGCCGCCGCCTGTGGCGAGGACCACGCACGGGCATCGGAAGATCATCGGCTCCCGCGCCTTCAGCCCGATGGCGGCCAGGCCGCAGACCTCTCCATCGTCAACGAGCACCTCGGTTGCGGTGGACAGCCACATGTGCGTCGCCCGCGACTCGTCGATCAGGCGCTGCACAAGCTCCTCACCGGCGTCCAGCCCCCGATAGCTCCAGCGGATCGTCCCGGGCATGCTCTCACCGGCGGGTTTCGGCTCATCGAACTGCGCGCCGAGCAGCCGCAGTTGATCCAGCATCGCCGGAACGCGCTCGGCGAACTGCCTCACCCGCCGCTGGTCGCTGAGAAACCCTCCGGTCTCGACGATCTGCCGGACAAGCTCGTCTTCGGTCTCGTCGGTGGACCACGTGACGTCCCCGTACGCGCGAGTGGTGGGGCTCGGCGCGCGATGGGGCATCTTCGAGATAACGTACACCTCCGCGCCACCCTCCGCTGCCGCCAGCCCCGCCATCAGTCCCGCCGCGCCCGTCCCGACCACCACGACGTCACAGTCTATGATGTCCTCACGCGCCATGATCTGTCCCTCCTGATCCAACTGAAAGCCCGAAGTCCAGACGCCCCCGCCTGGACGCGCGTGTTGTGGCTCACCCGATCACCTGTCGGATCACTCGCAGAAAATTCCCGCCCAGCACCTTCAGGACCGTCTCGTCGTCGAAACCGCGTTCCGCGAGCGCCCCGGTCAACTCCGGCATCAATTGTACCCGCGCCGGAATCGGCGTCAGGTCCTCCGACATCCCGTCGAAATCCGCGCCGATACCGATATGATCCGGGCCGACCAGGTCGATCACATGCTCGATGCTGTCGATCAGTCGATCCATCGTGGGCTCCTGCCGGTCGATGAAGAAGGGCACAAATGCCATCCCCATCACGCCACCGTTCTCGGCCAGGGTCTGAATCTGCTCATCGGTCAGCCCGCGCCAGTGCGGGCACTGGGCGTAGACCGCCCCGTGGGAGAAGATCACCGGGTCCTTCGAAAGCTCAACCGCGTCATAGAACGCGGCGTCCGAAGAGTGTGCCAGGTCCACCAGCATCCCGAGTCGGTTGCACTCCTCGACCACCTCGCGCCCGAAGTCCGTCAGGCCCGGGACGGATCGCGCGTCGGTGCGGGTGGTCGGCTCCGCGAAGTCAAAGGGGCTCTTCTGCTGCTGAGTGGTACCCGGGCCGCCGGTACCGTGCGTGAGCCCCGCTACGCGGGCGCCGAGGCGGTACATGTTCCGCAGCGCCCCGATCTCTCCGTTCATGAACGTGCAGCCCTCAAGCTGCCCGACGATGGCGTACGTCCCCTCGGAGTGAGCGCGCTCGATGTCCGCCGCGCTCGTGGCGAAGATGACCTGCTCGGGGTGCTCGTGAGCCATGCGCAGCGCGGCGTCGATCAGCACCATCGCCTGCCGGCAGTCATTGTCGCCGACCATGAAGAAGCTGCAGGTCAGGCCGCCCTCAATTGCGCGGGGCACATCGAGGTGGTAGCGCTCATCGCGCTGTGTCATGTCAAGACTCTCGCCGCGTGACTGACGCAGCACAAGCGAGTCATTGTGTCCGTCGATGATGATCGCGCGCTCGTGCAGTTCTCGTGCGTGCTCTGAGATGGTCATGGGCTCCCCCCCACACTCTCTGTGTTGTCTTTCTCCCCTCCGCCCCCCTGGGGGGGCGGGGGGGGGGGGGTTGCGCCGAGGAAAGGGGGAGGCGGGGGAGGGGCACCGTTCGTCGTCACCCGTTTTCTTCCGCCCCCTCGCCTTCGTCGCCTGCCGTCAGCCCCTCCGGGCAGCCCATCCGCGTGAAGTAGGCCAGCACGCCGAATGCGATAAACCCCAGCGCCGCGATCGTCAACCCCACGCGCAGGTCACCCGTCCGCTCGCCGACCAGTCCGATCAGGTTCACGTTGAGGATCGTCAGCAGCGATGTCGTCCAGATCGACGCCCCGTAGATCGCCGAGAAGCGCGCCGGCGAACTCTCGCGGATCTCCGACAGCAGCGTGGGATACTCCACCGAGATGAACAGCGCCGCGATCGGGTAGGTCAGCGCCACCATCAGCGGCCCGCCCAGCCAGATGGCCGCGATCAGCAGGATCCCGCCGATCGGGCCCGGCAGGACCAAAAATACACGCTGCCCCCAGCCCTCGGGCAGCGCTGCCAGTCCCAGGCGTGAGCCGGCATAGGCCGCCGAGTAGAGCCCGAGCATCACGCCCGTGCCGATCGGAAGCGCGTCCCACTCGCTTTCGAGGAACTTCGGCAGCCAACCGTAGATTGCGTTGTCGGCGCCCGCGTGCAGCGTGGCCATCAGGATAATCAAGAGCGCCGGCGCAGTCAGGACGCTCCGGAGGCTGAACTCCGGGCGCTCCTCCTCAGGGGTGTCCTCTTCAGCGATGTCTCCGGCGAAGCTGAGCAGGAACTGTCCGGCCACCAGCACGATGCCGCCGATGATGAACGGCCCGTGGAGCGCGGTGGCGAACTGCAACATGTCGGCCTCGGCCATCGCCAGCAGCCGTTCCGCCAGCACGGGCAGCACGATTCCGGGCACCGACAGGGAGATGAGGCTGACCGCGACCATTCGCCGCCGCCACTGCGGGTACAGACAGATAAGGAATGTCGGCAGTGAGACCGCCTTGGCCGCGCCAAAGAACCCCGCGAGGATCAGACCGGTCTGGAACACCAGCAGGCTCCGCCCGAAACCGGCCACGAGAAACGCAATGCCCGTCCCGGCCAGGCAGACCTGGAGCATCCTCCGCGGCCCGAGGCGATCGGTGGCAGGCCCCACCAGAAGCAGGGAGAAGAGCGAGCCGATCGCACCTGAGCTGAGCAGAAAGCCGAGGCGCGCCTCGGAGATCTCGAAGTAACGCTGCGCGTGGTGGGCGTACACGGGAAACGCCACGAATGCGAAGACCGCCAGGGCCGCAAGTACAAGTGCTACGGCGCTGAGGGCCAGACGCATCCGCGCAGGGGCCGGTTTGCAGGACAGATCGTTTTGATCGCTCATGGGGGATCGCCGGTCGAGGCCGACGCGCAGGAGCAGATTCGTCAACCCACGCGGGCAGACCTCCATCGGGCCGGGGCAGGTCCCGCGAGCTTTTGCGGCGAAGCCTGCCCACGAATCGAGCGACGCATTCCATACAGTGACGGGAGTTGCAGTATGAAACCACGAGAGATCATCCGCCGCGTGATTGAGCATGACAACCCGCCGCGCATCGGCTTCGGGTTCTCCAACTACGAAGGCAAGTCGCGGCTGCGTGATATGGCAAGTTGCGGCCCCGCGGGCAATCCAGACTTCGACGAGAACCGGCGCGAGGACGGTAAGGGCGGAGAGCTGTGGGAGGACGAGTGGGGCTGCACCTGGCGGCGGCTGGTGGACTGGACCAAGGGCGGCGAGGTCGTCGAGCCTGCCATCTCCTCGCGAGAGGACCTGGAGGCCTACGAGCCCCCGGACCTGGACAACCCCGAGCGCTACGAGCGCTGCGCGAGGGTTGTCGAGGAGCACTCGGACCGCTATCTGCTCGGCTCGATTACCGGCTGCTGCTTCAACCGCGCCCGCTACCTGCCAACCTTCCCGACCTACCTGGAGTGGTGTGCCAGCGATCCGGATCTGGTCAATGACATCAACCAGATGGTCAGCGATATCGTGATCGCGCAGGTGGATATCTACGCCGACCTGGGCTTCGACGGGGTCTTCTACTGCGAGGACTGGGGCACCCAGGACCGCCTGCTGCTGAGCCCGCCGATGTGGGAGCGCATGTTCAAGTGGACCTTCGAGCGTCTCCTCGACCGCGCCCACGGCCACGGCATGACCGTCTGGATGCACTCCTGCGGCTACGTGAAAGACATCATCCCGCCGCTGGTGGACCTGGGCATGGACGTCTTCCAGTTCGACCAGCAGGAGGTCCACGGACTGGACTTCCTCGCCGAGTATTCCGACCGCACAACATTCTGGTGCCCGGTGGACATCCAGAAGGTCATGCCCACCGGCGATAAGGAGCTTATCCAGTCGCGCGCGTGCGAGATGGTGGAGAAGCTGGGGCAGAACGGCGGCTTCATCGCCAAGAATTACGGCGACCCGGCTTCCATCGTGGTCGAACCGGAGTGGCAGCAATGGGCGTACGAGGCCTTCAAGGAGTGCGGCGTCTTCGACCCGGAGGAAGCCAACATCGACGCGGCGGAGCTGTGAGAGCCATGCGCGGATGGGCGGCACTGGGGTGCATCGTCCTTCTTGTCGGGGTCGCACATGCCGATGCGCCGCGGGCGGTCGTGCAGGCCGAGGAGACCATCTGCACCTACACGAATGCCGACAACGGCGCCTCGCCGCTGTGGACATTCGCCTCCGACACCCTCGTGCGCCGGGGCGAAGACGTCTACTTCAACGCCACCGAACTGGTCCCCGGCGCAGAGACGCTCAACCGCGTCCGCTGGGCGCTGATGAAGCGCGGTCCCGACGGGTGGACGGTCGTCCGGCGCGAGAAGCGCGATCTCACGCGCGAGAACTCGCCGATCGGCATCACCCGCGACGGCCGCATCATGATGTCCGTGAACCCCACGCTCGACCCGGATGAGCGCTACGCCCCCTCGGAGCCGCGCGTGCTGGTCTTCCCGCCCGGCAATCCCGCTGGCGAGTACGAGACGTTCATCCCGCACTGGGAATCCAAGCCGCGCTTCAGCCACCACTCCTACCGCGGCTTCGGCGTGGACGCACAGACCGGGGAATGCCTCATCACCCATCAGGAGGGGCATCACGCGCAGCACTGGGCATTTCTCACCCGCGGGCGCGAGTGGCTTACAGGGAGCCTCGTTTTCCCCGACCCGCCCGTGTACCAGCGCGAGGAGCTTCGCTACCTCTACCCGTGCGTGGCCGTGAAGGACCGCGCCGCATACGTTTTCGCCCGCAGCGGCGCGCGAGAGCCCATCGACGAATGGTACGAGTACAAGGAGCAGTTCGGCGGCAAGAATGTCTCCCGCCGCAGACTCGCCCTCGCGTGGACGCCCGATATCACCGAGCAGCCCCTCAGCGAGTGGATCGAGCTTGTGAATGTCATGGAAACCGGCGGCGAGGTCTGGAACTGCGACCTCTACCTCGCACCCGACGGGGACGTTCACATCCTGTGGTACGAGATAAGCGTGCAGCCGGCGCTCCGCGATCCATTCTTCCCCGACACCCCCATCCGCCGCTTCCTCAAGCACGGGATCGTCCGAGATGGGGAGCTTGTTTCGGTCAATACGCTCGTCGAGGGCGATGTCCCCGCCCGCCCGCACTGGGGGCGCTTCCATATCGGCGAGAACGGGCGGATGTATCTGCTTTACACCTGGTGGGTCGCCCCGTCCGCCGAGAATCCCGGCAACCACACCATGCTCGCGGAGATCCTCCCGGACGGCTCGCTCTCCGAGGCGGTCGAGATCCCGCTGGCCTGTCCGCTCGGGGCGAAGTTCATGGTCGCCTCCACCCGCGGCGGCACGCAACCATCCAACGTCATCGATGCCGTGGACACCACCTGGGCCCGTGAGGCCCCCGTCCGCTACGTGAGCATCGCGCTCAGCGACAGCGCGCCGGCCGTCCGCATCGAGGGGCGGACGACACTCATGCCCGGCGAGGGACGCACACTGCACCTGCGCGCGGTCGCCGAGGATCCGCAGGATGACGTGGTCGGCGTCCGCTGGTTGCTCCCCGGCGAGAAGCACCGAGAGGGCGAGGAGCTTACCTGGACGCCATCCGAGAACACCACCTCCATCCAGGCCGTCGCAACCGACGGGGAGGGCAATGAGGGCCTCGCCACCACATTCATCAGCGTACCTCCGCCACTATTGGCCGATGCCGCTGCCCCGATCGTGCTCGAAGCCGAGTCATTCTCCGATCAGGGCGGAGGCGGTGTCAGCGAGGTCAACATCCGCGGCAACCATGGCCGGTCGCTCCGGCACTGGGGTGACGGAAAGTGGCTGCAGTGGCAGTTCACCGCGCCCGTCGGGGCCGACTGCGCAATCTACGCGCGCTACGCCGCTCAGGCGCCCGGAATGCCCGTCGCGCTGCAGGTCGATGGCAATTCGCCCGGCGAGGCGTTCGAGCAGATCGCGTGTCCGCCCACCGGCCTCGCTGGCGAGTACCGCTCGGACTGGCGCTGGATGCCGCTCGGGGAGAGCGTGCACCTCTCCGCGGGCACGCACACTCTTCGGCTGACCAGCCTCGGCGGCCGGCCGCACCTTGACACGATTGCCATCGTCGAAGAATGATAAGGATATCACCGGAGCAAATTGCCTGCCCAAACTGTCATAAGGATATCGGATGTCCGCCTGCGGAGTGGGGCAGAGGCGGAGGGGGGTAACAACAGACGCCGAGGAGGTCACTATGCGCAATACCTGTCTGCCCGCAGCACTCATCGTCATCGCCGCGCTGATGGCCGGATGTTCCGGAACCGATGATGGACCCGACACCCAGCAGGGCGACTGGGCCTACCTGCACCAGCAGACGCTCGGTGCCGCGCCCACTATTCGCCTTCACCTCGATCAGCCATCCGTCCCGCTCGAGGACCAGATATTCGGCTGGCTGTTCTATCGCTCCGCGAACCAGCGCTATTTCTCACTGACGGCACGCTACCTCGTGGACGCGCTCTTCGAGGCGCGCCTGCCCGGCGGCTACTGGGATGACGGCCCGTCCGGGGAGGCTCTGCGCGAGATCGATCGAGAGTTCAGGTACACTTCACCAATCGGCGACGAGGAGACCGTCTCGGTGACCGTCGCGTGGGACGATCCCGCGCTGCGTCCGGGCGTGCGCTACTACCATCGGGTCCAGCGCATCGTCGAGCCAATGGCCCGCGCCGGCTCCGGGGCGCCGATTGCGCAGGCACTCTCGCCGGCGCAGACCGCGCAGATCGACGTGGATCCGGCTGATGCGCTCAGCAAGGGCAGCACTCCCACGCCGGGCGTGACCTACATCTCCCCGCCGGTTCTGCAGCTCCCGCGGGACGGCACGCCTGACCGCTCGACCACGAAATTGAGCTTCGAGTGGAGCGCCGCGGCCGGTGCTGATCAGTATGTGCTGCAGGTCTTTCCGTCAGATGACCCGACCGGTGAGCGAAATCCGTCCTATCAGAAGACGCTGCGCCGGACGGCCACGGGGACAATGCGTCATACATTCGAGAGCGCGCTGGAGCCGGGTACGCGGTTTTACTGGCGCGTAGGAGCGCGCAAGTCCGGAGAGGCGCTGCCCGTGAACCAGCAGCTGCTGCAGCGCGGCTGGGTCTACAGCTCAATGCGCGGCTTCACGACCGCCCAGGCGCCGCCTCCGCCGCCGGGGAACTGATCGGGCGGCGGCGCGGCCGTCCTTCGTTTGCCGCGTTTCGTATGGCATTCGCCGTGCGCCGTTTGCCGCCTGTATATTTGCCGTCTGTAGGACGGGCTTCCACTCATATTCAAGCAATTCGCTGCTGGTCAAAGTGATCCGAATCTGAGTTGACGATGAGTGAGCGCGTTGCTGTCGTCAGGAGGGGCGGCCCTCACGCCTCGCCGTTTGAGGCGGGAGGGTGATCCCGGCCACGCACGGGATCAGCTTCCTTGCCCGCCCGCTGTTGTCCGTTATGTATGTGGCAGACCGAACGACGGGCTGGCAGGGAAGCTGTCGCCCTCGTGCCGCAGGACCCCGCGAAGCGGGAGTCACGACAGCGGACACTCGGGCGCCACTTTTCCCGCCGCAGGCGCGAAAAGCAGCCCCTCCGTACGACTTCCGTTGATGCCCTCGCAATTTCTGGAATGTGTGTTCCAGCCCGTCGCCGTTTCCACGCAGGTCATTCGCCGTATCCCGCGAACTTCACCTCCGTCTGTTGCCGTCTACCGTCGCTTTCTTCGCAGACGTTGCTTTCGTTGCATTCGTTGCCGCCGTAACGGGAGGGTTCGAACGACATGTTCCACGACTGGCTGTCCGAACGAGCGCACGCGGTCACCGCGTCCGCGATGCCCGTGCCGATGTACCCCGAACAGTGGGAATACACCCTCGAGGAGCGCCGACGCATGTGGCTGGAGATGCTCGGCCTCTGGCCGCTGCCCGAGCGCACTCCCATGGAGCCGACCGTGACGGATATCCTCGAACGCAACGGCTACATTATTGAAAAATTCCACTATCAGCCGGAGCCGGGCTGCTACGTGACCGCGAACCTGCTGATGCCCGACGAGATCGACGAGCCGCTCCCCTGCGTGATCTACCACTGCGGCCATGCCTCCGAGGGGAAGGCCTGCGCGCGCTACCACTCGCTCGCGCGCTACTACGCGAAGCATGGCTACATCTGCCTGATCCTCGACACCATCGAGATCGGCGAGGGCCTCGGCAGCCACCACGGGACCTTCCGTTCAGGCCGCTGGGACTGGTATTCGCGCGGCTACACGCCCGCGGGCACGGAAGTCTGGCATGGCATGCGCGCGCTGGACTACCTCGAAGACCGCCCCGAGGCCGACGCCTCCCGCGTGGCGGTCACGGGCAAAAGCGGCGGTGGCGCGATCTCGTGGTTCCAGGGCGCCGCGGACCCGCGCATCGACCTGGTCGCGCCCGTGTGCCAGACCGGTTCGGTGGAGATGCTCGCGGCGGGCCGCCTGGTAGATGGCCACTGTGACTGCGCGATGTGGGTGAACTACTACCAGTGGGACTGGCCGCAGATCGGCGCGCTGATCGCGCCCCGGGCGCTTCTGGTCAGCGCGGGGTCCGACGACACACTCTGGCGGCCATGGGGCTACCGCGTGACCGTCAACCGAATCCGCGAACAGTACGAGGTGCTCGGCATCGAGGATCGCGTGGCACTGGTTGATGACATTGTGCCACACGCCTACACCGAGCGCTCCCGCACGGAGACCCTGCGCTGGATGAACCTGCACCTCAAGGGCATCGACGAGCCGGTGACCGATGATGTCCCGGGCTGGCCGGAGCCTGAGCCGCCAGAGCCGGCGGAGAATCTGCTGGTCTTCCTTGAAGGCACCGAGCGCCCCGACGATGACATGCCGCGCGTGGACGAGATCCTTACACAGGCGGCGGAGCCCCCGAACGTCACAGACGAGAATGACTGGGCCGACACGCAGGTGGCGATGCTCGAGGACCTGCGCGCACTGACCTTCCGCAACCTGCCCGTCCCGGTGCAGCCGCAGATGATCGATGCGCGCACGTCCGGCGGGAATGAGGGCATTCGCGTGGTCACGCACGAGTTCGCATCCGGCGACGGATGGACGGCGAGGATGCGGTTGCGGCTCCCGAAGTTCGCAGACGGTCCGGTGTCAACGCTTGTAGCCGCCAACACCGACTCGGTGCATCTGCACAGCGCCGGAGGTGCGAGCGCGCCGGCAGTCGCGCCGGAGATTGGCGTGTGCATGGCCGAAGTGCGGGGGAGAGGGCAGTCGGCGATGGAAGAGAAGCTGGAGTGGAGCGAACGCCGCGCGCTGGGGATCCTCGGGATGACGCTGCCCGAGCGCCAGGTGCTGGACATGCTGGCTGCCATTGCGGTGGCGCGCGAGCAGAGCCAGGTGGGCGATATCGCCACCTTCGGCCGGGGCGCCACGTGCGTACACGCTATCTACGCGGCGCTGCTGGATGAACGGGTCGCGGAGATCGTGCTGGAGGACCCGCCGGAGACGCACATGGATCCGGATACTCCGGAGCTTCCGGGCGTGCTGCGCATCGGCGACCTGCCGCAGAATCTGGCGCTGGCATTCCCCCGGCCGATCACCTTCGTGGGCGAGGTCCCGGAGGCGTATCAGTGGACCGTCGATCTCTACGAGCGCCTCGGCGAAGGCGACCGGGTGCGGGTGCTCGAAAGTGTGGGGGACTGGGAGCCGTCAGGTCGTTTGTAGGACGGGAATCCTGCCCGTCAGCCGTTCCTGCAATACGTTACGCTCATGCCGCGAGGGGAGTTTCCAAAGATGACAATGAACCTGTTCGACTGGCTTTGTGATGAAGCGACCGCGATCTCGGCTCAGTCGATGGTGATGCCGCCCTCGGCCGATCAGCTTGAGTGGTCCGAGGACGAGCGCCGCACCCGCTGGCTGGAGAGCATCGGCCTGTGGCCGCTGCCCGAGCGCACGCCGCTGCGCGCGGAGGTCACCGGCAGCTTCGAGCGCGAGGATTACGTCTGCGAGAAGGTGCACTTCCAGTCCGCGCCGGGCGCGCACGTGCCGGGGAACATCTACCGCCCGAAAGAGATCGACGAGCCACTGCCCGCGGTGCTTTACCTGTGCGGCCACACAAAGGGGAAGATCAACCTCCCGTATCAGCAGAACCCGCGCTACTTCGGCGCGCACGGATACATTACGCTGGTGGTGGACCCGATCCAGCTTGGAGAGTCGCAGGGCTTCCATCATGGCACCTTCCGACTCGACCGCTGGGACTGGTTCTCGCGCGGGTACACGCCGGCCGGCACCGAGGTCTGGAACGGGATGCGCGCGCTGGACTACCTTGAGACGCGCGATGATGTGGACGCCGACAGGATGGGCGTCACGGGCCTGTCCGGAGGCGGTGTGATCTCGTGGGACCTCGCCGCTGCGGATACGCGGATCAAGTGCTGCGCCCCCGTGTGCCAGACCGGATCGCAGGAGGAGCTTATCTGCGACCGCGCCATCGACGGGCACTGCGACTGCGCGCACTTCATCAACTACTACCAGTGGGATCAGGCGGACATCGGCGCGCTGATCGCCCCGCGGCCGCTGCTGGTCTGCGCGGGGGCCGATGACGCGCTCTGGCGACCCTACGCATACAAGCAGCAGGTCCACCGCATCCGGCGGGTCTACGAGGCGATGGGTGCAGCGGACAGGTGCCAGCTCGTCGAGGACCTGGACTTCCACGGCTACACGCCGATGCTGCGGAAGGCCATTTTCGAGTGGTTCAACCTGCACCTGAAGGGAGACGACACGCCGGTCGAGGACGATGTCACGGACTTCGAGGAACCGGAGGAGAACCTGCTGGTCTTCGGCGGGGACCTTCCCGAGGATGACACGATGGAAGAGATCGAGACCATCCTCATTCCGCCCGCGGAGCCGGTCGAGGTGCGCTCTGAGGAGCAGTGGCTGGCCCACCAGGAGGACGCGATCAAGCGCCTGCGCGCAGTGAGCTTCCGACAGGTTCCCGACCCGGTGCAGCCGAAGGTGATATTCGCCCGCGATTCTGGCGGCAGCAGCGGCCTTGTGAGCTACCGCTTTGACCTCGACCCCGGCGACGGCTTTGAGATTCGCGCCCACCTGACCGTGGATAAGCTGGGCGAGCGGCCGCGCAACGCGCTGGTGACCACGATGCGCGACGCGCGCTCGCCATACGTGGGCGGAGGCGCGGATCGGCCGGGCACCGCGAATGACGTCGCGCGCGGAGTGGTCGAGGTGCGCGGAACCGCGTCAACCTCGATCGGCGAGGGGCTGCAGTGGACGGTCCGCCGCGGCATGGTGAACTGCGGGTACACGATCCCGGGGCTGCAGACCTTCGACCTGCTGGCGGGACTGCAGGTCTTCCGCACACAGGATGCGGTGGACGAGACGGCGGTCTTCGGCACCGGCGAATGGTGCGTGCAGGCGATATACGCGGCGATCCTGGACGACGAGGTGAGCGAGATCGTGCTGGAGAGCCCGCCGGCCTCGCACGAGGACCCGGAGACACCGGAGATCCTGGGCGTGCTGCGCATCGGGGATCTGCCGCAGAATCTCGCGCTGATCTTCCCGCGGCCGATCACCTTCGTGGGCGAGATTCCGGACGCGTACCAGTGGACCGTGGACGTCTACGAGAGACTCGGTATGGGCGATCGGGTATCCGTAATCGACGAGGTGGGGGACTGGCGGCCGGCGGCTGACTGGAGATCTACGGGAAACCAATGAAGGTCCGAAGCGTCAATAACAGTGGGAGGTGAGACCAGTGGAGAAAGAAGTCGTCCTGAAATCGACAAAAGAATATGGCGAGCGGCTACCGTCAGAGCCGGTTGGCTGGTTACTCTCACAGATGCCGGATCTCGCACTCAGGGCGGTACGGATGCGTTTCGAAGGCCGGAGCACTGTCCGTGGAGTACGACCTGGTTGGCTGGAGAACGCATCTGATATACGCATCATTGATGTGTATGGAGAAGATGATGCCCATGTCGTCTTCGACTGCCCAACATTAGGAGAGGGAGCCCCAGAGTTCTACCGACAGCGTCAACTCTGGTCTTCGAGACCCGAGGCGGATCTGACCGCACTTGAGCTTGTCGGGGATGCGATAACAGAACTAAGGAACCAGGATCGTGATAGTTCCTTTGTAGACAAGGGCTTGCTAAAGAGTGTTCGCAGACTCTCTAAAGCGGTCGGGAACGGTTTCAGCGAGATTAGCCTGCCGGGAGGGCCTTCGCGAGACTCCGTTCCCATCGACCAGGCGGTGATCGAGACAGCAGGAGAGTTCCTGAGGACCACTCCTCGCCCGCAGAGGGTACGCGTGTCCGGAATCCTGGATATGGTCCGCGCCAGTACGAGCGCCTTTGAGATAGTCCTGGATGATGGTCGGGAACTTGCAGGCGTTCTTATTGATAATGACGTGCAGGAGATCAAACACCTCCTTGAAAAGCCGGTGATGGTGCAAGGAACAGCCATATTCCGCCCTTCAGGGAATGTCCTGCGTATCGAGGCCAGTTCCATCTACGAAACCAACACTATCTCCGAAATCTGGTCGGAGATGCCCCGCGCACGACGAGACTACATAGACAGGTCCGAACTGGTTGAGCGCCAGGGACCGAACTCTGGCGTGGCCGCTATTATGGGAGCCTGGCCAGGCGACGAAACTGACGAAGAAATCGCTGAACTGCTGGAAGAGATATCATGAGTGCTGCCGGGGGACAGCGCGATTTACTTTTGCTTGATACCAATGTGTTGATCCACTTGGCACGTGCTGACGGGCTGGGTAAGTGGGTAGATGAGAATTATCGGTTGAAGGAACGTGTGGAGCGGCCACTGCTCAGTACCGTCGTGGAGGCGGAGGTCCGAGCCCTGGGGGCGTACCGTGGATGGGGGGCGCGAAAGCTCCGCAGGCTGACGAAGCTCCTTGATGAACTCGTTCGGGTTGAGATCGATCGCCCAAGTGTCATAGACAGCTATGTAGAACTGTACTCATTCGCTCGCAGCAGCGGTCGCGCAAGTTGGCAGAAGAACCAGAACGATCTCTGGCTGGCGGCAACCGCTCGAGCGACCGGTGCAGTTCTCCTGACGCAGGACGACGATTTCGACTTCCTCCACCCCGGGCAGATCCAGGTCGAGCGTGTTCCAACCGAGTTGGCCCCTGACACATGAGCCGCGTCTCACTGAAGAAGTAGGAAACCACCTGAACCGCAATGCGAGACGGGGCGCCCTTCGCGGGGCGCCCCGTGATGATTCGTGGTCGGTGAGCGGTGCGGCTTACTCCTCTTCCGCCTGGGCCTCCGGGCTGAAGCTCCGGGCCCCGAGTTCGCGGTCCATGCGCATCAGCGCGTTCGGGTTATCGCCGGCGCGCTTAAGCTGCGCCAGCACGCCCCCCACGTTGTCCTCCTCCTCGACCTGCTCGTCCACATACCAGATGAGGAAGTTCTTCGACGCGTGATCGTTCAGCTCAATTGCCAGGTCCATGAGGTCGTTGATGTTGCCCGTGACCCACTGCTCGTGCTCCAGCGCGTGCTCGAAGACGGCCACAGGTGAGTCCCATTCGGTGGGCGGCTCATCGATCGCCTGCATGACCACCCGACCGCCGCGCTCGTTGATGTAGCGTGCGAACTTGTCCGCGTGGAACATCTCCTCCTGTGTCTGCGCGTACATCCACTGGGCCATGCCCGGAAGGTCCTGGTCCTCGAACCACTGGGCCATGGAGTAGTAGATGTAGGCCGACAAAAGCTCCGCGTTAATCTGGTCGTTGATCGCCTCGTTCATCCGCTCATCTATCATTGTCCTGCCCCTCTCGGCGATGCTTGATGCGTACGTGCCAAGCGGCGCCCGTAAAGGGGCACCGCTTTCAGGAAATTAAGTGGTGCCGAAGGCCGGATTCGAACCGGCACGGGAGAGTATCCCACTGCCTCCTGAGGACAGCGTGTCTACCAATTCCACCACTTCGGCATGTCTCATGTTGTAGATGGCAGTATACTGGACGTCCGGGGGGCTGTCAAGTTCGATTCAGCGTGTTTCAGGGGCTGACGGCGCCCCTCATCGGTCCTCCCTCCGGCTCGGAGCCCCCCTCCCCGTGGGCCGCCCGCGGGTGGGACCGGCGGGGCAGGGCAAACCACGATGAAGGCAGCCTCGCTCATGCCTCCAGCGTCCGTCCTATGAGTCCGGCGTGAAGATCTGCACCGGCTGCGTGCGGTTTCGCACCTCCACCTCCCCCAGCGGCCGCATCTGCGTCATCATCTGCTCATCCGCGGTCGCGGTCTCCCAGTCAGCGATGATCGGACAGTCGCGTTCGCGGCACTCGCTCTGCAGCCGGAAGGCCACGTTCACCGGGTCTCCCAGGATCTGCGGCTCCGGTGGCTCCTCGCCAACCCAGCCGAGCGACACGTCACCGGTCGTGAGCGTGATCCCGAAGCCGATGTCCTCCTCCGGCCAGCGTTCATCGAGGCGTTCCCGCAGATTCTGCGCGGCGCCGATGGCGCGGGCGGCGTGGTGCTCTCGGTCCTCGTCAGGCCGGAAGAAGACCACCGCCGCGTCCCCCGGCCGGCGCGCGGAGACGCCTCCCCACCGCCCGACGACTTCGTCCACGATCGCGAAGAACTCACGCATCATCGCCATGAGGTCCGCCGGCTGCACCTGCTCGGATCGCGCGGTGTAGCCGGCCATGTCGCAGACAAGCACCGTCACCTCAAGCTGCTCGCCCTCCTCGCGGACCCACGACGGCCAGATGCGCGCCAGTGAACTCAGAGCCGTCTCACTTTGCATCGCTGAAATGACCACGCCCGTCGCCAGGACGGCCAGCCCCGGTCCCGCGAGCGGTACGAGCACCAGACCGCGCTGGAATACGATGACAGCCGCGATTACCCAGATGGAGGAGACGCCGGCGGCGACGGTCCAGGTCAGCCAGTGTCTGCGCCCCCGCCCGATCAGCGCCACGACCAGCGCGGCCGGGAGAGCGACCAGCAGCCCCACTGTCGCCGGTGCATCGCGAATGTAACGCCCCGACAGCATGGTCGCCGCGGCCTGCGCGTGGATCTCCACCCCGCTCATCGGCCCCACCGGCGTGTCGAAGAGGTCCTTCATCTCGTCTGTGATGCCCACGAGCACGAACTTGCCGCGGGCCGCTCGCGCGCTTTGCGGATCATCATGGACGCGTTCGAAAGAGACTGTGTGAAGCGATCCGGCCGATCCGGTCCAGTTGATCATCACGTGCTCGGGAACGTCTTCCACCGCGTCGAGCAGCAGCGCGCGGGAGAGTGCCGGCCACGCCGTCTCGCCCGTCTCCTCGCGCTGCATCGTGTGCACCCAGCGGACGGTGCTGTCGGGCCGGAACAGCAGTGGTGACGCCACCGCGCGTGCTGAATCAGTGATCGAATCTGGTGGCAGCGCAAAACGTTTTCGCTCACTGCCGCCTCCCGACAGCTTCGCCTGCGCGCCGCCGACAATGATCACGTTGCCGGCCCGGGCCATCGCCTCGGACAGCGCCGCGTCAGCCGCCGGGGTCGATTTGCCGGAGAAGAAGACATCAATGGCGATACTTCGCGCGCCCGCATCTGCGAGGTGATCGATCACCGGGACGTACGTGGAGCGCTCAAGCGAGGCCGGGCCCCAGGTTTCGAGTACATCGAAGGTGGATTCCTCGACTGCGACGATCAGGAAGTCATCGAGGTCCGGGGCCCGGTGTGGCAGTGACAGCCGCCAGTCCACGCTCCAGGCCTCCAGCGTCCGGAGTGGGGCGATCCACGCTGTGGCGAGAAGCATCGCCAGGGGCACCAGGATCCCCACAGCCACGGTTGCGCGGCGACTCAGGGCGGCGGCGGGTGCTGCGATCGGCGGTCCCCTTCCCTCAGCGATTCATGCGCGGCCACTGGAATTGCGGGCGGGACTTGGGTTTGACGCGTGGCCCGCCGTCCTCCTGATCATTCTTGCGATGTTGCAGCAGCGGTCGGGGCCGATTGCCCGTCTGCCCATTCTCCTGGTGGAACCTGACGTAGATCACACGCTCGCCGGCCGCGACCCTCTCGAGACCCTCACCTGCGTTGTTTCTGATGAACTGCGCGATCTCCTCGGGCGTACGCTGCGTGACGACCGCCAGCGAGATGCGTCCGCCTGGCAGCGCCAGCGGCGCGGTGCGCAGGACGCCGTTGATTCCGGTCAGCAGCTTCCTGAAGCCGGAGGCGCTGGTGCGGTTGCCGCCGGAGATATCGATGCGGACAGTGCCGCCCTTTTGCTGCATCATCTCGCGGATGATACGCGGGGCGAGCCCCGCGCCGACGCGCTTGCCCAGAGCCGTCAGCGCATCCCTCACGGCTTCCGCTTCGCTCTCACCGCGGCCCGGAACAAGCACCTGGATCGATGTGAGTGCCTCGCTGTCGCCGTTGTGCACGAGCCGGAGATCCCCTCGCACTCGAGCAGAGAACATACCGTCAAGGGGCCGAACCTGCACAAGGGTGGCGTCACCGATCACGCAGTAATCGCTCCTGGGGGGCCTCTCCCAATCGATGGTTCCGTCTGCGTTGAAGCTGAACGAGGCCTCATCCACGTCGGCGATCGACGTGCCATGCAGACCGTGGAGGGCAAGCTGTTCGGCGATTGCCTTCGAAGCAACGAACGCACCCCGCTGCTTCATGCCGTGCTCGCGGAGGCCGACAATGATGCCGGGGTTGTTCAGGTGGCGGATGATGTCGCGGTGTCGGTTGTACATGACCCAGGCGGCCTCGTCGTCGCCGCTGAGGTCGAATTGCTCCAGGGCAACCTGCCTGTCGTCCGCCACGCGACACCGGCGATCAGGGGTTACGCGGAGGTGCTCTTCGCCCGCGGCAACGTCGACCTCGCCCTCGTAAACGTACGTCTCGGAGGTCCCGTCGTCGGCGACCTGGCAGCGGAAGACGGTGCCCTTCACGGAAGCGACTGCGCTGGGCATGCGCACCTCGAACTTATTGGAGCCGCCCAGTACCCGCTCAATGGTGACCCAGACCCCACCAGTGACAGCTTGGAAGCTGGTCGTACCGTCTTCGTCGAGGTGGGTGATCAGCAGTTGCGAGTTCTCGGCCATCCGCACGTACCCGCCCTCGCCGAGGGAGATCTCCGCGCGTGAGGATGGTCCAGTCTTCACCCCGTCCGATGGCGCGAGGACCTCGTTGAGCTTCGCGGGTTGATAGCCTCCGGTTCCGTGCCGCACCTGAACGTCACCGTACATGGACGTGAGCACCGCGCTGTCGGCCGCGATCTGGCCGCGGTCCGCGTGCACGGATGTCGCCAGCGCGGTCGCTGCTGCCAGAGCAATCAACACTGCTGTCTGTGTTTGCCTCATCTAAGAGCGCCTCCCCGCGTCAGAATTCCTGCGGGTCGAACCGGTTGATGACATTCTACCACCCAGGGACTGCCGATTACACACGCCTGCTTGTAGCCGAAGACGCTCAATCGGCCTGGATGATTCCCCCGCTTCGGACCACTACACGCTCAGCAGGCCGCTCCGTTTGATTGCAGGCGCTCCTGCAGATCGGTGACATCGACCATTGTTGCGTCGCCCTCACACGCGGAATCGGCGGCCATCGCCGCGCCCTCACCGGCCGCCTGGCCGATCGCCATGCAGGTACCCATCACGCGCAATGCCGACATCGCCTGGTGGTCGCAGGAGATGATCCGGCCCGCCGACAGCAGATTGGGGATGTCCGCGGAGACCAGGCTGCCCCAGGGGATGTCGAACCACAGGCCGTCCTTCGGGTGCAGACCCTCGCGGTGCTCATCATCTTCGTTGCCGGGCAGATCCTCGTAGTGTTCCTCGTACATCGAGCAGGGCGGGTCGTTCGGGCAGTTCTTGTAGCACAGGTGGGTGGAGTTCTTCACCCGGCCCAGCGGGCAGTGGATGTCGATCCAGTACGGGCAGCGCGCAACGGCGTCCTCGCGGGTGCGCGCTTCGACGACGTCATCGCCGGTCACGGTCTCATGGCCCACCATCTGCCGGCTCTCGCGCAGGCCGATATGTGGCGGAGTCTCGATGAGGTAGGCGTCCTCCATGCCCGGCACATTCTCGCGCCACCAGTCCACCAGCTCCCACGTGTCGCGCCGGATCTGCACCTCGCCGTCGGTCAGGTCCTCGACGCTGCACGGATCCCCCGCAAAGCGCGTGGCGTTTGCCATGTGCTCGCCCTCGATCTTCCCCGCGACCCTACCGCCCCACGAAGGATTGTACGCGGTGATCTCGCCGGCGTTGACGGCCATGCGGGCGCGCTCCATGATCTCCTCGCGCTCCTCGCCCCCGGGCAGGCGCTCTTCATCGATGCCGCCGACGCGGAACATGCTCCCCATCGCCTGGACCGCGCCGTCGCACTCGCGGCCGTGGGTGAAGCTCGCACCCGCCTGCCAGACGACATCCGCGTCGCCTGTGGCGTCAACAAAGACCCTTCCGGTCACCGCCTGGCGGCCCGACTTGCTCTCCAGCACCACCGCGGAGATCATGTCGTCCTCCACGATCGCATCGACGACCCACGAGTGCAGGCGCAGGTCCACATTGCTGCCGAGCACGAGCGTGTCGCTGACGAGCTTGAACGCCTCCGGGTCGAACGCGATGCCGCCGCGCTTGACGGCCTCATCGTAGTCCGGCGCGCCGCCGAGCGAGTGCATCTCCCGGCACAGCTCTTCGGCTATGCCGCCGATCATCGGCTCATCGGTTCCCGAGGCGCGGGTGCCGAGGATGACGGCAATAAGCCCGGCGGTAGCCATGCCTCCGAGGTATCCGTAGCGCTCAATCAGCAGCGTCTTCGCGCCGGCCCGCGCGGCCGCGACGGCGGCGGGTATCCCACCCGGACCGCCTCCGGCGACGACGACGTCATAGTCTCCGACAACTGGTATCTCCTGTTCGGGGATCGTAATGTTCGGCATTCGTTGGTCCTCCCTGGTGAGTTACGAGCGACGAGCGACGAGCTAACAGCTTCCAGCTAACGTCTGACTGCGACGAACGAACGGCGAACGGACAACAGCCGGGAGCGGACAACTACAACCTCAAATCGCAGCACCAGTAGCGCGCAGTCGGCGCTGGAGTTCATGGACTTCAACGGTGGTCGCGTCCGATACTGCCGCGGCCATCGCCGCAGCTTCTCCCGCGGCCTGGCCGGTGGCCATCGCCGGGCCCATCACCCGCAGCGACGCCATCGCCTGGTGGTCGGCAGAGACGCTGCGCCCGCAGGTGAGCAGGTTCGGCAGATCCGCGGAGACAAGTGCCCCGTAGGGAATATCATACCACGAGCCATCCGCGACGCCTCCGTGCTCCGGGATCTGCTCGGGGTATTCCGTGAACATCACGCAATCGCGCTTGCCACAACTTGCGCGGCAGCCGCACCCATCGACCTGCACGGCCTCAGGGCCGGTATGCGCCATCGGGCAGTGCACGTCCAGCCCGAATGTACACCGGGCGATCGTATCATCGCGCTTGCGCGCGGAGAGGACGTCCTCTCCGGTGACGGTCTCCAGTCCGACCATCCGCCGACTCTCGCGGACGCCGACCATGTGCGCGGTCAACTGCAGGTGCGCTTGCTCCATGCCCGGCACCGCCTCGCGCATCCATGCCGCAATCTCGCGGGCGTCGCGGCGGCCCTTCACTTCGGCCCGAGTCAGATGATCCACGTCAGTGGGATCGCCGCCCAGATGCGTCACGTTAAACGCAAGTGATCTCTGGCGGTCGTCAGGGCTGGGCTCCGGCGTATGCCAGCGGTAAGCGGGAAGGCCCTTCAGCAGCGCTTCGTGCATAGCGGCCTTGACCTCCGAATCATCCTCGCCCCTGGTGGGGACGCGCTCGGGATCCACCCCGCCCATCTGCATCATCAGGCTCATCGCCTGCACGCGGCCATCGGCGGGACGCCCCATCTCCCACCGGCCACCGGCCCGCGCGACCACCTCCGCATCTCCGGTGGCGTCCACGAACACCGATGCTTCGACCGCGCGAGGACCGGACTTGCCTTCGAGAACGATAGCGCGCAGGCGCTCGTCCTCGACGATCGCGTCGCTGACGGGCGAGTGCAGCAGCAGATCCGCTCCGCTGCCGAGCACGATCGCGTCCGCGACGAGCTTGAGTGCTTCCGGATTAAAGGGAATGCGCCCCGCCTCGATGCCCTCGTCGAAGGGCCGCGCGGAGCCGAGGGCAGCCATCTCGTCCACGATCTCGCGGAAGATCCCGCCCACCACCATCTCGCCGGTCCGAGCGGGGGAGATCCCCAGCAGCAGATCGACCCACCCGGCGGAGGCGATGCCGCCAAGGAATCCGTAGCGCTCGACCAGCAATGTCCGCGCACCGGCGCGGGCGGCGGCCACGGCGGCGCATATACCGCCCGGTCCACCGCCCGCAACGACCACATCGTACGTCCCGATAACCGGAAGTTCGCGCTGCGGCTTCCGGACGACCTCTCGCTCACTCATGATGCGAAATAGTTCGCGACATACTGGAAGGGTCCTTCATCTGGGCTCTGTATCAACGATTAGGGGGTTACGTTCACAGCGCGCGTTTGTCGTTCTCCCCCCTCGTCCCGCCGGCGATGTCGTGTATCGCAAAGGGAGAGCAACCGTGT
>CAZAHB010000079.1:0-22461 GCA_964484945.1 uncultured Armatimonadia bacterium | reverse complement strand
GTAATACGTCCCGCCCGCCCCGAGGACGCCGAGCGCTGTGGCGAGATCGCCGTCGCCGCGTGGCGCGACGTCTTCGAGGGCTGGCGGGACGTGCTTGGTGACGCCCTGTGGGAGCGCGTGTTCGGCGACTGGGATACGCGCAAGCGCAACAGCGTGGTGGTGCAGGTTCGCGACCATCCGCAGGGCGCGATTGTCACCGAGCTTGGCGGACAGATCGTGGGCTTCCTCACGTGGCGGCTGCACCGCGGGCGCGGTTTCGGGGAGATCTCCAACAACGCGGTCCTCCCCGCGCACCAGGGCTCGGGCATCGGCACCGCGCAGGTGGAGCACGCGCTGGAGGTCTTCCGCGAGGAGGGCCTTGAGGGCGCGCGCGTGATGACCGGCGGCGACCCCGGCCACGCCGCGGCCCGCGCCATGTACCACAAGGCCGGCTTCGAGCGCGCTATCCCCTACGTGGAGTACTTCATGGAGCTTTGACGGGCCGCTGAAGGACCTCCTCCCCCTGACGCCGAAACACCCCTCCGCGTCCCGATTGCTTTCAGACCGAGGGAGCCTCTGTGTCATGAACATCGTCGCTATCTGTCTGGACACCTTCCGCAACGACATCGTCGGGCCCGGAAAGAAGCTCAGCGACGTCCACACGCCCTATCTGGATGACTTCTACGCGCGCTCCGTCGCGTTCGAGGGCGCATACGGCGAGGGCCAGCCGACGCTGCAGATGCGTCGGGCCTTCTACACCGGCCACCGGACCTTCCCCTGGAACTACAACTACGATCGCCGCGGCCACTGGCACCATCAGCCCGGCTGGCACAAGATCCCGCCACAGCAGGATACCCTCGCGGAGGTGCTGAGCGAGCATGGCTACTACACCGGCATGTGCGCGGATGTCTACCACATGTTCAAGCCGACCATGAACTACTGGCGCGGCTTCGCCACCCTCGACTTCATCCGCGGGCAGGAGTCGGACAACTACAGGCCCGTGCGGCCCGAAGCCATCGAGCACCTGATGAAGCAGCACGTGCCTGAACCGATCAACTGGAAGCGCCACGCGACGCTCTCGCAGTACCTCGCGAATAACGCCGATCGCGAGAGCGAGGACGACTACCTGTGCGCGAAGGTCGCCACCAGCGCCTGTGACTGGCTCGACGCCGCGCACCGCAACGATCCGTTCATGCTCTGGGTGGAGATGTTCGATCCGCACGAGCCATGGGACCCGCCCACGAAATACGCCGACGAGTACGCCCCGTCGGTCGGCATCGATCCGGTCTTCCCGGGCGCGGCGTACGAGAACGGAGAGCCCTCCGAAGAGATGATAGAGCGCATCAAGGCTCTCTACAAGGGCGAGGTCACGTTCGTGGACAAGCAGGTCGGGCGGATCTTCGAGAAGCTCGAGGAGCTTGATCTGTGGGATGACACGATCGTGGTGGTGCTGAGCGACCACGGAACCGAGATCCTCGACCACATCAAGTTCGGCAAGGGCAACGGGAATATGCGGACGTACAACGTGGGCTTTTTGTGGTACATGCGGCATCCGGACGGCCCCGAAGGCCGCGTGGTCGGCGACTACGTGCAGAGCCACGACGTGATGCCCACGCTGCTGACGATGCTCGACATCCCGCACCGGTGTGAGGGCATGGACATCTGGCCGCTGGCGACGGGTGAGGCGGAGGCGCTGCGCCCGTACATCGTGAACGGCTGGGCCGGCAACTCCAACGGCCCCGCGTCAGGCTGGGCGTCGGTGATGGATGACGAGTGGCTGTACTCATGTCCGGTGGGGCGGGACGATGACATGGAGTTTCTGTTCAAGCTGCCGGACGAGGATACTGACGTACTCGACGACCACCCCGACGTGGTGGCCAAGCAGCGCGAGCGCATCGAGGAGGTCGTGAACCAGCCGCTGGACAATCTGCGGTTCAACGAGGTCTGCGCCCCGGGCCCGCCACCGTACCACCGCTGGCTGAACGCGGGAGGCGGGGACTGGGCCTAGCCGTTGTCTTTGTGGAGGGGAGGGCCTATGTGCCCTCCCGGCTGTTTGCCGTTGCCGTGAGTTTTTTCTGATCGTATGGGAGGCAGTTCTGATGAGCTACAAAGTCGCGTTTCTTGGCTGTGGCGGGCGGTCGAAGGGGCATGCCCGCGTCTATCCGAACATCGAAGACGGTACACCGGTCGCGTGCTGCGACCTGATCGAGGAGAAAGCGGTCAGCTACGCCGAGCAGTTCGATATCCCGAACTGGTACCTGGACCTCGATACGATGATCGAGCAGGAGCAGCCGGACCTGGTGCATATGTCCATGCCGCCGACGATCCGGTACTCGCTGATGAAGCGGCTCTCGGACCACGGTGTGCCCGCGGTCATCGTGGAGAAGCCGATCGCCATCGGCGCGGACGACTACAAGAACCTGCGCGAGCTTGAGGCGAGCAGTGACACGAAGTTTACCGTCAACCACCAGCTTCGTTACCACGAGAAGACGCTCGAGTTCGTCGAGCGCGTGCGCAATGGCGAGATCGGCGATGTGCGCTGCCTTGACGCCTCCGCGAAGCTGCCGATGAACGGGCAGGGCGTACACGTGCTGGACCTGATGTTCGCGTACGCGGACTACATTGACGTGCGCTCAGTCCATGCCGCGTGCTCGGGATTCGATGACATCAACGGAACCCATCCGAGCCCGAACACCGCCTCGGCGCTGATCACGTTCGTGGACGAGACGCGGGGCGTGCTGCAGTCAGGTGAGGGTGTGCCGGAGATCGCGCAGGATGTCCCGCGCCACATGCACAAGCGCATCGCGGTCTATGGCGAGACGGGCTTTCTGCACTGGAAGATGAATGGCTGGGAGATGGGCATCGAGGGCGAGTACTCGTCCGGCGAGCACGAGTACCGCGTGGTCGATGACGTGGGCCAGGCGAACCTCGTACGCGCGGTCTTCCACTGGCTGGAGACCGGCGAGCCCACGCCCACGAACCTCGCGACATCGCTGGACGAGTGGCTCGTGATCCTCGCCTGCTACGCCAGCGAGGTTGAGCAGGCGCCGATCGAGTTTCCCTTCGACCCGCCCGATGACCTGCTGGACCAGTTCATCGAGTGCGTCGGCGCGGAGTGGGAGAACCCGCATGGAGGGTAGTTGAGCCGCGCGACGCGGGGCCGCGGAATGAGCGAGGTGGAGGAATGTGCGTCCGCTCAGAGCCCTGATCTTCGTATTGTGTCTCATAGCCGTCACCGGCTGCACTCGACAGTTCCGGACGCAGAACCTGCAGCATGCCGCTGCCATAGGCAGTGTCCATGAAGTGCGCAGGCACCTGAGCGCGGGTGCCGACGTGAACGCCAGAGATCGCGGTTGGACCGCTCTGGCGCTGGCTGCGGAGTATGGACGCGGCGACGTCATTCCGATCCTGATTGAGGCCGGCGCAGAGGTCGACGACATCGGCAGCAATACCAAGCATGTCACGCCACTGGCGCTTGCGGCGCGTGGTGGCAATGACCAGGCGGTCGCGGCGCTGCTCGATGCGGGCGCAAATCCGGAAGTTCGGGGCGCTCCCCCATCAGAGATGCCGGCGCTGGAGGCCGCTGTAGCCGGTCGTCATCTGTCAACTGTCAGATTGCTCCTGTCGCGAGGCGCTTCTCCGGACGGGGAAGGGGAGCCGAAGTGGCCGCCGCTGGTTCGTGCGGCCACCAACAACGACGTCGCGATTATTCGTGAACTGCTTGAGCACGGGGCAGGCGAGAATCGTGAGGTGCTGAATCTCGCCGCGGACTACGCCACTGACCAATCTGCCGTGAAGGCGTACGAAACACTGGTTGATGCCGGTGCGGAGACGGAGCTGATCGATGCGGCCGCGGCCGGCAGCCTGAGGGTGGTTGATCGCCTTCTGAACGAGGGGGCCAATCCCAATGAACGGTCCGCGTGGGATGCAACTCCGCTTTACGCGGCTGCCAGTGAGGGTCACGCGAAGGTGGTTGAGCGGCTTCTTTCGGCAGGCGCGGAGACGGACAAAGAATCTTTTGAGTGGTCGCCGTTGGCAGCGGCGGCGCACGAGGGACACGACGATGTCGTGCGGGCACTTCTCGATGCCGGTGCGAAGATCGACAGTCGGAGGGGGGACCCGGAATGGCGCACGCCGCTGGAGATCGCCGTGGAGGCTCAGCGGCTGTCTACCGTGGGACTTCTGCTTGATCGAGGCGCCGCAATCGGCCCGCCGCGGCTGTCGTACTGGCCCATCATCATCGAGGCGGCGGTGCGGGGAGACCCGGCAATCGTCTCGTTACTGCTCGATCATGGGGCGGGGGAGAGCCCCGGATTCGTCCATGAGGCCGCGCAGCACGCGGCCATCAACGGACACGAGGGCGCGTTCCACGTGCTCGTCGAACACGGGGCCAGGCCGACGCTGGCGTCCGCAGCGGCGCTGGGCGATGCGAAGACGGTGCGGCGGCTGCTGGATGCCGGTCGGGATCCCAACAAGATTATTGTGGGGCGCTTCATGCCGCTGCACGCGGCGGCGCGACGTGGACACACTGAAATCGTGAAGATGCTGCTTGACGCTGGGGCCGACCCGGAGAAGGGTATGCGCAGCGCTCTCTACATCGCTACTCAGTGGCAGCAGCGAGAGGTCGTTGAGACGCTGGTAGCGTCAGGCGCCAAACTTAATGATCGAGGCCCGAACAACTCGAAGGAACTCCCGCTGGAGGCGGCGGTTGAAGTCGAGAGTCCTGAGATGGTCTCGCTTCTGCTGGAGCTTGGCGCAGACCCGTCTCTGAAAGATGACTACGGCCGGTCTCCGCTGACCGCCGCCGCTCGCACCGGAAACATCGATGTCCTCGAGACGCTGCTTGGGACCGGGGATTTCGACGACGCGCACAAACGTCTGGCGGCTGAGCAGGCGCTTGAGGCGGGGCATGACGACGCGTATTCGCTGCTGGTCGACAGCGGCGTGGATCTGACGCTGCCGATGGCCGCGCAACTGGGAAACCTGGAGGCCGTCGAGCGGCTGATTGCGCAGGGCGCGGATCCAAACGCCACCTCCGAGGACGGCTCTCCGGCCCTGGTGCTGGCCGCGCGACAGGGACACGGAGAGGTCGTGAACGCTCTGCTTGCCGCGGGCGCGACGGTCGATGCGCAGGCCGATCGTCGCGCCACGGCTCTGCACGCGGCTGCCCGGGAGGGTCATCTGGACGTCGCTCGGCGTCTGCTTGACGCCGGGGCGGATGTGTCGTTGGATGGCGGTGTGCTGGACGGGACGCCCCTGCACCGAGCCGCAGCGGGCGGGCACCTGGACATGATCCGGCTGCTCATCGCGGCTGGCGCAGATCCTGACGCGCCGGCGGGGTACACAAAGACGCGACCGCTGCATGAAGCGCGCTGGGCCGAAGACCCGACTGCGGTTGTCGAATTGCTCGTGGAACTGGGCGCCGATCCGAACGGACTGACCGATCAGCGAGTGACGCCGCTGAATCAGGCGGCGAAGGCCGGAGAGGTTGAAGTCGTGCGGGCATTGCTGGAGGCCGGCGCCGATCCGGACCTGCCCAACAGCAGCGGGAATTCGGCACGCGACCTTGCGGAGATGGCCAGGTCCCGAGAGGTCATCGAAGTAATCGAAGAGTACGACTGACGCAACTTCTTGCGTCATCTCAGCACTACACAACGAGACATCGAGGGACCCCATGGCAACCGCAGACGCAATCCAGTCGAAAGCCGACGCCGACACCACCCCCACCGGCCAGCGCGTCCGACTTCGGACCGTCATCATCGCGCTGATCTTCGCATTTGTCGCGGTCGTCTGGGCCCGAGAGGCGGAACTTGTCGCGTTCGCGTGTCAGATCACCGAGTCCGTGCCACCGATGACGGCGCTTGCGGGGCTGCTGCTGTTCGTGGTGCTGTCGCTGCTCTTTCGCAAAGTCGCCCGCACCGCCGGCGAAGAGACGCTGCTGGGTCGGATCTCCGCCTGGCTGTCGCTCTCCGGTCAGCAGAATATGTACATCTACGCATTCATCACCATCGCTACCATCGTCTTCGCGGTCGGCGTGATCCGCACGCTGCTGCCTGAACTGACCACGCTGACCTACTTCGCGGACTACTCGAACGATTACGCGCAGGCGCTGCCTCATGCGAATCAGTACCTCCATGTGACCGACTCTGAGGCCGTGCGGCAGATGTACGAGGGCTCCGATGAGGCGCTGACGGGTGCCGGCCCGGGCGAGGGCATCAGCGGCTTCCTCTACGGCCCGATCTGGCGCACGAAGCTCGTGCCGTGGGGCGCGTGGGCCACGCCACTGATCACCTGGTCGCTGTTTCTGCTGGTGCTTTTCGGCACGATGCAATGCGTCGCCGGCCTCGCCGAACGCGAATGGACGCTGTCCGAGCGCCTGCCGTATCCGCTGGTCGAGATACCGCTTGGGATCACCGAGGAGCGCAGCTTCATCGCCGATATCCCTTTCCTGCGCGACCCGATCATGTGGGTGGGGTTCGTCATCGGCGCCAGCTACGGTATCCACGAGATGATCGCGGCGACGACGTTCGCCTTTCCGATGCTCGGGCGCGAGCATCCGCTTGGGAATTTGCTCACCGAGCATCCGTGGTCGGCAATCGGTGGCGGCCTGAACGTCTTCCTGATGCCGGAGGCCTACGGTCTGGCCTATTTCGCGCCACAGGACGTGCTGCTGACCACCTGGCTGTCGTGGATCGGGATCAACCTCTTCAAGGTCGGCGCCGCCGCGGCAGGCCGCGACATCAAGGGAAGCGCATATCGCGACGCGACCGCCGGGTCATTCATCGGACTGGTGCTGGCCGCGTTGTGGGTCGGCAGGCGCCCGGTGCTGGAGGGCCTGCGGCGAGCCTTCGGCGGCTCTGAACGCGAGGCCGACGAACTTCCGCGAGACCACGTGTGGCTGATGCGCGGAGCGGTACTGGGCATGGCGCTTATGGGCGCTTTCTGGCTGTGGACGGGCCTGCCGGGGCACTACGTGCTTTTCGCGATCTTCATGTTCATGGTTGCGGCGATCGGCCATGCGCGCGTTCGCGCAATTGCGGGGGCGGCAACCCCCTGGCTGTTCCCGCACTCGGCGATGACCGAGACGTTCGTGCGCCTTGCGGGCGCGAAGTCGATCGGTGCGGAGGGACAGTGGCGCCCGTTCACCGCGATCTTCAACGTCCGCTGGATCGACCGGGGCTACCCGCATTCGGGCCTCGCCGCGCAGCTTGAAGGCTACAACATGACCCGGCGCGGCGGGATGGACTTCGGCAGCATGTCGAAGATGCTGCTGCTGGCGGTGCCGGTCGGGATCGCGCTGGGCTGGTGGATGCACCTGACGGCCTTCTACGATCACGGTGCCAACGTGCTTGGCGGCGGGTCCGGGGTCGGCGGCGTGCGCGTGCAGTATGCCCACCGCGACGCGGACTGGGCCATCGGCCTGGTCACCGCGCCGACGATGATCGACGCCAGCGCGTGGTGGGGGGCCGGCGTAGGGCTGGTTCTGACGCTCGGAGGAGTGGTGCTGCGCAACATCTTCCTGCAGGTCCCCTTCCACCCGGCAGGCCTGGTGATCGCCTTCAGCCACGGGCGCCGGTTCTGGGCACCGTTTGCGATCGTGTGGGCGATCAAGGGCGCGCTGCTGCGCATCGGTGGTGTGCCCTCCTACCGCCGCCTGATGCCGGGCTTTCTGGGCGTCGTCGTCGGCCACTACTTCTTCACCGGGATCGTGATGGGACTGGCGAAGATGACCGGCCTGGCGATCTTCGATAACTTGCCGATAATTTGGTTCTGACGGCAGCTACCAGCAGCAAGCTGCCAGCCGCAAGCAAGCGGCTCCGGCCGAACACCTGAAAGCAATGCACACGTATACAAAGCCGAGCTTGGATCAGCAGGGGGATGACAATGGCAGAGAATGCAGGATATCGCAACCTCGATGTATGGCAGAATGCAATGGACATGACGGTTGCAGTTTACAGGCTGACTGAAACCTTTCCGCAGCATGAACTGTACGGACTGATATCGCAAATGCGCCGGTGTGCGGCCGCGGTGCCTGCGAACATAGCGGAAGGCCGCGGCCGGAGTGGCGATGCGGAGTTCCGCAGATTCCTGAACATAGCTGCCGGCAGCCTCGCAGAACTCGAGACATTTCTCGAACTGAGCAGACGCCTGGGGTACGGCAACGAGGATGATCGTGCCGGGGCTACGCGAATGACGCGTGAAGTCGGTAGAATGTTGCATGGACTGCTCCGAACAGTGAGCAAATCCATCGGATCCTAACCGGTGCCGCATGGTGCCGTTTTTCGTAGCCGTAAGCTGGCCGCTGGTAGCTGGGAGCTGATAGCTGATGTCTCTTCGCAAACTCGGCACACTCATGAACCATCTGGTGGAGACCTCGCCCTTCGTCTACCGGGGCGAGTTGCTGATCCTGGAGGCGGTCAGACCGCGGACGCCCGACAATACGCACGGGGGCAAGCACTACCTGCGCATCCGCAGACTGGCAGACGGCAAGCGCGATGTGCGCGATGCCGAGGAGTTCGCCGCCTGTGAGGTACTCTCCGAGTTCGGTGAGATGCACACCTTCGCGGTCCCCTTCGTCCGCGATGACGAAGTATTCGTCTACGGGGCTCGCCGTGGGGAGGATGACGAGATCACCGACGAGATCACTGTCTTCCACACCACCGATCTGCGCCACTGGGAGTCGCAACTGGCCATCAAGGGTGAAGACGAGCGGCTCTTCAACTGCTCGGTCTGCCACGACGGTGAGCGCTATGTGATGGCGCTGGAGAGCGACTTCGGTCCCTGGCCCTCGTTCACGATCAAGTTCGCTGTCTCAGAGGACCTTCTGAACTGGACGGTGCTGCCGCACGAGGAAGCCGTCCTGGGCACTGACCGATATGCCGCGTGCCCGAGCATTCGCTTCCACGACGGGCACTACTACGTGTGGTACCTCGACCACGCGGGGCCCTGGTGGTTCGAGACATGGCTGACACGCTCGGAGGACCTGCTGCACTGGCAGCAGAGCCCGCAGAATCCGATCCTTCGACCGGGGACCGGCGAGGACATCAACAACTCCGACATCGACTTCTGCGAGTTCGACGGCCGCATGGTGATCTACTACTCATGGGGCAGCCAGCGCGGCGATGAGCACCTCGCCCACGCCCGATATGACGGGACACTGGCCGAGTGGCTCGCAGACGCCTATCCGTGGGACTGAGCGCAGAACCCCGCGTCGTGCGGTTCAGTTATCTCGGTCCTCTTCAGGCTGCCACTGCTCATCCGCCCACTGTACGAACTGCGGCTCAGCGGCTGCCTGGACGAACCGCGGGGGGCTCCACCACTGGTAATCCGCGTTGTTGGAGCCCTTGTTGTCCGTGGCGATGCTCACCAGCACCGGAGTGCCCGGCTCAACTTCGATCGGCACCCGCCAGCGGTGCAGGGACGTGTCCCACACAGCCTCATCCTGGCCCTCGACCTTCTCCGGGCCGAAGTCGTGGGCGTGGACGACCCGGCCGTTGATATACAGCCGCGCGATCGTCCCGTTGCCGTACTGGTCCTGACTGTTGCGGGTGAAGACCTCCAGTACCGCCCCGTCGCCCGGCGGGGTGACGAGATAGTCCATGACCACTTCCGCTTCGCCGCCCCAGTTCAGGCCACCGTAGAGGGTCGCATTCCCCTCGCCGGGGATCTCGTACCGGCGCGTAAGGTCCCGCGGTGTCCGGTCACCCGCGCCAAGGCCCGTCTGCACGTCCACGTACTGCGCGCGCTCATAGCTGGTGTCGAAGAACTCGCCCCATTGCGGCCGGGCGGCGTCCGTGTGCGCGAAGACCAGGGAGGTCGGCATCTGCTCCGAACGCCAGGTTTTCATTTCGGACTGATCGGCCTCCTCAGGCCAGACGGGCGCCTCGGCCGGCGCGCCGTTGACGAGCACTGTCTGTGTCCGGCGGTTGGCGACTGCTGTGATCTCGCCGGCGGTCGGGCCGTCTTCGCCGACGGGCGCGATCTGGACAACCGTGAAGCGCGCGTCGCCATAGAACCGTCCGATCATGGTGTCCGGGGGAAGATCCGTGATCCGCACCCTGGTTCGACCGTGCGCCCCCGGCACCAGCGCATAGCGCACCGCCGGGTTCAGGCCCAGCAGGCCCTCATCGGTCGCGGCCGGCCAACCCGGGAGGGTCAGATCTGTATCGAACTCGCTGAGGCCGGTCACGCGCTCATACAGCGCCTCACCGTCGGGCCCGATCATGCGATGGACGCGGTCGTCGGCGTAGTAGCGATACTCGCGACCGGCGTCATCGGTGTAGACGCAGGCCAGGTCCCGCTCCCATCGGCCTGTCGGGAACGTCGGCTGAAGCCGGCGGGCCGAGAACAGTTGCGCGCGCCGCTTCATCTGCACCAGCGCGCCGCGGGTGGTCTGGAGCGCCTTCAGTGTCCCGGGGAACTGCGCCACGCCGCCCAGCGCATCCGAACAGCCCATCACAACGTGCTGAAGGAAGTTGGTTTCCGCGCGGATGTTCGGCGTCCAGGAGCGGTTACCGAACAGGTATGCGCAGACCGGCCGCATGTGCGAGAGCCAGAACTCGCGCGAGGCGCTGTTGCCCCAGACCTGCTGGTAGTGCAGCGGCCACTGTGTGGCGAAGGCCATCGGCGAGGGGCCGTATTCGGAGGCCATGGGGACATCCGGCTGCGCGCGAAGCAGCTCCCTGAAGAGCGCTACGGTGCCCTCTGCGGCCTGCAGCCCCTCGACGACACCGTTGCCGTAGTCGCCGCACGCGCCCGCGGTGTCCTCATAGTTGGCGTCCGTGCCCGTCTCGCGCTTCCACTCTTTCATTCGGTCGATATGATCGGTCCGCCATCCGGGTGCGAGAGGATCGGTGTAGACCAGGTCGCCGTCCTCGTAATCAGCCCACGTGAGCGGTCCGCGGTCGTAGCGATACATGCCCCGATAGCGGCGCGTGAGCGCGATGTCGCCGATGTTCGCCTCCTCGCAGGCGGGGCAGCCCTTCTCCGCGCAGTAGCTGTTGCAGTAGGCCATGGTGTGGAACCCGTACTCATGCGCCAGCGCCACCTGGTCGGGGTAGTGATCCTTCGGCTCCATCGCCGGAAGCTCGCCGCTGAAGCTGGGCTTGCGCGCATTCCACTCGTGTATAAGGATCGTCTCCGGATCAAACGTTGCGGCCAGGGCGTCGTAGGTGTCTTTGTTTTCGGAGACCGCGTCCACGATGATCTGGATACGCTCGGCCCATTCGACGGAATCGCGGATGGCGAACTCCTCGGCGAAAAGCTCTCGATACCAATCGCGGTAGGGCGCCATCGCATCGACCCAGCCGCCATCGAAGACATCGAGGTGCCAGGTGACGGATTCGACCGCGCGGTGCGGCTCGAAGGGCATCAGATTCTGGTGCTCGAAGGCCACCGACCAGCTTGTACCGCTCCAGTTGATGAAGCAGAACCAGGGGTTGAAGCGCTCGTCCTCGGTCCAGAGCCCGAGCGTTCCCTCGCGACCTTCGACTGCCAGAACCGGCGCTTCGATGAACGGTGCACCGGCGAGCGTGCGGAGCGCGGGCGCCATCGTGTTCTCATAGACCATCCCGCCAAAGCTGGCCGAGTACACGCGGTGCTCCGGGTGCAGGTTCGCCACCGGCACCTGCACACCGTACACGCCACCTTCGGGGCTTTCGCCCCAGGCCTGCACGAGGGTCTCGCCTCTATCAGACACGCGGACCTTCACGGAGAGCTTCTCGGCCGGGAATTGGTGCTGACCGTTGCTCAGGCCCGTCCATGTGCCCAGGGCCCCGTCATCGGTCCGTTGGAATGCGAACTCTGAGCCATCGTCCGGTCGGTGCTGGCTGGGGAAGTCACCCGCGTCGGGGTCCTGCGACATCTCCTTCGATCCCCAGGGGATGTGAAGCTGCTGTGCGGCTCCCATGTCCGGCGCCAGGTGCCCCATGCCGGAGGGAATGGAGAGATCGTCAGTGGCAGGGCTGGCGTGTTGCTCGCCCGTGACCCGGCTCTGCACGCCGGTTATGATGCCGTCATGGACGCTCACCGCGAGTCGCGGGCCGGAGAGTGTGAAGCCGTCTGCGTGCTCTTCTGCGCTCACATCGGCTCCGAACGCAGGCAGAGCAAGCAGCAGAGAGATGACAACAGATACCACCAGTATTCGTTTCATAGTGGACTTCCTCAGCAGAGCGCATTCTTCTGGCAGGCCGCATGATGGCCCTTGCCCGGGTTGCGCGATAACTCCTTCTCTCTATTATCGATCAGTGCTCGAATAGGAGTTCCTCCACCGGATAGCGAAATAGTCACGAGGTCGGGCCCGTGTTGCCTACCACTTCACTTCGCGAGGACGTGTCATGGCCGAGGAGCGCCACGAGTTGAGCTTTTGGGACCACCTCGAGGAACTGCGGTGGCGGATTCTGCGTACGATCATCTATGTGGTTGTAGCTGCGGCGGCAAGCTGGGTCTTCCGGGAGCAGATGCTTGAAATGCTCCGACTGCCGGCAGAGGCCGGGGCAGCCATGGCCGGCATCGAGGACTTCGAGTTCCGGATCTTCGAGGCGGCCGAGGGCTTCATCCTGATGATGCAGATTGCGCTTGTTGCCGGACTGATCCTCGCCGCCCCGGGCGCGATCATCGAGATGTGGCTTTTCGTGGAGCCCGCGCTGGAGGAGCATGAGCGCAAGTGGGTCGTGCTTGTCGTACCCCTGGCGGTCTTCCTGTTCCTGGGCGGGGTCGTTTTCTGCTATTACATTTCACCGAGGGCGTTCGCGTTCTTCTTCCACTTCAATCGGTCCATGGGTGTTGAAGTGGAACTGACGCTCAAGCCCTACCTGTTCTTTCTGATGCGGCTGTTACTGGTCTTCGGGATCGCCTTCGAGCTTCCGCTGGTACTCACATTCCTGGCCGCGGTGGGTATCGTCACGCGCGATCAGCTCATCGGCTGGTGGCGCCAGGCGGTGCTGATCATCTTCATATTCGCGGCCGTCGCGACGCCCACAACCGACCCGGCGACCATGTCGTTCATGGCCGGACCGATGGTCCTGTTGTATCTGATCAGCGTCTGGCTGGCGGGTCTGTTTGAGAAGCGCAAGCCCGGTGAGGCCGAAGAAGACCATGCGCAGGCCGCGGATGCCTCTGATCATCCGACCGGCTTTGGCGATCACGCCAGGCCTTCTGAGAGCGAGCAGGAGGATCCGTTGCGAGAGGGCGAGTTACCCTCTGCGCCCGACAAGGATCTCGCCGGTGAGCAGTCGGCGGAGCCGGACGATGCGGATGACCAGTGATCCTTTCCGGGGCATGCACGGCGGCCGATGGGAGCCCGGGGCCGGCTCTGCTGTTCGCCCACGTGCGACCTGCGTGTGATCGGCAGAGACGGGCCGGGCTGGCGCAATGAACGTAACAGTATCTTCCGGGTGCGCACTGACCGGGTGTCGCATCTTCCTGACGAGACGGTACTGAGGGTGAGCGAACCGCTTCCATGGATCTCGGACGACTGATAGAGGAAATCCGGTCGGACGATGATTACCGCGGGCAGATCGAGTGGATGCGAGAGGTCCCCGAGCGGGACGCTGAATATGCCAAACTCGACGTGGACCTGCATCCGACAGTCCAGGAGATTCTTGAGGACCTCGGGATCAAGCAGCTTTACGTTCACCAGACGAAGGCGATCGAGGCGGCGCTGGGCGGAGAGAACGTAATTACCGTCACCGGCACGGCCTCGGGGAAGACGCTCACCTACGTGGTCCCGCTGGCCCAGCGGCTCTACGAACGCCCCACGCGCCGAGCGCTCTTGATGTACCCGACGAAGGCCCTCGCGCAGGACCAGCTTCGAAAGCTCGCGGATTTTGGCGCCGGGAGCGCCTTCCACGCGGCTACGTACGACGGCGACACGCCCCGGAAGGATCGCCGGCGGATCAAGCGCGAGGCGCAGGTGATCCTCACCAACCCGGACATGCTGCATATCGGCATCCTGCCGTATCACCACACGTGGAGCGACTTCTTCCGTAACCTGGAGTACGTGGTGCTCGACGAGGTGCACTCCTACCGCGGCGTCTTCGGATCGCACACGGCCAATGTGATCCGAAGGCTGCGGCGCATCTGCGCCAACTACGGTTCCGATCCGCAGTTCATCGCATGCTCCGCGACCATCGGCAACCCGGGCGAGCTTTTCGAGGAGCTTACGGGGCTGGAAGCCACCGTGGTGGACGAGGACACCGCCCCGCGTGGGCGGAGGTTCCTCGTGCTGTGGCAGCCACCGGAAATCGAGCAACAGCCGCTGCGCCGGCGCTCCGCGAACCTCGAGGCCGCGGAACTGATGGTGGAGCTGGTGAAGGCGCATGTGCGGACAATCGTGTTTGTGCTCGCGCGGCGGGTGGCCGAGCTTGTACTCCGCTATGCCCGGGAGGGCCTCGAAGAGTTCGAGGATCTCGCCGACCGGGTGATGTCCTACCGCGGCGGCTACCTTCCCGAGGAGCGCCGGGAGATCGAGCGCAAGCTCTTCGAGGGCGAACTGCTCGGGGTGGTATCCACCACCGCGCTGGAGGTGGGCGTGGATATCGGCGGACTGGACGCGGCGATCCTGACCGGCTATCCCGGCACGATCTCCAGCACATGGCAGCAGATCGGGCGCTCCGGGCGCGGGAAGCGCGACTCGCTGGCGATCCTGGTCACGCTGCAGGGGGGCGTTCATCGCTACCTGATCGAGCATCCGGAGTACCTGCTCGAGGCCGAGAGCGAGCGGGCGCTGATCGATCCCACCAACCGCTACATCCTCGCCGGGCACCTGCTGTGCGCCGCCTACGAGCAGGCCATCGACGAGTCGGATCGCGAGCTTTTTGGCGACGAGATGGATGACATCCTGGAGGTACTCGCCGATCCCGGCAACCGCGAGGGATCGGACATCCCCTTTATCGCGAAACGCTCGCGCTGGTACTGGGTCGATCCGGACGTCTATCCGGCGGCGGAGATCTCGCTTCGATCATCAGGCGGGCCTCCCTGGCAGATCCGCGGGGTGGGGGAGGGCGATCTGCTCGGGACGGTCGATGCCGCCTCGGTGTATCGGATCGTGCACCCGGGTGCGGTCTACCTGCACGCCGGTGAGAGCTACGTTGTGCGGGAGCTTGATCTCGACGACCAGGTGGCCTGGGTAGAGCAGGAGGACCCGGGATACTACACCCAGCCGATGAGCGCGTCGCAGATGTCGGTCGTCCAGTGGGATGAGGAGCAAGAGCTTCCATCGGGAGCGCGCGCGCTGCTGGGGGAGATCGAGATCACCGCACAGGTGGTCGGGTTCCGCAAGGTGCGCCAGGTCACCGAGCAGGAGATTGGGACTGAGGACCTCGACCTGCCATCGCGGACCATCGAGACGATCGGTGTTGCGGTCGCGCCGTGTGAGGCGGACAGGGCTGCTCTCGCCGACGCGAAGCGGGACCTGATGGGGAGCCTGCATGCGCTGGAACATGCGATGATCGCGCTGCTGCCGATCTTCGCGTTCTGCGACGCGCGGGACGTCGGCGGCATCTCCGAGTCCGAGCACGATGACCTTGGCGGCCCGGTTGTGAGCGTCTATGACGCCTACAACGGCGGCGTAGGGATAGCGGAAGAAGCCTACGATCGCCTCGATGACCTCCTGACGGCGGTCGCGGAGCAGATTGAGTGCTGCCCGTGTGAGGACGGCTGCCCGGAGTGCGTGCAGGCCCCCAACTGCGGAAGCAACAACCAGCCGCTGGACAAGGCCGGGGCGCTGCTGCTGGCGAGGCGGTTGGTGGGGAAGGGGTAGGTCGTTTTCGTTTGCCTTTTCGTGGCACTGACACTCCCGTCCATGCGTTGGTCGCTTCGCGTTAACTGCGTCAGGCCCGGGCAGGCCCGACCTCCGGACGGTAAAGACGACGAACGGCCCACGGGCGAGGGCGCCCGTCGCACGGAGCGGCGGGGAAGACCGTGTCCGACGCCTCCGAATGAAGGAGGCGCCCCACTCCGGCGCGAACTTCAGAGACAGGACGAGGCACTATCACGAAAGCTGACCATACATGGGTTGCGACTTGCACATACATTCGACGTATTCGGACGGATCACAGACCCCCGAGGAGATCGCTGGAGAGGCCGTTGAAAAGAAGCTGACCGCCATCGCCATTGCGGATCATGACACGGTCCGGGGCGTCATGCCCGCCATCGAGGCCGCAAGCGGCAGCGATCTGCGAGTTATCCCGGCGGTGGAGATAAGCACTGAGTTTCAGAAGACCGAGGTGCACATCCTCGGGTACTGGATTGATCTTGAGAACGATGCACTGCACGCGAAGTTCGTTCACGTGCGAGAGGCCCGCCGGCGTCGCGCAAATGAGATCGTGGGGAAGCTGCGGCAGAACGGCATCGAGATGACGCTCGATGAGGTAATTGCGCAGAGCGATGGGGTGAGCCTCGGCCGGCCGCACGTCGCCCAGGCGCTGTTGCAGAAGGGCTATGTCAGGGACATGCAGGAAGCGTTTGACCGCTATCTGGGGCGCGACAAGCCTGCCTTTGTGCCGCGCTACAAACTCTCGCCTTACGAGGCGGTGGAGGCCATTCACCAGGCGGGAGGCTGTCCGGTCCTGGCGCACCCGGGCCTGGGCGTCAGTGATTACATCATCGAGAGCCTGATCGAGGCCGGCCTCGGGGGAATCGAGGGCTATCACAGCCATCACTCACCCTCCGACACCCGGCGCGCCATTCGATTTGCGGACGAGAACGATCTGCTGGTCACTGGAGGCACCGATTCGCACGGCCCGAAAGGGAGCCATCCGGTGGAGATCGCCGAAATTGACATACCGGATACGTGCGCGGAGGACCTCATCGCCTGGGCCGAAGAGCATCACGCGTCGATGCCGGAGTGACGCACCCGGGAGGCATGCACGTGGAGACCACGATGTACACCGCAGAGAAACATCCAGAGGTCACAGTGGTCGAAGTACATGGCGACGTGGAGTGTGGCGCCTGTACCACCGAGCGTCTCTGTGGCTGGCTGCACAATCTCGTCGATCAGGGAGAACGCTGGCTGGTCGTCGATCTGCAGAACGCGGATTCTGTGCACGAACGCGCTCTGGCGGAACTCCTCGCCGTGCTCGGCCGCCTGCGGCTGCGCGAGGGCAACATGGTCCTGGTTGGCCAGCCGGGGGAGATTCTCAAGGCCATGCGCGCGATGGGATTTCATGAACTCACACTCGTTCTCGACGATCTCGACACCGCCATCCAGCAGGCGGCGAGGGAGGCAAACATCAGTGACTGAAGACACTATTGTTCGGCGACCAACGATCGTCTGCTACGGAACATCCATCACGCGTGGTTACCCGTACGTGCCCGAAGGCGACACGTTCCCGGCGGTACTTGAGCGCCGGCTGAACAGGATACTGAAGCGGGAGAAGACCGAAACTACTGTCATCAATTCGGGTGTGCCGGGCGAGAACACCGTTGAGGGTCTTGCGCGCATCGAGACTGATGTGCTCGGCCACAGGCCGGACCTGACGGTGGTGGAATTCGCGTGCAACGATGTGAGGTACGAACCTGAAAAGCGCGTGGAGCTTGACGCTTTCCGCGACAATCTCGACGAAATGCTGGACCAGATCTACGAGGTCTGTGCGGACATCATCCTGTGTACGCCCACGCCAATCGTAGATGAGTTCCACACGTACTCGCAGGAAGTGGACTTCTACGATACCTGGGGTGGGTGCAATAACGCGCTGCTGGAGTACGATGAGATCATTCGGGAGGTAGCCGAGGAATACTCGGTGACCCTGTGCGACCTCCAGCAGGCGTTTATGGACAAGGCCGTGCGAGCTGAGTTCGAGGGTGCGACGAAGGACGCATCCGACCTGGCGTGCATAGCGCACCTGATCAGCCGCTATGATGGCGTGCATCCTACGGTGGAAGGGCAGGAGTTGATCGCCGCTGAACTGTACCGCATCATCCGGCAAATGCCGCTGGGCTGATGCGGATGCGGGCACCGCGAGAGCAAAGAAGGATGAGTCTTAACACAGCGTGACGGAACATTATGGGCACTCAGGCGTTTGTTGACAGTGAGGATGTCCCGGTGAAGGCCGGAAACACCGACCGCGGCAGAGCAGACAGGGACGATGAGGTCCTTGTCAGGGCTGCGCAGTCGGGTGACGCAGAGGCCTTCGGAGAGCTTGCGGAGCGATACCATTCGAACGTATATGGTATCGTCTACCGCATGTGCGGGAGCGACGAGGCCGAGGATCTGACGCAGGAGATATTCCTGCGCGCCCTGCGTGCGTTGCGCAAGTTCCAGTTTCAGGGCGACGCGAGCTTCCGCACATGGCTGTACCGGATCGCGGTCAACGCGTGTATCAATGAGTTGCGCCGGCGGAAGCGGCGATCCGAGGTCGAAGGACCGTCGCTGGACCAGGACATTCAGACTGACGACGGTTCGGTGTCACGCAGCGTTCCCGATGAGACCCGCAGCCCGCATGTGCTGGCCGAGCGATCAGAGGTTCAGCGGGCCGTCCACGAGATCGTGGGGATGCTCAGTCCGAAGCACCGGGCCGCGCTCACGCTTGTGGACCTGCAGCAGCTTGATTATGAAGAGGCCGCCACGACCCTTGAATGTCCGCTGGGGACCCTGAAGTCGCGGCTTGCCAGGGCCCGCAGGCGGTTTGCCGAAAAGTGGCAGCAATACGAGGAAGGAAAGCTGCGCCTCAGCGATGATAGTGACGGATCTGTCTGAGACGGAGGAATCGGGCCGAGATGAGCCACGACAGCGCGGCGTATGAGCAGCAGCTCAGCGAAATGCTGGACGGGCGCCTTCCGGCCGATGAGGAGCAGGTGCTTCGCGAGCACCTGCAGCAATGCCCGATCTGCCAGCGCGAGTACGAGGCCATGAAACTGGCACGCAAGGCGTTGCGCGCAACACCACCTCCGCGTGTGCCCGAGGGATTGCTCGCGAGGATCCAGCGTGATGCCGCGGATGAGATGCAGGCGGAGGAGCAGCCCACAATCTGGTCGCGTTTCGGGGTGCCGGCTGCGGCAGCCGCGGCCGCTGCGGCGCTGCTGCTGGCTGTCTACACGCCGTGGCAGGCGCTTCACCCTGACCGCGATTGCGAGACCGCCTGTCCATCCACAGAACCTCCGACCATCGCCGCGGAGCCGATGACCGATCAGCCAGATGAGACGACCGTTGCCGCTGACACGACTCCGGCAGAACCCGTGGCGGAAACTGATTCATCGGAGGCCGAAGCCGCCGGCGAGACCATGCTGGCTTCGCGACCGGACACATCGAACGCACCTTCGGTGGTGCCTGCCACAGTTGCGACGTCGAATCCGGAGGCGGCCGAAGAGACGGTTCAGGAGGCCGAAGAGGCGGACAGCGCGCCCGAGCAGGAGATCGCCGAGCCGGCTCTGGCACTTGCTCCGCCCCCGGAGGCCCCCTCGACCGCGTCGGCCGGGCCGGTCCTTGATGAGCCGGAGAAGCCGGCGGTAGTCGCTCCTGGGCCTCGGACGACGGTGGATCGCGAGCCGGGGCTCGACCCGGCCCATCCGTCTGAACTTGAGAAGCAGATGGCGACCGGCGTGGTCGCCGGGATGCTGGTCGATCAGTTCGTCTCCGAGCACATGGTGGAGAAGTCCTCGACATTGCTCGCGGTCGTGACAGATACACCGACCTCCGAACTCGGTCCTGCAGTGGCGACCGACGAGGAGAGCAACTTCGGAGTTTGCTTCACCGAGGCGATGCGCCAGGCGCTGACAGAGAGTGAGAATCAGCTTCCCTGATGCTAAGACTGATGCGCGCGCTCGCAGTGTGCGTGGCATGTGTCATAAGCGTGCCGCTGCTTGCGGAAACGGACGCTGAAGATCCCCCTGCTGAGCCCCCTCAGGAACAGACCGATGAGGCTGCCGCCGAATCAGAAGAGAGCCAGGCGCCCCCTCGCGCCCGGAATATTGCGACACTGCTGCAGGCCTCCACGGAGGATCAGCGGGCGCGGATGCTGCGGTTCATCCGGAACCGCTACCCGGGCATTACTGCTGATATACTCGCGGTTGTCCAGAGCCGAAAACCGGGCATCTTCGTCGCGCTCGATGCGGAGCTTCGGAAGCTCATCACAACGCGCTATCCCCGGCTGTCAATCAGCGTCGAGCGCACATTGCAGGAGGCGATCAGTGAGCGGTATCCGCAGGTGCGGCAGGAAATCGCTGACTTGATCACGCGCGACTATCCCGATCTGCTGGAGGCGATGCGCGAGAGCGCCGGGGGCGACCCGGCGACTGAGACAGCGCGGCTGATACGGCAGCGCCACCGACAACTGCTCAACGACGTGCTGTGCCTGCTGCGCGAGCAGCACCCCAAACTGCTGGAGGAAGTGCAGAATCGTGTCATTGTTCAACATCCGGCCGTGATGGCGGATGTCACGAATCTTATTCTCGAACGCTATCCGGATTTGTCGGCTGAGATAACGCGTGTGTTCACTGAGCGCTACCCCGAACTGATCCCGGGCATTCTGAAGATACTCCAATCGGCCCCTCCCGAGGACAGCCCCGAGGCGCAGCAGTAGGGGCGCGCACCCGTGGGTTTGCCCAAATGGGCCGCGGCCGGGAGGTGACGAAGCGTATGGGGCCGAACTGGTTATCGGCCCCTTTTGCATGTTCCGCTACTGTCGATAGAAGGGATCCGTAATGACGGAAATGCTCGCCGCCGTACTGGAGGAGCCCGGGAAGCTGGAAGTTAGATCTGTCCCGGTCCCCCAGCCCCAGCCCGACGAGATTCTCTGCGATGTGGCCGCATGTGGAATCTGTGGCAGCGATCTGCGCTATCTCCAGGGCGAGAATCCATGGGCCAAGCATACCCTCGGATACGAGGAGCCCAATCCCCCTGACATGATCCTCGGCCACGAGGTCAGTGGGGTCGTGCGGATGGATGGGGGAGAGGCTCGGGCCGGTCTGCTCGCTTTCAGCACATGCGGGGATTGCAGAGAATGTCGGCGCGGGAGAAGCCAGCTTTGCGCGAACACTGAGCACCTCGGGCACGGTGCCGGATGGGAGGATCGTGCATTCAACCCCGGCGGGATGGCCGAGAAGGTGGTTGTGTGGCGAGAGAATGTGTATGAACTGCCCGCGGCGGTCTCCTTTGATGAGGCGACGTTCCTGGATGGCCTCGGCGTGGCGATCCACGCGGTACGGCGCAGCGGGGTAGACTCGGGTGATACGGTCGCGCTTCTGGGAGCCGGGCCGATCGGCATGCTCATCGGCCAGGCTGCTCGCGTATGGGGCGCGGAGAGCATCGTGACGACGGACGTCTATGACGCGGCTCTGGATTGCGCGCGAGAAATTGGGATGGACGCGGCCGTTGATGGACGTGATGCCGGGGCCGCGCAGGTGCTGGACGCTCTGGCGGATGCAGCCGGGGGAGAGGCCCCGGACATGATCTTTGACACCACCGGGGATCTCGCGCTGCAGCAGGCCGCTGTGAAAGCACTGGGGCCGGGAGGAATGCTGATGCTCATGGCCGGTGCGGCCGACGGCCTCCGTCTGGACACCGCCTCACTGGCGGCGGAGCGGACCGTCACCACATCAAGCAACAATCTTCCCGAGGACTTCGCACGGGGGCTGGAGTTGCTGGCATCCCGCGAGATCATTGTCGAACCGATGATTACGCATACCTATGACCTCGTAGATGCCCGCCGCGGGTTCGAGGTGGCGCTCAACAAACGGGAGACAGGCGCCATTAAGGTCATCATCCATCCGTGAGCGCTTGACCGTACACGCAAGCAGGTCGCGGCTGAGCACCGCGACCTGCGAAAGCAGATTCACCTGGCGGCCGCTACTCCTCGGCCGATTCGACGGCCTCTTCTGCAGCTTTGGCCGAATTTCGCACGCCATCGCCATTGCCGTTGCGGCCGTAGTCGTTCACGTGCCAGCCGCTGCCCTTAAAGATGATGGTGGGCGGGCTGAAGACGCGCCGCAAAGTGCCGTCACAGGAATCAGAAAGACAGGAGTCGGGCGAGTCTTCGTCGAAACCATGCGTGACTTCGAAGACCTGCCCGCACTTTTCGCACTTGTAGTCATACGTCGGCATGGGCTGAACGCCTCCCGGGTTGACGGTAGATAACCTGAGAGGCAGTATACTGTCTGGCGCTTTCCGCGTCAAGTGGGGGCTGTACTCGTTAGCACTCGACCATTGCGAGTGCTAACTCCCGCCACGGGTGATAGAATGATCGTTGCTGATATCATATCGCAAATCGAAGCCGTTGCGCCGCCGGACACCGCGCTTGACTGGGACAATGTCGGTCTTCAGGTCGGATCCGGGGCCGAGCCCTGCCGGACCGTGCTGGTTTGTCTTGAAGTCACCGACGCCGTGGCGGACGAGGCGGCACAGGTCGGCGCCGACCTGATTGTCAGCCATCATCCACTGATCTTCGCCAGCCTCGACGCAGTGCGCACGGATCGTCCCCTCGGCGCGCTTGTTCGACGGCTGCTTCAGGATGGCACGTCTGTCTACTCAGCCCACACCGACCTCGC
>CAZAHB010000078.1:0-22492 GCA_964484945.1 uncultured Armatimonadia bacterium | reverse complement strand
TTACCCCCCCCGCTCGCGAGAGGCAACCGCGATCTGGTCCACCCCCCCCGACGGGTTGGGGGGCTCAGCCGACAGCTCCCCGCGCTGCAGCAGTTCACAGCGGGCGTCGTAGGAGCGCCAGACTCCGTCGGGATCGACCTCGAGGTAGCCGCCGGAGTAAAGCGGCACGGGCAGATCGAGGCGCTCGTCGCCGATGGTCAGCGAGATATCCTCCAGCCCCAGAGCGACGGTCGGCAGGCCGTGGATCGGTCCGAGCAGCACCTCGGCGGTCTCTCCGGCAGGCACGTTGTTGAGATAAAGGTTAAGACTGTCCACCTGGTTGCGCACAAGCGGGCGGCGCAGCAGCGAGTGGCCTGCGTGATAGGGCCACACGTGCGCGCGGTAGACGGCCGGATCGCGCTCGCGGAAGAGAAGCTCCACGTATCGCCAGCCCTCGAAGTCCAGCGTGACGTAGTTCTCCGCGAATGAGTGCCCGTACTCGCGCGGGTTCGTAAGCTGGATGTTGAGGATCGCGCCCGAGCCGTCGCCGTGAACCCACACGCCGAGCGCCTCTGCGCCGTCGAGTTTCAGGCGCGGATCGAAGCGCCGGCCGATGTGGGCCCATGCGCCGCGCCGCTCTTCGCTCGAGCTTGTGGCGGAGAAGCGGACGGCCTGTTCGCCGGAGGGGGTGGTCGCCTCCGCTGCCTCGAGGGAGTGAGTCACATCGGATGCGTTGCGGTTGACGCCGAACGGTTCGAGATCGCTGAAGTCCTCGATGACCAGGCCGCGCTCGCTGTCATACGGCTCGACGCCGTAGAGGGCCGTAATGCGCAGGCCCACGGGCCCCTCAGCGCCGGTGTTCACGAGATTCCAGCGATCGCTGCCATCCTCGAGGCCGGTGACGACATGCGCGTCGTAGCTGCGCGGCACGAACTCCCAGACCCCGTCATCCGCCTGGCGGAGGTGATAGTCCTCGCTCTCCCCGCGGAGCTTCGCGAGCACCCGGTCGTTGAAGTAGCCCGCCAGGCGCAGGCGCTCGTACTGCCCGGTCATCGTCAGGTACTCGCGCATGCGCAGATTGCCCGGGCGCCACGGCCGCCCGATGCCCTGCAGGGACATCGGCGCCTGGTGGGCGAGGACCTTCGCGCAGAAGTACTCCATCTCATCGGGCATCTCCGCGCGCCACGCCGGGCCGGGAGTGTTGACCGCCCACCAGCCAAGCTGCGCCTGCAGCAGCGCGCCCTCGCGGTAGTAGGGAATCGAATCGCAGTGCATGTCCATGGAGGTCTTCAGGCCCCACTTGGAGTGATCCCAGGCGCCGACACGGGAGTGGAAGTACCAGGACCAGTGCCCCCACGCGGACGCCTCGATGATCGTGGGCGGGTCGAGGCGCTCGTAGATCGCGGTGCGCATGACGGCCATCGGATGCCAGCCGCCCATGCCCTCGGAGCCGTCCTGGTAGAGCTGATCGAAGCCGCACTCGTTGTAGACCTCGGCGATGTTATCGGCAAGCTCATCGACGAGGCTGGAGTCCTCATCGGGATAGAAGGCGAGGTAGCGCTGGAGAAGGTGATCGGCGTCCGCGCCCTCGGAGTGGGCGGAGGGGATCGTCTTGAATGCCCCGCGGGTGCAGCCGGTGAAGGCGTAGGGCGCTTCGTATGAGATCCCGGAGTACTTGATCAACTCCTCGCCGATGCGGATGACGTTGCCTCCACCGGAGTAGCTCCATATTGTGTCATGCTGCCGGGGCTTCTCGGTGATGAAGATCGTGTCGGACTGCTCATCCATCGACCGGGCGAGGGTGTACTCCGCATCGGCGGCGAGCCGCTGGTCGGGCACAGGCGTCACCCACGGGTCGCGCGTGTCGATGCAACCGGTAAGCGTGTGCATGCCGGCCTTCAGCCCCGCCTCGTGGACCTTCCGAATACACTCCTTGAGCCCGGCGATTCCGTTCGGGAAGGCCGATTCGCGTGGCTCGTACTGGCCGCGGGTGTCGTACCAGCCGCTGAAGTGCAGATGAGTGAAGCCGCCGCGCTTCGCGAGTGCGATCCACTCATCGATGTTGGCCTCGGTAACGTAAGCGAACAGGTAGGAGCCAAGGTTCTCCTCGGCGTCGCGGGCCCACGGCCCTCCGAGGTCCGACTGTGGGACGTCCTCGCTCCGGACAAGCTCCCGCAGGTTCGGCAGCATCCGATCCATCGTGCAGCAGATCAGCCCCGCGCGGGCACCGACGACGGGGTACTCCGGCCCGGCGGTCGCCTGCATCATTCCACTGGCGCGGCAGCGGGTGTCGATATTCAGCGCGCGCAGACATGCCCCGATCTCGCCATCGTTTGCGCAGCCGGACATGTGGCTGCGCCGGGGCATGTCCTCGGGGCGCAATCGCAGGAATGTGAGGCTCTCGATCGAGTCATCGGCCTCGAGGACCTCGAAGGCCAGATGCGACCCGCAGTCCTCGACCCCGATCACGGCCCGCGCGCCTCCATGGCGGAAGACGACGGTCAGTTCATCGCCCTCGCGCGAGCAGCGCATGTGCTGGACCTGGCGGCCATCGATGGTTGCGAGCGCGAACGCCTCTGGGGCGCCGAGGATGTTGCGGCCGGTCGTCTTCTCCACCAGCGATCGGGCCCGGCCGGCCGGATCGATGCTGAGCGCGAAGTCTTCAGTCTCGAAGACCATCAGGTCCGCCTCCCCCTGCGCCTGGGGCAGCAGTTCATACGGTTTGCCCTCGCCGGCGGCGAGGCGTCCCTCGGAGGTCGCGGCGTGAAGCTGCCCGATCTCCTCGGCGCTGAGCGCGCGGTTCCACACGCGCACATCATCAATAAGGCCCTCGTGGCACACGCCGCCACCGGGGTTCCAGACGCCGATCCGCAGGTCGCCCGAGTAGCCGACCGGCTCATCCCATCGGGCGGTAGCGACCTGCTCGCCGTCAAGATACGTGGTGATTGTGGGGCGGTCGAATGTGGCCGCGAGGTGATACCAGCGGTCAAGTTCCAGATCGCGCAGGAGATATCCGCCCATCTCGCGCCATTCGTGATCGGGATTGCCCGCCTGGTGCCCGGGCCGGCCCATCCGGAAGCGGCAGACAGTGTCCTTCACAAAGAACATGAAGCCCCCGGGGCTCCATTGCCCGCCGGTGATGATGTTCGGGTACTGCCCGGTGTCTTCCCAGTAGACCCAGGCGCTGAGGGTCAGGGCATCGGAGCCGTCGAGGCCGGGAAGCTCGGGGACGGATACGTATGACCGCTCCCCATCGAACCACAGAGCGGTGCCGAAGTCCCCGCGGGCCCAGCGGCAGTAGAGGATGTCGCCATCCAGCATATTCCCCGATTCATCGCGCGCCACATAGCCCTCGCCGGCATCGAAGGGCCAGTGGGCGAGGGATTCATCCTGTGTCGAGGCGAGCGATGGGATGACTGCGAACGCGGCTGTGAGCAGGGCGATACGCGTAATCATTGCAGATCCTCCCCGGCAGTGGCGTCTGCGACAGGCATCGTGGACGGATGGTTCGACATCGCTCGCGCGACACCTGCGTGATGCGGCGTTGGTCTGGCGTGAAGGATATGCGTCACAGGCGCGGAAAGGGGCGATATCCGCGGGCGGAGTGACCGCGGCAGTTGATACCAGGTGATTCGCAAATGTCTTTCGGAGTGATCGATGATGGCGCGAGTATGGTGGTGCATGGCGATGATGCTACTGACGACAGGCGCGATGGGCGCCGACGGGCCGTTCGAGAGGCCGGAGCCGGTTGGCGATCCCGACACATTCGGCAAGAACATCCAGCGCTCAATGACGCTGGCGGCGACCAGCAGCCCGAAGAAGCGGAACAAAGTGCGCGTGCTCTTCTACGGGCAGTCGGTGACGCGCAATCCGTGGTGGCGGGATGTCGCGGACTACCTCCGCCAGTCCTTTCCCCACGCAGACCTTGAGATCGAGAATCGCGCCATCGGCGGGTACGGCGGCCCCGTCCTGATCAACACCGCCGAGTTCGACCTCTACCCGTTCTACCCGGACCTGCTGATCTTCCACGTCTGGAGCGGAGTGGAGAGCGGCGACCAGGAGGAGCTTATCCGCCGGGTCCGCGAGCGCACAACCGCGGAGGTGCTGCTGTGGACGAGCAACCTGCGCTGGCCCCGCAGCGTCCCGCCCGACGGCGACCCCGAGCACCCCGACGTGCAGCGCGTGGACGCCCAGGACCAGGCGATCGCCGATCTCTACCACCGCCTGGGCGATGAGCTTGGCTGCGAGGTGGCGAGCGTGAGGCGAGGGATGCAGCGCTACATCGCCGAGCATGACCTCGTGGTGAAAGACACAATCCGCGACACCGTGCACCCGAATGAACTGGGGAACTTCCTGATCGCGGAGCTTGTGAAGCCACACCTGCGATATGACCCGGACTTCCCCACAGAGCCCTGGGAGGACCTGGTGCGGGATGTGCCGGTCGATGACGAGCGCGTGACGCGCGGTGATGACGAATCACTCACGCTGACCTTCGAGGGAAACCGGATCGATGTGATCGCCGAACACACAGATTATGGTGAGGAGGGCCTGGGCAGCGCGCAGGTGCTGATCGACGGGAAGGCACCGTCTCAGTTCCCCGAACTGTACTACCACGAGCGCCCGAGCCCCACGCCTGTGGCCGGGCGGCCCGCGTTCAACAGGATCGAGCACGAGACCCCGCTGCAGCTTGAGACGTGGACGGCGAAGATCCTGGAGTGCGACCCGGACGAGGACATTCTTCGCTTCGAGATCATCGGCTCAAAGACCGGCCCGGACGGGCAGGGCAGCCACAAGGAGCGCTTCGTGTCGGACTCCGGCCGGGTGATCATCCCCGCGAACCAGTGGATGATCAACTGGTCGCTGCGCTACCGCGACAAAGAATTGCCGGAGGACTATGAGGTCACGTGGCGGACGCTGCCGCTGTTCACGGACGTATACGAAGCGCCGGTGACGGATGACCCGGCGCGGGAGTATACAGTGAGGCTCGCGCAGGGCCTGGAGAACACCGAACACACGGTCACGCTGACGCCGAACGGGGACGGCGCGTTGCCGATCGCGGGCTTCCGAGTATACGAGCCGCCGCTGAAGGCGGGCGAGTGACTCGTGGCTGTGTGTTGCGACACGCAATGCGTCGCTGCCGCGTATCTGCGGCCGAAAGGCGAACCTGCTGCTTGCAGGTGTGCGTTGTTCGAAACCGGAATCAGATAGACGATGAATGCCCCGCATCGAGGGAGTGGCAGACGTGATCTCACGAAAATCAGCGCTGTTTGCGATTGCCGCACTGATGCTCGCCGCGTTGCCCGTGGCCGCGCAGTCGAGTGGATTGCCGTTCGAGGTCGGGGCCGCCGCGTACACGCCCGATGCGCCCGCCGTCGATGGCGACCTGTCCGATGACGCATGGGCCCGAGCGCTGCCGATGGAGCCCTTCCAGACGCTCACCACGCACCGTCCCGCCGAGGTGCAGACCACCGGCTACATGCTCTACGATTCGGACGCGCTCTACATCGGCGTGCGCTGCGAGGAGCCGCATCCTGACCGGCTGAAAGCCACCGTTGAGAAGCGCGATGGTCCGACCTACGGCGATGACTGCATCGAAATCTTCCTGGTGCCGCCGAACTCGCCGATCCTGGAGCAATTCGAGGAGCGAGTGCGGTACTTCCACCTGGTCGTGAACTCGCTGGGGACGCGTTACGATGAGATCGGGATGAACTCACCGGACGCCTTCACCGCCGACTGGCAGGCCGAAACGAAGATCGGTGAGGAGTACTGGTCCCTGGAGGTGGCGGTTCCGTTCGACGCATTCGATGTGGACGCGGAGGCCGGGGATGTCTGGCGCGGCAATGTCTCGCGCTCGCGAACAATTGACTCGTCCTACACGACCTGGGCGCCGCTGATGCGATCGTTCCACGACCGCGAAAACTTCGGACAGATCGTCTTCACCCGCGACGCGGCCGCTACCGCCGAGCGCATCGAGCAGCTTGAGTTCGAAGCGCTGATGAACGGGATGCTGCGCCCGCGGATGGACTCGCTGGACGAGACGCTGGAGGACCTTTCCGAGGATGCGGCGGAGTTGCCGGAGAGCGCCCGCGAGGACGCCATGCGCATGGTTGGCAGGCTGCTGGGCCGCTACCGGAACATGCGATTCGGGCTCAAGCGGCTCAACGAGGCGAACTTCCGCGATGACTGGCCGATCTTCGAGGGCAGGCTGACCGAGCTTGAGCGCGATACCGAGAACGCGGCCGACGAGGTCGCGATGCTGGCCGCCACCGACGGGGGCCGGGAGTCGTGGGAGTTCTTCATCACCGACGCGATGACCAACCGGCGGCTGCTGAGCAACCGCTGGCCCCAGGGTGTTGACTCGCACAGCCGCATCGAAATCACCGCGACCCCGGGCGAGCATGAGTCGGCCACATTCTCGATCTATGCGGTAGAGGATATCGAGGGCGTCGAGCTTGATATCAGCGACCTGCAGGCCGGCGACGAGACGCTGGACGCGAGTGTCATCGAACCACTCGTGGTGCAGTGCTGGTATCAGGCGGGCCTCGGTATCGGCGACATCGGCCGGCGCGTGCTGGCGCCGGGGGTGTGGGTCAAGGACGGCACCCTCGGGTGTGGGGGTTACGAGGAGCAGCGCAACTACGTCCGTGCGGAGCCGGGTTCGGACCGCTACCTCGATGCCTCCACGCCGGAGAGCGACCATCTGAAGGATCTGCGCCCGAAGGACGCCGAGACGCTGCAGCCGGTGGATATCCCCTCGCGGCGGCTCAAGCAGTTCTGGCTGACCGCGCAGATTCCCGACGACGCCGCGGCGGGCACATACGCCGGAACGATCACCGTGACCGCTGAGGGCGGGATGTCCGAAGAGCTTCCGGTGCGGGTCGAGGTGCTGCCCTTCACGCTGGACGAGCCCGCGCTGGAGTACTCGATCTACTATCGCGGCAAGATCGACGAGGACGGCGAGGGGAGCATCTCCTCGGAGTGGAAAACCGAGGAGCAGTTCCTTGCCGAACAGCGTGACATGGTCGCACACAATGTCATGAACCCCACCATCTATCAGAAGATGGAGGACGACGGGCTGCTTACCCGCGTGTTCGAGTTGCGCGAAGAGGCCGGGATGGATCACCCGCGCGTGTACTCCCTGGGCATCTCGACCGGCGCACCGAAGACCGAGGAGGCGCTGGCAGACCTGCAGGAGCGCGTGGTCGAGTGGCGCGAGTTCGTCGAGGATCGTGGCTACGAGACGCTCTACGTCTATGGGATCGACGAGGCGAAGGGCGAGGAGCTTGAGGCCGAGCGCACGGCATTCGAGGCCGTCCACGAGGTCGATGCGAAGGTCTACGTCGCCTGCTACAAGGACTGGTTCGAGCTGGTCGGCGACCTGCTGGACATGCCGGTGTGGTCCGGCGAGCCACTGGCGGAGGAAGCCGAGAAGGCCCACAGCGTTGACGCGCGGATCTTCAACTACGGCAACCCGCAGGGCGGTGTGGAGGAGCCGGAGACCTACCGCCGAAACTTCGGCCTGCTGCTGTGGAGCGTGAACTACGACGGCGCGATGACCTACGCCTACCAGCACTCGTTCGGTCATGGCTGGAATGACTTCGATTCCGACCGCTATCGCGATCACAACATGGCCTACCCGGCCGTTGACGGCGTGATCGGCACAATCGAGTGGGAGGGCTACCGCGAGGCGTCCGATGACGTGGCCTACGTGACCACGCTGCTGAACCTGATCGCCGAGGCGGAGGAGGCCGGCGGGCGCCGCAGGAAGAAAGCACGTGCGGCGCGCGACTGGGTCATGGCCATCGACCCGGAGGGCGACCTCGACGAGATACGCGAGGGTGTCATCAAGCGGATCATGGACTTGAGGTAGCCGGGCACACACGCAACTGACCGGACAATAGTACCTGGAGGGTTTTTACATGGCGCACTCGAGACACACGCCGAAGCGAGACGACCGTCCGAATATCATCGTCCAGTTCGTCGATAACCTCGGCTACGGAGACCTCGGCTGCTACGGGCACGAGGTTCACCGCACGCCGAACATCGACGCGATGGCCCGCGAGGGGATGCGCTTTACCGACTTCTACGTGACCGCGGGCGTCTGCACGCCCTCCCGCGCGAGCCTGCTGACGGGCTGCTACTCCCAGCGCGTGGACATGCACGAGTCCGACAGGGGCCACGCCGTGCTGCAGCCCGTCGCGCAGAAGGGCCTCAACCCCGACGAGGTCACCATCGCGGAGGTGCTCAAGGAGCAGGGCTACTCGACCGCCTGTGTCGGCAAGTGGCACCTCGGGGATCAGCCCGAGTTCCTGCCCACCGAGCAGGGCTTCGATTACTACTACGGCATCCCCTACTCCGAGGACATGTTCCCCCGGCCCGACAAGGACTGGCCGGAGCTTCCGCTGCTGCGCAACGGCCAGGTCATCGAGGCGCCGGTGCACATGCCGACGATCACCGAGCGCTACACCGAGGAAGCGATCAAGTTCATCGAGGCGAACAAGAACGACCCATTCTTCCTCTACATGCCCCAGGCGCTGCCCGGCTCGGTGAAGATCCCGGAGGTCGGCGAGCGCTTCGCGGGCCGCTCCGGCAACTGGGCCTACGGCGACTGCGTCGAGGAGCTTGACTGGTCGGCCGGCGAGATCATCCGCGCGCTGCAGTGGCACGGCCTCGACGAGAACACGCTCGTGATCTTCCTGTCCGACAACGGCACGCCGCCGCATGGTGGCAGCAACGCGCCGCTACGCGGCTGGGGGTACTCGACGTGGGGGGCCGGGATGGGCATTCCGTGCGTGATGCGCTGGCCGGGCACGATCCCCGCGGGCGTGGACTGCTCGGAGGTCGCGACCACGATGGACTTCATGCCGACCTTCGCGCGCATGGCCGACACCACCGAGCCGCAGGACCGCGCGATCGACGGGCACGATATCCTGCCGATCATGGTTGGCGAAGAGGGCGCCGAGTCGCCCTACGAGGCGTTCTTCTACTACTTCAAGGAGCAGCTTCAGGCGGTGCGCGCGGGCAAGTGGAAGCTGCACCTCGCGCGCGACGACCGCGAGCCATTCGGCCGCGGCCGCGACGTCCCGCCGATGGGCGAGCCGCTGCTGTTCGACATGGAGGCGGACATGGGCGAGACGAACAACGTGGCCGCCGACCATCCGGACGTGGTCGGGCGCCTCAACGCGCTGGCCGATGAGATGCGCGCGGACCTCGGCGACACCGGCATGGACGCTCCGGGCCGCCGCCCGGCAGGCTGGGTCGACGACCCGAAGCCGCTGATGATGTAGGCGGCGAGACAGACGGTATCACAACGAGCGCGCCGGGCATCCGGCGCGCTCGTGGCGTATCTGTAACGACGCAATCGGGAGGCATCGACATGCTGACGGTGGGAGCCGCATCGACGGTCATCAATAACGAGATCGGCACGCCGATCCAGGGCGCGGGGGTCAACCAGACCGCCCAGTACATCCGCGATGACCTGGAGGCCAACGCCCTGCTGCTCCGTGGCGACGATGACGCGGTCATGCTCATCAGTTGCGACGTCGGGGTGCTGATGCCCGAGTACGTCGCGCAGTTCCGGCAGACGGTCTCGCAGGCCGCGGACGTGCCCGAGCGCAACGTTATCATCGCCTGCTCACACACGCACGCCGGGCCGTCGGTGCTGCCCACAAACCGCGAGAAGCCCATCGATGACGCGTGGCACCAGCGGCTCGACGGGTGGCTCGGCGAGGTCGCGGCCGAAGCGGCTGAAAAGGCCCGCCCGGCGCGGATCGGCTGGTGCAGCGGCTCCGCGAAGATCGGCTACAACCGCCGCTGCTGCTGGTCGGACGGCACGCACACGATGCACTGGCAGGACGATCGCGGCTTCTTCACCGGCCTCGAGGGCCCCGAGGACCCCGAGCAGATCGCCCTCTTCGCCATCGACGAGGATGACGAGTTGATTGCGGTCCTGCATAACAACACCGCACACCCCACCACGTTCTACGGCGCGGACTTCCTCTCCGCCGACTACCCCGGCGCCGCGCGGGGCTACCTGCGCGAGGTGCTCGGCGAGGTGCCCGTAATCTTCATCAACGGCGCCTTCGGGGACATCGCGCAATCATCGCAGACTGCATCGAAGCTTCCCGCGGAGAGCCGCGAGCAGCGCATGGAGCGCCAGGCGCACCTCGTGGCCGGGGAGACGCTGCGGCTGCTGCACGAGGCGCATGTGCACGAGGACGTCGCGTTCGCGCACCGCTGCGAGGACCTAGAACTGGACGTGCAACTTCCCGACCCCGAGAAGGTCGAGCAGTCCCGCGAGTTGCTGGAGCGCCTCGACGCGGGCGAGGACGTCCCCACCCGCGAGATGATGCTCGCGCACGGGCGCGTGCTGCTGCACGAAGAGTTCGCGGATGACCCGGTGGACACGCTGCCCATTCACGCGCTGCGGGTCGGGGACCTGGCGATCGCCTCGAACCCCACCGAGCTGTTCTGCCAGTACGGCCTCGACATCAAGCGCCGCAGCCCCGCGCCCGTGACTGCGATCGCGAGCGTCGCCGACGGCTACTGCAGCTACTGCCCGACGATGTCCGGGACGCTCGGCGGCGGGTACTCCGGCGAGGCGATCTGGTGGACGCGCCTGGCTCCCGGCGCGGGCGAGCGCATCGTGGACAGCACCTGCCGGATGCTGTGGGAGCTGTGGGGGGACTGAGCGTTCACACCTCCGCGCAAAGCAGCGCCTCCACGTGCTCCCGCAAGCCCTCGGCGATCGGGGTGTTCGGGACCTTGAGCCCCGCGAGTCGCAGCGGCGCGAGGTCGTAGATGCGGTGGCACAGGAAGCTCGCCCACTCCGGGTGCTCCTCGCGCGTCCGCGTGACCGAGACCTCCTCGACGCGCAGGTCCACGCCCAGCACGTCCGCGATGATCTCGTAGTAGCGCACCGACTCGATGATATCCGGGCCCGCCGAGCAGTATATCTGCCGGTCGGCGAGGTCGCAGCCAGGCACGCTGAGCGCAAGCTCCGCGAGGTCCCGCGCGAAAATCGGCTGCTGCAGGAAGTGCCCCCCGCCCACCAGCCGCAGCGCTTCCCCGGCGCGCATCCGTTCGATCAGCTTCGGGTCACGCCCGTGCTCGGGCAGGCAGCCAGGCTCTGAGCCCGGGCCATAGATATGACACGGGCGCAGGACCGTCCAGCGCATCTCCGTGTCGGACGCCAGCAGGACCTCCTCGCACGCGCGCTTGCCCGGGCCGTAGCCCTCGCCGGAGAGGAAGTGGGGGTTGTTGAATGGCTGCGGGAAAGCGCGCCTGGTCGGATCGAAGACGAAGTCCGTGGAGATGAAGATGAGGTGCCCCACGCGCGGTGAGAGCACCTCGACATCCTGCCGCGCGTCCTCGGGCTGGTAGCCGATGCAGTCAACCGCGAGGTCCCACTCGACGCCCGCGCCCGCGATGGCCTCCGCAAACGCGGCGCGATCCTTGCGGTCGGCAATGAGTGCGTTGACACCCTCGGTGAGCGGCTTCTCCCCGCGCGTGACCGTCCACACGGAGTGCCCGGCATCCCGCGCGACCCGCGCCAGCGTCCCGCTGACGAACCCGCTCCCGCCGATGATGAGTACCCTGAGCCGGTCAGACATTTCCATTCTCCTTCGCTTCGGGCGCCCTACTCCAGGAATCCCTCGAACTCCGACCACTTGCGGTGCTTCTTGTGGATCAGCCGCGTCGGGGTCAGGGCCTCGTCGGCGCTGCGCGCGATGTCCGCGTCACGGTCAGTCTTTCGGCTATACTTGTTCACCTGATCGAAGAGTTGCTCCAGCAACTCCATGCGCACGTCAGCGTACTCGGGGTCATCCCACACGCTGTTCATCTCGTACGGATCGGTCGCGTGGTCATACAGCGCGCCGCCCTGCTCGCGGGAGAAGTACATCAGCCGATAGCGATCGGTGCGGATGGCGTTGAAGCGCCGCTGGGGCTCGGGGAAATCCCACTCGCAGATCGCGAACGGTTTGCCCTCGCCGGTGCCCTCGACCTCAGGGACGATCGAGCGGCCGTCGAGCACCCCCTCGGGCGCCGGCACGTCCGAAAGCTCGCACAGCGTCGGATAGAGGTCCACCGACTCGATGATCGCGTCCTCGCGCACCTCGCCCTCCGGCGAGCCGGGGTAGCTGATCAGCCACGGGATGCGGTGGACCGACTCGTAGATGCCGATGTTCTTCATGTATAGACCGTGATCGCCCGCGAAGTCGCCGTGATCGGCGCAGTACACCACGATTGTATTGTCAAGTTCGCCGGTCTCCTCGAGGTAGTCCAGCACCCGGCCTATCTCCATGTCGATGACCGTGACCAGCGCGAAGTGGTAGGCCAGTGCCTGCTTGAGTTCCTCGAGCGAGTCGAATGCGCCCATGCGATTCCGCATCATCTGCGCGAGCACGTCCGGGTGGCCTGAGAAGTTATTCTCCAGCCAGTCGGCCACATCCGGGCCAAGCTCGATGTCGTCCGGATCGTACATGTCCGCGTGCTCGGCGGAGGGCATCCAGTGCGGGTGCGGGCGCTCGAAGCTCATGTGCACGAAGAAAGGCCGGTTCTCGTCGCGATTCTCGAGGAACTTGAGCGTCTCGCGCCCGGTGAACGCCTCGTTGGAATGCTCGTAGGGAAGCTCCGCGACCGCGTGCTTCTTCGCGATCGCCGGATGCTCGCGCGGGAGAGAGCCGTCCTCGTAGAGATCCGCCACGCCCTGGTCGATCAGGTACTGGAAGTAGTGATGCTTGCGCGGGTCGCAACGATCCGCGTCGGTGAGGTCACAGTAGCGGATATGCTCGTAGGCCTCTTCATCCCAGTCGCGGATCATGTGCGCTTTGCCGATCATCGCGGTCTGGTAGCCGTGGCGGCGGAAGACCGCGCCCACCGAGTTCGGGTTGCGGTCCTGGAACTCGAAGTTATTGTTCCCCAGGATCCCGTGCGTGTGTGGATACTGCCCGGACACGTAGGAGATGCGCGATGGCGAGCAGATCGGATTGTTGCAGTAAGCGCGCTCGAACCGAACACCGCTCTCGGCGATACGGTCCATGTTGGGAGTGCGCACCAGCGGGTCCCCGGCACATCCCATATGCTGCGCGTTATGCTGATCGGTCATCAGGTAAAGCACGTTGGGTCTCGGCATTGTCAGTAAGCCTCCCGCGATCGATGGCGGACGTAATTCTGCACACAGGTTCGCGCGGGACAGGCGCGGGACCTGCGTGGACGCACAGCCTGGCCCCGGGTACGCGCCGGGAGCGGCTCCAACGACAACGCGCCTCTCGAGGATCGCGCCGTCAGGCAGGTCGCGCCTCCTGCTTCCCCGAATTGCCCTCTCACCATGCGAACCGTCGGGACTTCGGAGGATTGGTCATGCTGCGCTCGCTGCCGTTTCGGATGACGCTCATCATCGCAGCGCTTGCCCTGATCGCCGCGCCTGTGACCGCGCAGGATCTGCCGGTCGGCTACGACACCCCCGCCAGCGACGAAGGCGGACCGCGGCTTGAGGGTGGGCTGGAGTGGATCCAGACCGTCTGGCCGCGGACCATTGAGTTCGCCAGGGAGCTTGAGGGCGGCGCGCCCACGGTGATGTTCCTGACCAACTACGGCGGCGTGGACACCGTCCACGAGCTTGCGCGGCGGTTGCCGATGGACGTGCTGCACTTCCACCCTCAATCCGGGAACGAGTTTCCCGGGCGCGAGCAGTTCCATCAGCTTCTCAACTCCCGCGAGGCGATCGACTGCTTCGTGGTCAGCCGCTACTCCATGCGCAGCACCCCCGCCGATGTGCAGTACGAAATCCTCAACCGGGTGCGCGAGGGCGCGGGGCTGGTGCTGGTGGACGATTTCGACCGCTCGAAGACGTTCAGCCCGAATTACATCGAGGCCGAGAAGGTCGCAGGCGACCCGAAGCTGATCGAGGGCATTCCCTACGAGGGCCTCCGCGAGTGGCATAATGCGCAGAGCCAGCACTATGTTACATACAACTACTGGAACACCGGCGGGTCGCTCAGTTGGGACCCGCAGGCGAAGCCCTACGAATACAGGAGCGTCGATCAGTTCCGCTTCGGCGACGGGACGATGCTCTGGATCAGCACCGGGACACACTGGGCGCGCGCCCGACGGTCCGGACGGACGCTGCTGCCGCACATCCAGCAGAACCGCGCCATGTACGTGGAGACGGACTACTTCTACTCGCACACGGCGAAAGCGATCCTGCGCGCGAACGGGCGCGAGCCGAGCGTGCGCATCGCGCAGGTCAATCCGGCAGTCGATGGCGCGACGGTGACGCTGGCGGCCGAGGGCGGCCCCACCTGCACGGTGCGCTGGCAGATCCGCGACACATGGGGGCTCGTGGAGGCGAGGGGTGAGCAGCAGATCGCCTCAGTCGGCGCGCAGCCGGTGGCGCTTGAGGGCGCGGTGTTCGCGAATGCCGGACGGCACTTCATCGACGTGTGGGTGGATAACGCCGATGGCGCGACATCCGACTGGGCCAGCGCGTTCGTGAACGTTGACCGCGGGCAGGCGCCACCCACGATCACCCCCGCGGATCCGGAGGGCACCCCGCGCCGCGAGCCGCTGCGGGCCACGATCGAGGTGGCTGACGCGCCGGCGGAGGCGACGGTACGCGTGACACTGGTGGATCGCTACTGGCGCGAGGTGTATCGCGACGAGCGACCCGCGGGGACCTTCGAGGTAAGCGTGCCCACGGACGGCCTCGACGGACAGATCTGGACCCTGAAGGCGCACCTGCTGGATGGGGGCGGCGACATCCTGTCACGGGCGTGGACGAACCTCACGAGCCCGCATACCCGGGCGACGCGCGGCGGCTTCCACCCCCTGATGACCGTGGCGGGGATGGCCTGCCCGGAGGAGGCGGCGCGGCGGGAGTACCTGCGGCGGATCGGCTTCCTCGCGAACCGCCCGTACACGTGCGGGAATCCGCTGATGGCCGAGGCCCACGCGTGGACCGACGTGCAGATGCACCCGTTCGCGTTCAATCTCAAGGGTGCGAGCAATGATTACACGTATGACGGGATCAATGACTGGGAGACGCCGCTTGTGCGCGAGCAGCTTGAGGAGGGACTGACGCAGCTGACTGAGTGGCTCAAGCCCTACGGGCACCGCGGGTTCAACTTTACCGACGACTCCGGGCCGGCCAAGGAGCTTGCCGCCGGCGCGTATACCACGCAGGAATTCCACGAGTGGCTGCTTGAGGAGTACGGGAGCGTCGAGGCCGTGGGGGAGGCATGGGGGCAGCGCGAGCGCGAGTTCCACTCCCTCGGGCGAGTGCACAAGGCCATGGTCGAGGCCGAGTACGATAAGGGCAATACCGCACCGTGGATCGACGCCAAGCGCTTCATGCAGGACCTGTGGGTGGAGCGGATGGCCGAGCTTCAGGACCTCGTGCAGTCGCTGAACCCGGAGGCTGTGACCGGCTCGGATGCGGGCTACTACGGTGCGGCGACATCGGCGCTCTTCGGCAAAGTAGACTACCTCTGCCCGTACTATCGCGAGGGCGGCCGGCCGACGAAGATCGCCGTCGCGCGGGGTGCAGCCCGTCGTGACGGCGACTTCGGCGCGTGTATCGGCAGCTACGGCGACAAGCCGGCGGAGATGACCGGTCGGCGCGGGCAACTGTGGGACATCCTCTTCGGCGGCGGGACCGGGCTTTACTACTGGAGCTTCAGCGTCGGGATGCACGAGGACATGACGCTGTCTGACAGGCACGCGCTGTATCAGCTTGAGGTGATCGAGGAGATCACGAGCGGGATCGGCGAGCTTTTCACCGGCTGCGAGCGCGTCTTCGACCCGATCGCGATCGTGGACAGCCAGGAGTCGCAGATCTGCGATGAGCTTGAGCAGGAGGGCCAGCCGCTGACCAGCCAGGTCAACTCCATGGCGGCGTTCATGAGCATCTTCGAGGACCTCTGCCTCACCCCGCATATCATCACCGAGGACGAACTGGCGGCAGGCTGGGCCTCCGAGCACGGGATCAAGGTGCTCGCTCTGGCCGGGGCCAACTCCCTCAGCGACGAGGAGATCGCAGCAGTGCGCCAGTTCGCCGATGCCGGTGGCGCGGTGATCGCCGATGTGCTGCCGGGCCGGCGGCTGCCGAACGGGAACCTGCGCGATACGCCGCCGCTGCTGGACCTCTTCGGGGTCGCGTACGACGAATCCGCGCCCCAGCGGCTGCGCGGCGAGCTTCGCGCGACCGAGAGGGATACAAGCTTCGGCCCCGGACTGGCGAATCCGCGCGTGACTGCCGAGGGCGCGGTCGCGACGGCTCAACTGTCCGCCGAGGCTGACGAGGGCCCGACATCCGCGCAGGCCATCTTCACCCACGAGGTCGGCTCGGGCACCGCGCACCTGTTCAACGCGTCATTCTGCACCTACGACAGCTACCGCTCCGAGCCCGGCGGCATGTGGAAAGCATGGCAGGACACGGTGCGCGGGATCTGCGAGAGCGCCGGAGTGGCGCCGGCGTTTGGCTTCACCGCGGCCGGAGAGGCGCGCGGCATGGAGATCAGCCCCTTCCGCAACGGCCCCGGTTATCTCGTCGGCGTCGCCGACCTCGGCTTCGGCGCACAGGCGGGACAGCGCCGCGAGTTCGAAGTGACCTGCCCCGGCGAGTTCATCATCTACGAGATCCGCTCGGGCCGGCTGCTGTCCGACCAGCCAACGCGGGTCATCCGCGACGAGATACCGGCGCGCGGCCACCGGGCGTACGCGCTGCTGCCGTATCGCGTGGCGAGCGTGGACCTGCAGCCCGGCAGCGATGCGGTCGCGCGCGGAGATACGCTCATGCTGACGGTGGACGTGACGACCGACCCGGTCGGCGAGCGGGCGCTGCACATGGTGCGTGTCGAGGCCCGCAATCCAGACGGAGAGAGCTTCTTCCCGATGCGGAGGGTGTTACGAATGCCGGACCAGGGATCGGTTGAGGTACCGCTCACATTCGCGCATAACGATGCGCCCGGCGAGTGGCAGTTTACCGCGACGGACGTGATCAGCGGCAAGAGAGCGGACGCGACGGTGCGCGTGGGAGGTGAGGGTGATGCGTAAACGACGCCCCTCCCCTTCGGTCGCTGCGCGACCTCATCCCCTCCCCCTGGAGATGCTGACGCATCTCGGGCGGGAGAGGGGAACGACAGAAAGCGGCCGGCGCGCCCGAGGGGAGATACGTGTTGCGCGAGCAGCGTTTCTCAAAGAGACCGGACAGCGAGCCGCCGGCCGCAGTGGTCATGGAGGGGCCGCTTCTCGCGCCGAGTTGTCTGCGGCGCGAGGAGGCCCGCGGGGCCCGTCGTTCGGCCACGCGGGGGGTTCCACCCCCGCCCCCGGAGTGGCGGTACCCGAACGGAAAACGACTGGGCCGGGGTGGAACCTGCCGCTTTGCGGCACTCCTCGCACCACCGGGGACGGTGGCACTCCGAGCGGCCCCTCCACACGGCAACGGCGTCAACGTCACGGCTCCGTGCGCGGCAGTGTGGTCGCGACCGTTCTGGTACTGCTTATCTCCCTCCTCACCATCCCCGCCTTCGCGCAGGATGCCACCGAGCGCTTTCTGCTCTACCGCGTGGAGCGGATCGACCCGGCGCAGGCACCGACCGTCGATGGCGCACTGGATGAGCCAGTCTGGCAGGACCCCCCGAAGCTGACGAGCCTGCGCAACTTTCTCGGGCCGCTTGCGGGCGATCTGCCGACACAGCGCTCGGATTTCCGCATCATGACCGACGGGCCGACGCTTTACATCGGCGCCACCTTCCATGACGAGAAGATGGACGCTGTCCAGTCCAACCCGGCGAACCAGCCCTTCTGGAATGACTGCACCGAGCTTTACTTCGACCCGCACCACGACGGGCGCATGTCAATCCAACTGACGGTGGACTGCATCGGCCAGCGCTTCTGGAAGCGCAGGATCAACCAGGGCGCAGGCTGGTGGGATGACGCCGCGTGGTATATCCTCGCGCAGTGGCAGTCGGCCGTGCAGCAGGGCAAGACAGCCTGGACGGTCGAACTTGCGATCGATGCGGCATCATTTGACATCGACACTCAGCCCGGTTCGGTCTGTGGCTTCAACGCGTGCCGCTTCCGGCTCGGCGCCGAGAACCAGGAGTTCTCAGCGTGGGGCTTCGAAGGGCGCAAGCGTCAGAAGAACATGGACGCCTGGGGGCACCTGCTGTTCCTGGCGCCCGACGAGCAGGCGGGCGGAGCCATCACCCGCGCGGAGGTCGAGACGGTCTACGGCGACCTCGGCGACCGACGCATCCGGGTGCCGGTGGAGGGCGCTTTCGAAGTCTTCACCGCCGACGGGCGTGAGCGCGTGAGCTTCCACGACCTGCTGTCGGACGCGACCGCGCAGGTGCGCGAGCAACTTGGGGCCGCACAGGCTGCGCTGGAGGCGCTTCCTGACGAGGACCGCCGCGCGGAGGCCCTGCGCGCGAAACTCCCGCCGCTGCAGGAGAACGCGCAGAAGCTGCTGGCCGCCGCGGATGCGGAGGAACTGACACTGGGCGCCCACGATCGGCTCAGCGATGACCTCGAGGCCGTGCGCGCGGATCTGCACCAGCTCACCTGGCAGGCGCGTCTGGTTGCGCTGGCAATCGAGGCCGGCGGGGAGGCCCGGGGATGAGGATCGCTGCCGCCGCGCTGATGCTGACGCTCGCTCCATGGGCAATCGCATACGCGCCACCCTCCGGTTTCGACGCGACCGACTCGGCGTTCCTGCCGAATGAAACGCATACCGAGACCGAGGTGCAGGAGGCGCAGCGCGAGGGCTGGACCGAACACGTGGACTCGATCCGCTTCGGCGACTACTCCCTGCGCGTGGTGCAGCGCCTCAATCCCGACACGGGCCTGCCGGCGCAGGACGGTCGCCGATGGGGCGATTCTTTCGTCGGCATCTCCGGACACAAGCCCGCGCGCTACATGTCATCGAACTGGAGCCCGTGGTGGTTTCTGACCGCAGAAGTCCACCTCGAGGGCGACGACGAGCCGCTCCCATCTCCAACCATGCGCGGCCTGCTGGTCCACTGCGCGCTGCGCGAGGTTACCAGCCACCGCATCACGGGCGACGCCGTCTGGCGCGACGAGGCGGGCGGGCTGCTGCGCGCGAGCGTTACCGGATGGCGCGGCGAGCAGGTCTTCGGTGTCGCGCTGCGCTACTATCCGCCACCCGATCGCACCGTCCAGAGTCTGCGCCTGGTGCTCACCGCCCAGCCCTACGACTACTCCGACCGCGGGCACTGGCAGCGCCGCCGATGGATCACCACACCCACGCGAAGCCTCGCCATCCCCGAGGAACCGCTCACACTCGGGACCGACGAGTGGCGCAGCGTCATTCACAACCGCTACGCGCACCTCACCAGCGGCTGCGTGATGGCGCTGGCCCCCGAGCAACTCGCGCGCGCCGAGGTCTGGCGACCCACACGCGAGCGCGTGCAGATCGGCCTCACGCCCACGAGCCCATCCGAGCCCGTCACCCTCGTGCTCGGCGACTGGGTCGGCGCATACTGGCAGGCCATCGCGCGAGAATTCCTCGCGCGTGACGCAAACGATCTTCGCGGGCTGCTGGCCGACGCGCTACCCGAGAACATCGCGGACCGCAGCGCGCTCGAAGCGTCCATCACCGCCCACCGGCAACACCGCGAGCAACTCGCTCAACAACGCGCCGAACGCGCCCGGCGGCTCGCCGAAAAGCAGTGGGGCGGCGCGCCATAACGCTGACGACGCCCGCGGGTGCGGGAGGGGACCCGTGCCCCCGCACCGGACCGCGACAGCACAGTGGCGAGGGCGGAGCGGGCAGCGCGAGCGTAGCTCACGCCACACCCGGCGAGGCCCCGCAGGTCCGGCCGAAGGCCGGGACGGAGGCGGTGAGCCTGCCGCGGGCTTCGGCGCGCGCGGCCGACCGCACTGGCGGCACCCTGCCTCAGACCCATCGCCCTCGAAGCAGACCGCTCACTGCGTCGGCCACTTCCAGTCGCGGATATCCGGGGTCTCCTCACCATGCTCGGAGATGAACTCGCGGTGGTCGATCAAGCGGTCGCGCATCTTTTGGCGAATGTGCGCTGCCTTCTGCCCCAGCCCCGGCACGCGGTCGATCACGTCCATCACCAGGTCGTAGCGATCGATGTCGTTGCGCACCGCCATGTCGAAGGGCGTGGTGGTCGTGCCCTCCTCCTTGAAACCCCGCACGTGCAGGTTCGGGTGGTTCGTCCGGCGGTAGGTCAGCCGGTGAATCAGCCACGGATAGCCGTGGAAGTTGAAGATGATCGGCTTGTCCTTCGTGAAGATCGTGTCGAACTCGCGGTCCGACAGCCCGTGCGGATGCTCCTCTTCAGGCTGCAGCTTCATGAGGTTGACCACGTTCACCACCCGGATCTTCAGATCCGGCAGCAACTCGTGCATCAGGTCCACCGCCGCGAGGGTCTCGATCGTGGGCACGTCGCCCGCACACGCCATCACCACGTCCGTCTCACCGTCCTGATCGTTACTGGCCCAGTCCCAGATCCCGACGCCCGCGCTGCAGTGCTTGACCGCCGCGTCCATGTCCAGCCACTGCGGCTGTGACTGCTTGCCGGCGATGATCACGTTCACGTAATCGCGGCTGCGCAGGCAGTGATCGGCCACTGACAGCAGGCAGTTCGCGTCCGGGGGCAGGTAGACGCGGATCACGTGCTCCTGCTTGTTGACCACCAGATCGATGAAGCCGGGGTCCTGGTGAGAGAAGCCGTTGTGATCCTGCCGCCACACGTGCGAAGTGAGCAGGTAGTTCAGCGATGCGATCGGGCGGCGCCACGACACCTCGTCGCGGGCCACGTCCAGCCACTTGGCGTGCTGGTTGAACATTGAGTCCACCACGTGGATGAACGCCTCATAGCACGGGAAGAACCCATGCCTGCCGGTGAGCAGATACCCCTCCAGCCACCCCTGGCAGGTATGCTCGGAGAGGATCTCCATCACCCGGCCGTCCCGGGCGAGATTCACGTCGAACTCATCGGTCTGTGCCATCCACTGCCGGTCAGTAACCTCGAAGACCGCGTCAAGGCGGTTGGAGGAGGTCTCATCGGGGCCGAACAGTCGGAAGTTGCGCGCGTCTTCGTTCTCAGTCATCACATCGCGCAGAAAGTGCCCCAGCACCCTCGTCGCCTCGGCATCCACCGCACCCGGCGCAGGGACGTCCACCGCGTAGTCAGTGAAGTCCGGGAGCTTGAGGTCCTTCAGCAGCAGGCCGCCGTTCGCGTGGGGGTTGGCGCCCATGCGCCGCTCGCCCTCCGGCGCGAGGTCCATGATCTCCTGCACCGGCCGGCCCTGATCGTCGAAAAGCTCCTCCGGCCCGTAGGTTTGCATCCAGTCTTCGAGCAACTCGCGGTACTCGGGGTTCTCCCGCACGCTCTTCATCGGCACCTGGTGAGAGCGCCAGTGGCCCTCCATCTTCTCACCGTCCACCGTCTCCGGACAGGTCCAGCCCTTGGGCGTGCGCAGCACGATCATCGGCCAGCGCGGCCGCTCGGTGGCGCCCTCTTCCCGCGCGGCGTGCTGTATCTCGGCGATTCTGTCCGCGGCAGTGTCCAGCGTGGCCGCCATCTTCTGATGCATCTCATCCGGCTCATCGCCCTCGACGAAGTGCGGCTCATAGCCGTATCCGCGCATCAGGGCGTCAAGTTCGTCGTGGCTGATACGCGCGAGGACGGTGGGGTTGGCGATCTTGTAACCGTTGAGGTGCAGAATCGGCAGCACCGCGCCGTCGGTGGCGGGGTTCAGGAACTTGTTGGAATGCCACGCGGTCGCCAGCGGGCCGGTCTCGGCCTCACCGTCACCGACCACGCAGGCGACGGTCAGGTCGGGGTTGTCCAGCGCCGCTCCGTAGGCGTGTGACAGCGAGTACCCAAGCTCCCCACCCTCGTGGATCGAACCGGGTGTCTCGGGAGCGGTGTGGCTGGGGATGCCGTAGGGGAAGGAGAACTGCTTGAACAACTCGCGCATGCCCTCCCTGTCCTGCGACACGTGGGAGTAAAGCTCGGAGTACGTGCCCTCCAGCCACGTGGCGGCGACGATTCCCGGAGCGCCGTGCCCGGGGCCGGTGATGTAGATCATGTCGAGATCGCGGGCCTTGATGATGCGGTTGAGGTGCGCGTAGATGAACGTCAGGCCGGGCACTGTGCCGAAATGCCCGAGCAGGCGCGGCTTGACGTGTTCAGGCTCGAGCGGTCCGTCCAGCAGCGGGTTGTCCATCAGGTAGATCTGCCCGACGGACAGGTAGTTCGCGGCCCGCCACCAGAGGTTGATGCGATGCAGTTCGTCCTCGGAGAGATTGGGCGCGGACGTGGTCTCGTCGCTACTCATCATCTCTTCCTCCTCGCACGCCATGACGCGTCCAGATCAGTTTGAGGATTCGGCGCCGAAGCTCAGGCCCCTGCCTGCGTCGGCTTCGTATCAAACATTAGGGATAGCGCGACGGATGCGCAAGGCTCCCCATCCCTCCGGACGACAACGACGCGCCTTTGGATAGCAGGCCTGCTCG
>CAZAHB010000077.1:0-22562 GCA_964484945.1 uncultured Armatimonadia bacterium | reverse complement strand
CTCCACGGACAACAACATCGTCCTCACGCACGATTCGGTCTCCGAGATCGGCGGCGACCCGGCGCACACCGCCACATGGCTGGACACGAACCCGGACTGCCCGCCCGATGAGCGGATCAAGATCACCATTATCGGCAGCAAGCCCCGGGGGATGTATGTCCTCGCCTCCGGCGACGGCGGCAACTTTCGACTACTGAGGACGACGCCCGGTCAGACCGAAGGGGCCTTCGACTCGCAGAACCTGATGTTCTGGGATTCCACCATCGGGAAGTACCGGGAGTATCACCGGGGCTTCAAGAACGGCGTCCGCGCGATCATGACCGCGACCTCCGAGGACATCCTCGACTTCCCGGAGCCGCAGTGGCTGCAGTACGTGGACTCGGAGCCGGAGCATCTCTACACCAATCAGATCAAGCCCTACTACCGCGCGCCACACATCCTGATAGGCTTCCCGATGCGCTACACCGATCGCAACTGGTCGCAGCCGGTGCTGGAGCTTCCGATGCTCGACGAGCGCCTGGCGCGGGCAGCGGCCGGGCGGCGCTACGGGACCGCGGTAACGGATGCGCTCTTCATGACGAGCCGCGACGGGCTTACCTTCAACCGCTGGGCGGAGGCGTTCATCCGGCCGGGCCCGCGCGAGCGGGAGGCGTGGGTCTACGGCGACAACTTCATCTTCTGGCAGATGGTGCAGACCGCATCGCCGATCGAGGACGCGCCGGATGTTATCTCGCTTTACGCCACCGAGGGCTGCTGGGAGGGGACGGACACCGCGTTTCGCAGGTATACCATGCGCGTGGACGGGTTCGTTTCGGCGTCCGCGCCGATGGCCGGCGGGGAGGTCGTCACGAAGCCGCTGATCTTCGAGGGTGGGAACCTTGCGCTGAACTTCGAGACCTCGGGGGCCGGGAGCGTGCAGGTTGAGATCCAGCAGGCAGACGGGACGCCGATCCCCGGCTACACGCTGGCGGACTGCCCGGAGATCTACGGCGACGACCTGGGCTTCATCGTGCGCTGGAAGAACATGGGCGGCGATGTGCGCGAGTTGGCGGGGAAGCCGGTTCGACTGCGCTTTGTGCTGCGCGACGCCGATGTCTACTCGTACCAGTTCGTCCCGTATGAGCCGGAGCCGGACTACCCGGACATGACGCAGTTCGGAATGGTGCCGGAAAAGAATCCCGACCGCGAACCGTTCACCGTGGTGCAGGATGACTTCGACGCGTATGAGGCGGGCATGAGTCCGACCGAGGAGGACCTCGACCCGGACAATGTGAGCGGGTATACGACAGGCTGGGTCGTGCGGGAGCAGTCCTTCCCCCGGGTGCAGGTGCTCAACGATGACCCGCCCGGAAGCGGGACCGCAGGCGATAACCAGTACGTGAAGATCACCCGCAAGGAGGAGTCGCATCGCGCCGGCGGTGCGCTGTGGGCGGCGCTTTCCCCGCGGGATGCGGCCGATACCACCGATGGCGTGGTGGAGGTCGCAGCGCGTGTCTATGTGCCATCGGGCAACGAGTCGCCCGTGGACATCGACGCGCTGGACGATAAGCCCGCGAAGTGGAGCGGGCGCGCATTTCACGTGCGCATCCAGCCGAACGGGCAGGTCACGTACTACCGGGAGACGCACCTGCCGGCGGGCGACCTGTCGGTGGCGCTCGATGCGTGGCACGAGGTTGACATCCGCGCGGACCTGGCCGCCGGGACGTTCGATCTGACGGTGGATGGCGAGACCGTTAAGGGCCTTCCCTTTGCCGAAGACGAGGTCAACCGCATCCAGTCCATCGCGTTCGCGCCCAACTCGGACAACACCACGCTCTACGTCGATGACGTGACGGTGCGTGTACGTCCCTAACTTGCCGGGGAGGACGTATGAGTCAGAATCCGCTGCAAGAGGACAGGACACAGGAGCTTTCCTCCGCCGACCCGCGCCGGGTCGGCGTTACCGCGCGCGTGCTGCTGCTGGTGGCAATACTCATCCCGCTGGATACCTACTTCATGGCGGACCTGCACCGCCGCGGGATCGAGGACCCGACGATCATCGCCCTGTTCTGGAATGTGCTCTTCCTTTTCGTCATCCTGCGGCTCCTCAACGGCGTCTTCGCGCGTATCAGCCCCCGCCGCGCGCTGGCGCAGCAGGAGCTTCTCGCGCTGTGGATCCTCGTCTCCGTCGCAACCTGCCCGATGGGCCTCGACACGATGAAGACAAGCTGGGGCACCATGCAGGGCTACGCCTACTTCAAGAGCCCGCAGAACAACTGGGAGAAGCTCTTCGGCGAGCAGGTGCCCACGTCGATGACCGTCAACGACATGGGCGCGCTGGAGAGGCTCTGGCGGGGAGATCACTCGATCTTCGATGAGCGCAACTGGCGGGCCTGGATCGGGCCTGTCGGGCGCTGGACGCTCCTGTTCACCTTTATGTGGGGCGGTTCGGCGGGCCTGGCGGTAATTTTCCGGAAACGCTGGGTCGAGCGGGAGCGGATGAGTTTCCCGATAGTTCAGGTGCCGTTTGAGATCTCGCGGCCGTCCGTCCCCAGCATTCGCCTGCCCTCGTTCTGGATTGCATTCGGGCTCGCGGCGGGAGTGACGCTGCTCAACGGTCTGCATGCGTTCTACCCGGGCCTGCCGGAGATACCCGTCAAGATGCACCAGGAGCCCTCGTGGGACCTGCGGCAGATCCTCACCGGCCATCCGTGGCGTGCGATGGGCCGCGTCTACCCGTGCCTCTACCCGTTCGGCATCGGCCTGGGGCTGCTCATCCCGCAGGATCTGTCGCTGTCGATGTGGCTTTTCTTCCTTCTGTGGCGGGCGGAAGCGGTCTTCGTAGCGTGGCTGGGCTGGACGGAGATCCGCGGCTTCCCCTTCATGAAGGAGCAATCGTTCGGTGGATACCTGGCGATCCTCGGGTTCTCGCTGTGGGCCGGGCGCGGATACTTCAAGAAGGTCTGGCAGCGGATCCTCGGCGGCGGTGACGCGGAGTTCGACGCGGATGAGCCCATGCGCTACCAGACGGCGTTCCTGATCTTCCTGGCGGGGTTCGTGGCGGTGACGATGCTGGGCGTGTCGATCCGCATGACGATCGCCGTCGCGGTCGCGTTCTTCGTGCAGTACTACATCATGACGATGATCGTCGGGCGCATCCGGGCGGAGATGGGCCTGCCCACCCACGAGATCGAGCGCCTCGGGCCGACGGTGATGCAGGGCAATATCCTCGGGCCGCGCATCCTCGGCAAGCAGAATATGACGTCGCTGTCCGTCTTCTTCGGGTTCACCCGGGGCCTGCGAAACATCCCCTACCCGCACATGCTCGAAGGGCTCTACCTGTCAGGCAAGACCGGCCTGTCCGGGCGGAGGCTGCTGGTGGCGAGTATCGCGGTGATCCCCGTCGCGACCGCGCTGGGCTACTTCTGGAACCTGTTCCTCGGCTACGAGCACGGCATCGGCGCCGACTGGAGCCGGTGGATGCCGTGGTCGAGCCAGGAGGCGTGGCGGCAGCTTGAGCGCTGGCTGATGCGCGAGCAGGGCTTCGACTGGGGGCGGACGATCGCCATCGTCTTCGGCTTCGGGTTCTACTTCGGCCTGCAGACGGTGCGGTCGATATGGGTCTGGTGGCCGATCCACCCGGCGGGCTACGCGCTCTCGACCACCTACTACATGATGTTCCTCTGGATGCCCATGCTGGTGGCGTGGCTGGCGAAGAGCATCGCGTCACGCTACGCAGGGCGCGGGGCGGTCCGGCACCTGCAGGCGATCGCGTTCGGCCTGATCCTCGGGGACGTGATGATGGGGAGCATCTGGGCGGTGTACTCCGCGATCACGCGGGTGGAGACATACGCGTTCTGGCCGTGACGGCACCAGGCGCAGCGGGCCAAGTCATTCCCGAAAAGAGAGGACTTCGTTGGAAATGGGATCAAGAGCTGTTTGAAGGGCGCAAGGAGGTAATTGCCAATGGGCGTTTACGCATGGATGTGCTCGCTATTCGAGAAATGGCGGAAGGGACGAATGGAAGCCAAGAGAGTTGCCGAATTGACCACTCAACTCATAGATCTCATCACTGAGGCCAATGAATGGGGCGTGGTCAACGGTTGGCCCACCTTCGAGAAATATCCACAATGCCAACAGATTGAGGCGATAGGCCAGGAGCTAAATGACATCGGTGGGATTGACCTGATGCGCCGAGTGTACTCGAGGGTCGAGGCCACTGTTCCATATCCTGGCATGAGCCAATGGTGGTGGGACGGCATTGGCACCTGGCAAGCCTGAGTGACCTGGCCCATTGAAGTACGATCCCTCTAAACAAGCGGATTGTGTTAGCCCGGATAATCCATAAGGTCTTTCGTGGCCGGTGTTGAGACATGGATTGTCGGTCTGCTGACGTTGCTGGGTTGAGGTGAGTACGTCGGATGGTGGTTCGAGGTGAGTTGCGCTTTGGTGACAGCGAACCTTTGGCGTTCAGAGGCCGCTTTCCAGCGGCAAGACGTTCAGCACCCGGTCGGATCCTTCTATCCGTCATTGCGACGTGGTTGCGGGGTTTGCTCTCAGCCGCAAGGTGGTTGGGCGCATACGTCCACGATGGCTTGGTGCAGCAGCAGGCGGTCGGGCCAGTTGGGGGAGAGGTGGATCACGAAGCGGCGTATGCTCTCGATAATCAGCGCGGGCCGTTGCTTGTGACTTGCGACTTGCAGCTTCCGACTGGAGACTACCATGACGACACTCACAGCCCAATACTTCCTCAATCACCGCCTCGACCCGGATGAGATCCGGCGGCAGGTGCGCGAGCTTGCGGATGCCGGCTACGAGGCCGTCTACCCTCACGCGCGGCAGGGCATGCTCACGCCGTGGCTGTCCGAGGACTGGTGGATCGCGCTTGACGCCATCGCCGAGGTCTGCGGCGAGACCGGTATGCGGATGGACATCTGGGACGAGGACTACTTCCCGAGCGGCCTCGCGGGCGGACGCGTGGTCTGGAGCGACCCGGGCCTCGTTGCGCGCGGCCTGAACTTCGCCGTGCAGCAGGCCGAGGGCGAGGGGCCCTTCGAGGTGGACTTCACCGACGGCCACCTGCTCCGCTGCCACGCGATTCCGGTCCGCGGCGAGGGCGAGTTCGGCCGCCCCGTAGATGTCACGCAGTACGTCGGGACGCGCCGGCAGCGATGGACCGAGCGTCGAGTGAAGCACGGGGCGTACTCACCGCTGATCTCGCGCGTGGGACCGCCGCACCGGCGCACCACCATGCGCGATAACGCGTGGGCGCTGGTGTGGACACCGCCGGAGCAGGGCCGCTGGCTGATCGTAGCGAGCATCCTGGACACGGGCGCGGGGCGCCTGCACCCGGACCTGCTGCGTCCGGAAGGGATAGCGCGATTCCTCGAAATCGCGTACGAGCCCTACGCTGAGCGGTACGGTTCTGAGATGGGCGAGTTGATCGGCGCGGCTTTCACGGATGAGCCCAGTCCCGGCGGGCCGGTCTTCCCGTGGACTGAGCGCTTCCCGGAGCAGTTCGCGGCCGAACACGGCTACGATATCCTTGACGTGCTCCCGCACCTGGCGGTGGATATCGACGACCGCTCACCGCAGGTGCGCCACCATTACCGCCTGACCCAGGGCCGGCTGCAGCGCGAGAACTACGTCGAGCAGATCGCCGACTGGTGCCACGAGCACGGGATACAGTTCAGCGGGCACCTCACGCGGCAGGAGTGGCTGCAGCTTGTGGCCTACTACTGGCCGAACGAGATCCGTTGTTACCGGGCGATGGACATCCCCGCCTGCGATCCGCTCGGCGCAGCGGCAGGCTGGCCCGAGGCGGCCGCCTACCACACCGGCGTGAAGGTCGCGTCCTCCGCGGCGCACCTGTTCGGCCGTGAAAAGTGCTCCACGGATTGCCTCGCGGTCCTCGGCGACAGTTGCTCGCTCGCCGATCTGAAGTATATCCTCGACTACCAGATGGTCCTCGGCGTCAACCACTTCACTGTGCACGGTCTGGACTACTCGCTCGACGGGCCGCGCAAGTGGGAGACCCCGCCATCGCTCTTCTACCATCACACGCAGTGGCGACATATGGACACGCTGCTGGCGCACGCACGCGAGACCGCCGAGGCGCTCACGGGCGGTCGCCATCTGTGCGAGCTTGCGGTGCTCTACCCGTCCACGACCCTCGGCGCAGCGCCCACTGCCGACCTCGATCGCTCCGACGTCTCTCTGGAGCGCCCGGTGCATGAGCTTGTCGAGGCGCTGCTGAGCCACCAGCGGGACTTCGACTTTATCGACGAGATCACGCTGGCAGAGAGCGTCGGCGATGACGGGGCGCTGACCACGCCCGAGGCATACTCCACGATCATCCTCCCGCATCTGCGCTGGATTGACGAAGAGGCCGCGGACGCCCTGCTGCGCTTCATGCAGGGGGGCGGGCGCGTGCTGGCGGTGGGGCAGGTGCCGCTGGCGCTGACGCATGACGAAGGTCAGCCGCAGCGCGAATGGGGCGACGAGCGCGTGGAGCACGTTGAGGCGCTCGATGAACCCACGATCGCATCGCTGCCGGGGATCGAGGTTACCGGTGAGGGCGCGCGCGATGTTTTCGTGCTCCAGCGCGAGGTCGCCGGAGAGTCGCGCACCTTCGCGCTGAACCGCGCGGAGCAGGGATTCGAGGGCGAGATCGACGACATCGCCCTCCGCATACCGCCACGCGGGAGTGTGATGATGACCGACGGAAAGATCGCGCCGGAACCGATCGAAGCGGGGCAGACCGTCGCGGACCTCAGCCGCGGATGGACGGTGGACTTCGAGCCGAATCACGTGCCGCTGAGCTTGTGGCATGTCGGACCGGGCGAGGCGGAGGAACCGACGTCATTGGGAGGACTGCCGACCGTGGACCTGCTCGACCGGGAGGGCGCGTTTCCGGATGATGCCGAGGAGCCGCTTCGTTACTACTGTCGCGTCATGGTGACCAATCCGGTCCCGGACGCGCGGCTTGTGATGGATGCGTCGGCCATCGGCGGGGAGTGGAGAGTGCGTGTGAACGGGCAGGAGGTCAGCGGGTGGCGCGAGGAGCGCGTGTACGACTGCATGAACCGCGTGGCGGACGTGGGGGAGATGCTGCGCGGCGGTTCGACGCCGACGCGGAATGTCATCACCGTGGAGACCGCCGGCCCCGAGCGCGGCCTGCGCGAGCCACTCTATCTCTACGGAGACTTTGCCGTCGAGTTCCGCTACGCGCACCGCTCGCTGCCCTTCCTGAGCGGAGATGGTGGCGTGATGCAGATCGACGCGCTGCAGGACTGGGCGTCGCTGGGCAGGCCGACGTTCTCCGGGGGCGCGGTCTATCGTCGGACGCTGAGCATGGAGGAGGACCGGCGCTTTGCGCTGGACCTCGGGCGCGTCGAGGGTGTGGCTGCGGTGAGCATCGATGGCGAAGAGCGAGCGGTACTCGCATGGCCGCCATTTGCCTGCGAACTTGAGCCTGGGGCAGGCGAGCACGAGCTTACCATCGAGGTCACGAACTCGCCCGCGAACCGCAACTGGGCAGCGGGGATCGCGGCGGGGTTGATGGGTCCGGTGGCAATGTGTCAGTCAGGATGAACAGGACGTGCCGATCGGCGGAGGCGGTCGCTGGCGCTCCCTCGTATTCACCTCCCCCAAGCGCACGGAACCGACAAGGGAGGATTATCGACCGCGGTCAACAATACTGCATATGCTGCTATGGCACGTCGCCGGCGAAGCGCCGCACGCCATCGAGAGCGGTTGCGTGCTCGCACCGGGGACGTGTCGGCCCTTCTTCATTCAGGCGTTCCATCACTGTCCGGGAGGAATTGCGATGAAAGAGATGGCGACATCATGGCTGCCCGCGGTGATGGTGTTGGCGACGCTCCTGTTCTGTGGCCCCCTCACGGCCGCGACTATTCATGTGGCCACCGAAGGCAGTGATGCCGCTCCGGGGACGGCAGAGCAGCCACTGCGGACGCTCGAAGCTGCTCGTGATGCCGTCCGGGCGCGTCTGCAGGAGCCGGACCTCGCAAAAGAGGGCATCACCGTACTGATCCACCCCGGAGACTGGCGAATGACTGAAACGCTCCAGTTCGGCGCCGATGATTCGGGCAGCGCGGATGCACCGGTTATCTGGCGCGGGGCCGACTCCCGCGAGGCCTCCATTTCCGGAGGGGTGCGACTGAGCGGATTTGAGCCGGTGACTGGACCGCCCCGAGAGCACCTCACCGACCGGGCCCGCGATAACGTCGTTCAGATTGACCTCAAGAAGCTCGGCGTAACTGACTTTGGCAACCCCACCCCCAAAGGCAAAGGGCCCATGGCTCAGCTTGTCTTCAACTCGCAATTCCTCCCACTCGCCCGATATCCCAATGAAGGCGATTGGCTGACCATCTCCTCCATCCCGGAAGGAGGAGAGAAGCACGAAACATCACGGGGCACACACTGGGGGCGGTTCGCCTACGATTCCCAGCGCCCCCGGCAATGGACCGACACCGAAGACCTGTGGGTGCACGGCTACTGGGTCCATGACTGGAGAGATGAGTATCACCTGGTGGAGAAGCTCGATGCCGAGGCCGGGGTCGTGTGGCCCAAACCACCGTATCACCATTACGGCTATCTTCGCGGCCAGCGATTCTACTTCCTCAATGTGCTCGAAGAGCTGGATGCACCCGGAGAGTGGTACCTGGATCGCGACACCGGAATGCTCTATCTGTGGCCGCCAGCGCCCCTGCAAGAGGCTGAAGTCTTCTTCCCGCAGCTTAAGGACACAATGATCCGCCTTGACGGGACCAGCCATCTGCACATCCAGAATTTGACCCTTGAGTCCACCCTCGGCAGGGCCGTTGAGATCAACGGTGGCACCGGCAATCAGATCGCCGGCTGCACGATTCGATCTATCGTTGGCAACCCTGCCGTCACGATCACCGGCAGCGACAATTGCATCCGCAGCAGTGATCTTTACCAGGTCGCCGGCACGGGTGTCACCATCAGAGGAGGCGACCGCGAAACGCTCACGCCGGCCGGCAATTACGCCGAAAACTGCGATATCCATCACGCCGGACGCATCCATCGCACCTACAATGGGGCATTCAAGCTCCACGGAGTCGGCAACCGCATCTCTCACTGCTACGTCCACGACCTGCCCCACCAGGCCATCGGCTACGGCGGCAATGACCATATCGTCGAGTATTGCGAGTTCACGCGCATCGCCGAAGAGACCGGTGACGTCGGGGTGCTCTACACTGCCATGGACTGGGCTTCCATGGGCCATGAGGTGCGCTACAACTACTTCCACGACATCCACGGGCCCGGGCGGCTTGGCTGCCGGATTATCTATCCCGACCTGCCATGCGGAGGCATCCACCTTCACGGCAACATCTTCTACGATATCAATATCGGCTTCTTCACCAACAGCGGCCGCGGAATGCGCATCGAAAACAACCTGTTCCTCGCTCACCAGCAGGCCATCGGCTTCAACGTCTGGACGGACCGCCAGAAGTTTCTCCCGGACGGGGACTGGCGAATGGTGGAGAGAATCCGCGAGGTCAACTACGATCAGCCGCCGTTCAGCGACCGCTATCCGGCTCTCCGCCAGCTTGCCGAGGACTTCGCCCTCGGACCAGACCAGTGGGTCGAGCGCGCCTTCCCGAAAGACAACGTCGTCCGAAACAATGTCAGCGACGGGAAGCTCTTCGCCAGGCTCCACCCAAAGGCAACCCTCGAGCACGTACAAATCGAAGGTAATCTCATAGCAGACGATACTGTGTTCAATGGATCATTGCCCGGCGTTGAGGAACCCGGCATCTGGGAAAACGGCGACAGTACCGTCGCCAGGGTCTTCGAGCAACGCGGCAATGTCATCATCGACGGCAACCCGCGATGGGACATCCTCGCATCCGGTGACTTCTCCCTCGACCGCGTCCCGGCCGCCGCCCGGATTGACTTCGAGCCCATCCCATTCGACGACATCGGGCTTGTCGCGGATGAGCACCGCCGGCGCGTGTCGCTGCACGCCAACGCCCCCGCCATCGTGCCCGACCAGGGCAGGTTCCTGACACAACAGCGCGTGCGCATCCGGCCCGCCCCTTCCCCTCGCGGTCCCAACTGCGTCATCCGCTACACTCTCGACGGGAGTGAACCCGACGCGGATTCAGCCGCATATTCCGAGCCGATCGTGCTCGAGAATACCGCCACTGTGCGCGCGGCCGCCTTCGTCTCCGACGGCGCCCGGCAGACGCGCTCGCACCCGGTGACCGCCCAATTCGAGAAGATCGCGCTGGACGCCGACGGCATCTATCTCAGTGATCTCCCCGAGCAGGATCTGGAAGCCTATATGCCCTGCTGGAGCAAAGATGCCAATTACCGCGGAGAGCCGATCAGCCTCAAGGGTCAGCAGTTCGACAGGGGGATACTCCTCCATCCCGCGGAAACCGATACCGGCGGCCGCGCGATGGTCACCTATGCACTCGATGGCGAACTCGCCCGCGCGTCCAGATTCCAGGCTACCATCGGCATCGACGACTCCATGCATGAACATGAAAAAGGGTCGGCCCGCTTTCTCGTTGAGGTCCATCGCCGGGGGGACTGGCAGCGCGTCTTCGAAAGCGATGTCATGCGCCTCGGCGATGAGCCGCAGACCGTGGACGTGGACATCTCCGGGGCCCGGCGGTTGCGTCTCATAGCCACCGATGCCGGGGACGGCATCAGTTGTGACCACGCAACGTGGGCCAGCGCGCGGATTATGCCCTGACAGCGCGGCGCGGAATCGTTCGCCACTCGCACGCCGGCGACACGCACCCGACTGACTGCGGTTATCGTGGGGTGCCCGGATCTCCGTTCTGGAGGCACTCCGGCCGCGGCATCCGCCGGTGTGTGACGCCCTTCACGCACTCTCGTCGGTACGCAGCGCATTCTCGTACAGCGCGACGTATTCGCGTGCCGATTCGCCCCAGGAGAATTCGCGCCGCATGACGCGCCGGACGATTGTGCGCCAGCGGTCAGGATGGTCATGCCATGTGTTTGTCGCGCGCTTGATGGCGCTGAGGAGGTCTTCGGGGGAGAGGTAGTGGCAGATGAACCCGGTCTGGTTGTCGGCGGCCTCGGACACCGTGTCGGCCAGACCACCGGTGGCGTGAACCACCGGGACCGCACCGTACGTCATCGCGATCATCTGGCCCAGACCGCACGGTTCGTAGCGGGAGGGCATGATGAAAAGATCCGCGGCTGCGTAGTACAGGCGCGCGAGGTCTTCGTCGTAGTCGATCGTGGCAGCGATCCGGCCCGGGTTGGCCTGGGCCATCGCGCGGTAGAGGCGCTCGAGATGCGGGTCTCCGGTGCCCAGCAGCGCGAACTGCATCGGATGGGCCACGGTCCGCGGAAGCACATCCGCGAGCACGTCGAGGCCCTTCTGGTGGGCCAGCCTGCTGACAGACACCGCAAGCGGGATATCGGGATCGACTTCCAGCCCCACCATCTTTTGCAACGTCGCCTTGCACCGGGCCTTCCCATCGAGATCATTGCTCGAAAACGTGGCCGGAATGCCGTCAGGATTGCCCGGATCCCACTCATCGCCGTCGATGCCGTTCAGGATACCGTGCAGGTCCTCCGCCCGCTCGCGCAACAGTCCATCGAGGCCGTGCCCGAAACCGGGAGTCTGGATCTCCGAGGCATAGCGCTCGCTGACGGTGTTGACGACCGTCGCGCAGCGGATCGCCGCGGCCATGTAGTTGATCTTATCGCCGAACTGGAGGAGCGGCATCGCCGGTGAATCCGGGTCAATGTCGATGTCCGTGGCGACCGAGAGCGGGAAGCTTCCCTGGTATCCGAGGTTATGGATGGTGAAGACGGTGGGACGCCCGAGCGGATTCAGCCGCTCGAATGCAGGCAGCAGGCCGGTGGGCCAGTCATTGGCGTGGATGACATCCGCGCCGAAACCCAGCGCGTGATCCAGCGCCAGTGCGGCGCGCGCAAAGAACGCGTATCGCTGCGGGGAGTCGGGGTAGTCTGTGCCATCGGGACCGTAGACTTCCGGCCTCTCGAAGTACGGGTCGTACTTGATGAAGTAGATCGGCACATCGGTTCCGGGCAATGTGCTGTGCAGGACGGTGGCGGTAACACTGCGGTAGGGCGTCTGCACGCTCAGGGCCGGCAGCTTCACCGCGCACTGCTCGATGCTCGGGCAACTCCGGTGGAGGGGCATCACCAGCCGGACGTCCACCCCAAGCTCCGCGATGCCCTCGGGAAGGCTGCCCGCCACATCCGCCAGTCCACCGACCTTGGCGAACGGTGCGACCTCGTTGGAGACAAAGAGGATCTTCATCGAAGACACCCGCTGCTACTGGAGTGGCGCGCGGCTGGGTATCACAACGACGCCGTTGTCGGTGACGGTGAATCGCTCGCGGTCATGCTCGAGATCGTAGCCGATCTCGATGCCGTCGGGCAGAACGGTGCTCTCCTCGATCACCGCGCGGCGAAGGCGCACGCGCTTGCCGATCCGGCATCCGCCCATGATCACGCACTCATCGATCTCGCTCTCATTGTGGACCTCGACTCTCGGGCCGATGACCGATCGCTGCACTCGTCCGCCGGAGACCACGACACCGGGGGCCAGCAGCGACTGCTCGAAGCGCCCCATCGTGCCCTCGGTGGAGACGCATATCTTCGCGGGCGGTCGATGACCGGTACCGGAGCGGATAGGCCAGTCAGCGCCGTAGAGGTCGAACTCCGGGTGGCGAGCGATCAGGTCCATGTTGGCTTCCCAGTAGCTGTCGAGCGTCCCCACATCGCGCCAGTAGCCGCCACCGGGCTGCTCATCGGACTTGATGTTGTACGCGTAGACGTCGCGCTCCTTGATCAGCCGCGGGATCACGTCGTGGCCGAAGTCCTTGGAACTCTCCGGATCCTTGGCGTCACGGACCAGGGCCCGCACAAGCACTTCGGTGTTGAACAGGTAGATGCCCATCGAAGCGAGGCAGCGGTCGGTGGAGCCGGGCATCGGCGTTGGGTCGTCGGGCTTCTCGTTGAACTCCATGATCTGACTGCTCTCATCGGTGGACATGATCCCGAAGCCCTTTGCGGCCTCTTTGTCCACATCGATGCACACGATTGAGGCTTCGGCTCCCCGCTTGATGTGCTCTTCGAGAAGCAGCGCATAGTCCATCTTGTACACGTGGTCACCGCCGACGATCAGCACCCACTCGGGACGCTCCTGCTGCAGCAGGTAAAGATTCTGGAAGACCGCGTCGGCAGTCCCGGTGTACCATCGGCTGGGGAGGCGCTGCTGGGGTGGTACGATATCGACGAACTCGCCCAGTTCAGGGCTGAGCACGTTCCACGTATCGCGAAGGTGCCGGTTGAGAGTAACCGACTCGTACTGCGTGAGCACGTAGATACGGCGGAAAAACGAGTTGACGCAGTTGGAGAGGGTGAAATCGATGATGCGGTAGACTGCACCGAACGGCACGGCGGGTTTTGCGCGACGCTCGGTGAGCGGCCGGAGGCGCTGGCCCTGCCCCCCGGCGAGAAGTACGGTGAGGATCTGGCCTGCGTTGTCTCTGCTGATCGCCAAGTTCTGATGGCCTCCCGCGCTGAGTAGCTGCCATGCGTAACTGTTGCCCGTATCGGGATCGTGTGTACGTGCGTTGAATGGCCGGGCATCGGACGCTTACGCGTCGCTGAGCGTCAGTGTCGCGTCTGGCCAAGGGCGCTGGTGATGGCGGTGACGAGTGGGTCGATATCGGTGCTCTTCTCGATATACGCATCGGCGGCCCACGAAAGGAAGTTCTCGGCGTAGCCCGGGTATGCGGTGTGGATGATCACCGGCACTGACGGGTCGATGTCGAGGAACTCCTGCAGGGCGCTGAGCCCGTCACGACCGGGCATCGCGATGTCGAGCACGATGATCTCCGGAGACCGCTCCTGAACACAATTCACCGCCGCATCGGCGCTCTCAGCCAGCTCAACCTCGAAGCCCTTCCGCTCAAGCCGGCGCTGATACATCTCGCGTTGATGGGGATCGTCGTCCACGAACAGGACGCGAGCATTCACCTCATCGTCGGGTAGCTGTTGCTCTCCACTCACCATCGCCCTCGCCTCCGATACCCGGCGGCCGCGGGTAGCACCGTTGGACCCCACATCCGTCGCCGCTGCTAATCGGACGCGTCCTCCCCGCTGTCCTGTATCGTATGCATCTTCGGAATCTGAATGGTGAAGGCCGTGCCTTCCTCCGGCGAGCTTTCGACGTCGATATCGAAGCCGTGCAGGCGGATGGTGTCCCAGACGACGGCCAGCCCAATCCCACTTCCGTAATGTTTCGTCGTGTAGAACGCGTCGAAGATACGCTCACTTGTTTCCTTCGACATCCCCACCCCCGTGTCCTCGATATGCAACCAGATATTTTCCGCATCCTGCCAGGTTGAAACCTCAATGGCCCCACCATCGGGCATCGCATCCGCGGCGTTGTCGATCAGATTCTGCACGCAGCGTCGAAGCTGCGCGATATCGGCGCGAATGTCCGGCAGGTCGTCGGCCAGATTTGTGCTCAGTTCGATGCCGCGACTGCGCAGTTCCGCCTCGCATGTCATCGCGCGGTCCACGATCACGCTGTTGAGATCGACCGGTCGGAGATGCAGTTCTCGCTGAGCCAGTGGCTCGATGAGGACTGCCAGTTGATCCTCCAGGCGCTCGGCTTCCTCGGCGATGATACCCGCGGCATGCTCGACGATCTCGCTGTCGTTCGGATCCTCCTGCAGATCGCGGGCCCAGCCACCGATCGTCACAAGCGGATTGCGCAGGTCGTGAGCGACACGCGCCGCCATCTCGCCGATAGCCGCTACCTTTTCGGCCCGCACAAGCTCACCCTGGGTCTTCTGCAGGCTGGTGTAGGCCTCCTCAAGCTCCCGGCGTCCCTTGCGGATTTCCTCCAGAGCCAGCGCGGACTCGAGGGCCATTCCGGCGTGCTGGGCGAAAAGCGTCAGCAGTCGTACATCCGCGTCGGAGATGGCGTCCTCCGAGTAGCGGTTGTCGGCCATCAGCACTCCGCGAGGCTGGTCGGAGACCACCATTGGCACAACCACGAACTCGTCCACATCAAGGGTTTCCCGTAAGTCGTCGGTCACGCGATCGTCGTCAGCGGCATCGGTGACACGGACCGCCCGGCGCTTCACCGCGGTGCAGGCCGGGAGCAGATCGGCCTCTTCGGTCATTGAGAACCGCATGTCGCGCACGGTCTTCTGGAGCGGTTGGGATTCGCGGGCGGCCCAGCGGTCGTAGGCAGCGGTGAAATCATCCAGAGTGTGCGGCTCAGCCGCCACGCGCGACCAGATCTCGTGGGCCTCCTCCTCCGAGGCCGGCCCCAGTGCCATTCGCCCCTCGAGCCACTCGCCGCTGGAGTCAACCACGAACAACCAGGCGCGATTGAAGCCGATCCCGCCGGTGCCCGCGGTGGCGCAGGTGAGTATTGCGAACAGGACCCGGTCAAGCTGTGTCTCCTGGCGCAATACGCGTACCATGTCATTCAGCAGCGTTAGTTCAGCCAGCCGCCTCCCGGTGTCCGGGACGGTGTTGGCCGCGATGATGACGACCTTCCGATTCCCCGATGAGGCGAGGCTTACCCGTAGATCCACCACCCGCTGGGGCTGGCTCGAGGAGTACAGGCGCAGGCCGGGGACTTCCACCGGGCGCTCGTTTTCTACCACCTGGCCGAGCGCCTTCTCGACGCCGCCCCACAGCTCACCGGGTAGTGCATCGCGAAGCGGCGTCCCCTCCGGAACGGGGGAGCAGCCGCAGACACTGCGCCAGAAGGCATCGTTGCCCTCGATCACGTTCAACTCCCGGTCGGCGATCAGCATCGCGACGGGGACGTGCTCGAAAATCGGGCAGGGGCAGGATGCCAGGCTCCAGGCCTCCGACTCACTCACCTGCGCTCACCTCCGAACGCTGCATTGCTTCCCGCAGAAAGCGGGCCGCGTCCTCGGGGGCGACCGGGTTGATGTAAAAGCCCGTTCCCCACTCGAAGCCCGCCACGCTTGTTACCCTCGGCAGGATTTCGATATGCCAGTGATAGTCGAGATGCAGTGTGCTCCAGTAGTTCGGCTTCCCGGGTCTTGCGGCCGGGTTGGGAGCCACGTTGATGATGAAGTTATAGGCCGGAGCCCCCAGGGCCGGTCGAAGGTGAGCCAGGCAGGTCTGGAGCACCTCCGCCAGCGCCCGCCGATCCTCCTCGTCCATCGCGGTGAAATCGTGCGCGTGCTTGCGCGGGTAGATCGCCATCTCAAACGGAAAGCGTGAGGCGAATGGCGCCAGCGCCACGAAACAGTCGTTGGTGACGATGATGCGCTCCTCCTGCGACAGCTCCTGTGCGATCACATCGCAGAAGATACAGCGCTCCTTGCGGCGGTAGTATTCCAGCGCCGCTCTCAGCTTCCCCTTTACGCGCCCTGGCACCACGGGTATCGCCATGATCTGAGAGTGGGGGTGGCTGATCGTTGCCCCGGCTTCAGCCCCGTGATTGCGGAACATCACGCAGTAGCGCAGGCGGCTGTCGCGGTAGAGGTCCGAGAGGCGAAGCTGACAGGCCAGCAGGACCCGCTGGATGGCCTCGGGCGGGCCGTCTGCCATCCGCCAGGAGTGATCCGGGCTTTCGATGACGACCTCGTGAGCGCCGACGCCGTCCATCATGTCGAACATCCCCAGGCCTGCGCGCTCAGGATCGCCCTCCACCCGCAACGCGGGGTACTTGTTCGGCACGACCCGCACCTGCCATCCGGGGCCGTCAGCGGGCGAGCCACCGGGCCGCAGCGCCCAGATCTCTGGTGGCGTCATGCGCTCGTTGCCTTCACACAGCGGGCACCCCGGACCGCCGGGGGTTGGTTCAGGTGTCTCGTAATCGGTCGGTCTGCGACCTCGTTCGGCTGCGATGATGACCCAGCGATCGACCACCGGGTCCTTGCGTAGTTCGGACACGTCATGCCCTCCTGGTTCGAACTGTCGCGTCTTTGCTGATCGAGTTTCGCCTGTCGGTCAGTCGGTCACCAGCCATCATATCCCCGCAAACCACTCCGGCTTCACATCCGGGAATGGCCGGTCGCGGTTGCACAGATCGCCGAACCATGCCCAATCTTCCTCGGGAATGTCCTCCTGCTGCGCCCAGCGGTCGGCCATATCCGCGACGCGGTTGAAGTCGGAATGATGCGCGACCAGCCGATGGGACGCGTAATCCGGCGCCCCGTGAGTGGAGATCAGGAACTGCCAGTCGGACGCCTGCAGAAGCAGCAATTCCCGCGCCGCCTGCTTCAGCAGCGTCTGCAACTGCTCATCCTCGCGCCCGCCATAGGTCTGTGCGAGATACTGCATCCGCTGCTCGGCCTTGTAGATCCGCCGCCATGCCCACGCCGTGTCGTCGTTGAGCCAGATGTAGTGCCCGCCGCCGGCGCCCCATGAGCCCTCCGGCAGTGTGATGGCCGTGGCGGGCGGCGTGTCATCGAGGTACTCCCGCCCGGTCATCGTGTTGACGCGATAGTCATCGTGCATCCACCGGATGACCTGCTCCAGCCACATCGGGCCCTCGTGCCACCAGTGGCCGAACAATTCGGCATCGAACGGTGCGCAGATCATCGGCCGGCGGCCATGTGGGCGCGGCTGCGTTTGGAGGATGTCATGGACCATCGAGACGAAGTGCCCCGCCTGCTGTTCCACCCGCTCGGCCGCCATCTCGGGGGAGTAATGGTCCTTGGTGGAGAGGTCGTTTTTGTCATCTGTGATGCGCCAGTAGCGGTGGTCGCCGGGCTCGTGCTTCTTGTGAAACTCAAGATACCAGCCGTCGCCGGGATAGCCGTGGTCGGCGCTCCAGACCTGATGAGAGACACCCGGGTTGCGCACCAGGCACGCAACCGGCGGATGGTCCTCGAAGTGCGAGCCGACGAAGTAGCCCCAGTGGGTGGTCTTCTCCCAGCCCGGCCTCGGCCGCTCATCGCCGCGGCGGCGGATGCCACCCCACAACTTGCCCATCGTCTCGTCATAACTTATGTCCACGGGGAGCGGATCGCCGCCCGCCTGGAGCAGATGGCTGTCGATGATGAAGTAGTCGAGACCGTTCGCGCCGAGAAGCTCCTCGACGCCCTTCCGCGGCCAGGTCTCGCCGTCGGACGCCTCGGCCACGGCGGGAGGCGCCCACCGGGTGCGCGGGCGGTAGGCGCACTCCGGCAGCCAGAACCCGCGCGGGTGGCGTCCGAAGTGGCGCAGGTGTGTGGTGACGCCCTGGCGGATCTGCGCCTGGATGGAGGCGTCCTCGTGCAGGAGCGGGAAGTACCCGTGTGTGGCGCCCGAGCACATGATCTCGATCGCGCCCTGATCCTGCAGATCGCGGAAGGCGCCCACGATGTCGCGATCGAGTTCCTCGTGGTATACTCGTTGAAGCTCAGTGTATCGCTGAATCCAGCGCTCGGCCAGCCAGGCGAGATGCAGATCGCCGCGGAAGCTGAACTCGCCTCGGTTGGCCTCTGCCACGTCGATGCGATCCTGCAGGTAGTGCGGGAACCATTCCTTGAACCGATCGTCGGCAAGCTGTTCAACCACGATCGGCGTCAGGCCGATGGTAACATGTGGGAAGATGCCGTCATAGACAAGCCTGCGGAAGCTGCGCAGGAGGGGGAGATAGCACTCAGCCGTGGCCTCATAGAGCATGCTCGTGCCATGGGGCCACGTGGAATGGCCCAGCACATAGGGCAGATGGGTGTGAAGGACAAGGCAGAACGCTCCGGGCGGCGAATTCATAGCACAGGCTCCATTTATCGACAGCATTGCGGGCACAAAGCCCGCTTCGGGAGATGATCGACCGAGATGGGCCGCATTCACGTCGCGTTCGTCTGGCACATGCACCAGCCCTGGTACCTCTGGCCGGGGGCCGGCCGCGCCGCGCTGCCATTCGTGAGGCTGCACGCGTGCAGCTCCTACTTCGACATGCCGTGGCTGCTTCGCCGCTTCGACGATACGCGTGTTACATTCAACCTGGTACCGTCACTGGTGGAGCAGCTCCAGGGCTATGCCGAGGGACAGATCGTCGATCGGGCGTGGGAGCTTTCCCGTCGCCATCCCGAGGAGCTGAGTCTCGACGATCAGCGCTACCTGTTGCGACACATGTGCGGCAGCAACCCCGGTGGCGCCATGGCGGCCAGTGCCAGGTACGGCGAATTATCCCACAAGAGGGGCGTTGACCGCAAGCCTGAGAGCATCGATCGAGCGTGCAGGAACTTCACCGAGGACGAATACCTCGACCTGCAGGTCCACTTCAACCTCGCCTGGTGCGGATTCGGCCTGGACAATACCAGTGATCGTGTCCTCGAACTGCGCGAGAAGGACCGCGATTTCACCGATGACGATAAACACGCGCTGCTGGAGGAGATGGATCGCACCGTCGAACAGGTTATCGGCCAGTACCAGGCGGCCCGCGAGGAGGGGCGCGCGGAACTTGTCTGTTCGCCGCGCTATCACCCGATACTGCCTCTGCTGGCGAATATGGATGACGCCGAAAAGCGTATCGCATCCTCACAACTTCCCGAGCGGCGGTGGCGCGAGCCCGAGGAGGCGAGGCGACAGCTTCAGCAGGGCCTGCAGCGCCACGAGGACGTGTTCGGCCGACAGCCGCTGGGCATCTGGCCCTCAGAGGGCGCAGTGAGCGATGAGGCCCTGCGGATCATGGCCGAAGAGGGGGTCGGCTGGGCCGCCTCCGACGAGCAGGTCCTTGCCGCGAGCCTCGGCATCGACGGCCGACCGGAGCCGAGTGACCGCTATCGCCCCTGGCTGGCCGCGGACGGCCGCGTGGCCATGATCTTCCGCGACCATCGCCTGTCGGATCTGATAGGCTTCGTCTACCGCGACTGGGACGCCGCGGACGCCGCTGAGGACTTTGTGGACCGGCTCAAGAAGTCCGCCCGCGACGCCGACAGCGCCGATTCCCCGCCACTGGTGAGCGTCATCCTCGATGGCGAGAACCCCTGGGGCTGGTACCCCGACGCCGGTGAGGCGTTTCTGCGCGAGCTTTATGCCGGCGTCGAGGCCGATGATGAGCTTAAGACCGTCACCGTCTCGCAGCACCTGGATGACTACCCGCCCGACCGCGAGCTTGATGCGGTCTTCCCCGGATCGTGGATCAACCACTCGTACCGCACATGGATCGGCGGCAAAGAGCACCGCCGCGCATGGGATCTGCTGACGGATGCGCTGGAGGCGACGAAGCGGCATGATCAGGACGGCGACGACCTCGATGCGGCTCGCGAGCACCTGATGATCGCCGAGGGCAGCGACTGGTTCTGGTGGTACTCCGAGAACCAGCACACGCTCGACGCGGATATCTTCGACGCGCTCTTCCGGTCGCACTGCGCGCAGGTGTACGAGGTACTGGGCGAGGAGCCGCCCGAGGCGGTCGAGGAGCCGATCTACGCGGAGAAGATATCGCGCCTCACCCGCGAGGCCGAGGGGCCGATGACGGCCAACATTGATGGGCGCATCACCAGCTATTTCGAGTGGCAGGCCGCGGCGCTGATGCGCACCTCCGGCCTCGCATCAGCCATGCAGCGCAGCCAATACGTGGTGCAGGAGATCCACTTCGGCTTTGACGAGCAGAACCTGTGGCTCCGCCTGGACACCGAACGCCCGGCCGTCGAGAGCCTGCGCGACTGCCGGATGGAGGTGCTTTTCGACGGGGAGGTCGAGCACACTATCAGCGTGACCGGTGCCAATGGCGACAGCCCTCTGCAGATCAACGGGACCCTCTGCGAGGACGCCGAGTGCGAGGTCGATCGCATCTTCGAGGCGCGGGTGCCTCTCAGACGGCTGGATGTGGAACTGGGTGGGACGTTGCGACTTGCTGTGGTGCTCGGGCGGGATGGAGAGGTCATCGAGCGCTGGCCGGAGATCGGCTTCTTGCAGGTCGAGGTGCCCAGCCGCGACGACATGGTCTCCTCCTGGGTGATCTGAGCGCACCGCACCGGAGGCCGGACACCAAAACGCAGGCGCCCGCCATCTGGTTGGATGGCGGCCGTTTTGATTTCCAGCGCCAGTCAGCAGTATCAGTATTCCTTCTCGATGCTGAACAGGCAGTCTCCGGAGGTGGGGCAGGGGGCGTTGGCCTTCAGCCACTTGGCGTGACCGTCAACGAATCCGTAGCTGGAGCCGCCGTTGTGGCGGGTGGCCCATTCCCCTCCGGGCACCCAGCCGGGGGCATCATTGTCATGGTCGATCTCGTGGCCTCCGTTGCTTTCCATCAGGAAGATGACGCTTGCCGAATCGTCGATCTGCGCAAGTGACCTCCCGTGAGGCGGAGTCGGCGGGGAGGTGCCACCCTCGTGGACACTGTTGATGCCATAGCTGGCATTCTCCCCGTAATCGTCGTAGCCGCCATCGAACACGTTGCCGCTGGGCCGGTGGCTGGGGCAGATGTAAAGCTGTGCGTTCTTGACGTAGGGGAAGATCATCGCACGCCATGTCCCGTCCCCGGCATTCTGGTCGCCGTCATGATTGTAGTCGAGATTCTCATAGGGCAGCAGCTCATCATAGTCGGTGGCGTACATCGTAACGCCCAGTGAGAGCTGCTTCATGTTACTGACGCAGTTGGCCTGGCGGGCCTTCTCCCGTGCCCGGGCGAAAACCGGGAACAGGATCGCAGCCAGGATGGCAATGATCGCGATGACGACGAGCAGTTCGATGAGCGTAAAGCCGCGCATTGTTGGCTTCATGATCAATCTCTCCTCTCCGCGACAGTGAGACTCGCAGGTGGCGTGTCATTCTCCGGATACGCATGGAACCATCCGCGCGACAACAGGTGCGAAGAGTGGGTCTTCCGCGGATCTCTTCGCACCTGCTTCGTTCTCGCAACGGAAGCGGGGCTGCCGCCCGTCCGTTTGTTGGAGGCCACGGCTTGCGATATCCCGCTGCCCTGCCGACCAGCCGACAACAGCTCTGTCGAGCCTACTGGTTATACATGGGCAGGATGCGCTGCCGGAACCGGTCCTGTATCCACGCTGCCTTGTGCCACTTGACGTGACCGTCGTAGTAACCCACGTTGATGCCCTCGTTGTGCGGAGGTGTGCGGCTTTCGCGCCATCCGTGGTCGAGCGGACAGCCACTGCAGCCATTTGGGTTGTCCTTGATACACGAGACCGGCCAGTCGAAGAAGATTCCGTACTCGCTTGGATGGTGGATCCCCGCTTCTTTGGTGTTGCGTACCCGGCAGAAGTTGTAGGCGTAATCGGTGGGGACTTCGGTGTCCCACGGGCTGTGCGGCGACTCCATCGAGGGGCAGAGGAAGATCTGCTTGTTCTTCACATAGGGCTGGACGTGATCCATCCAGGCCAATCGGCGGTCGCCCGGGTCGATATGCGAGATGTCGCGTTGCATCCCGAGACCGTCGTAGTCCGAGCGGTACATGATGAAGCCCAGGGTGATTTCCTTGACGTTGCTCGAGCAGGAGGCCTGTCGTGCTTTCTCCCGCGCTCTGGCGAAGACCGGGAACAGAATCGCCGCCAGAATCGCAATGATCTGACTGTTGAACAACCGGCTTGTGTTTTCCGCGCAGTCCGTTTCCCCCG
>CAZAHB010000076.1:0-22628 GCA_964484945.1 uncultured Armatimonadia bacterium | reverse complement strand
GGGCGGAGCTTTACATTCGGGACCACTCCCGCGTCCCTGCTCGAATTCCGCTCGGTGGCGGACAGGCAGGACCGGGGGCATTTCTGGCCGCAATGGCGCAGATGATTCGCGAGCGGGGGGCCTCCGAGGTGCGGGTGCCGGCAGCGCAGAACCTGCCCGCGGAGTATGCAGAGGGCCACTATGACTCAATCGAGAACGACGGATGGCCTCTCGGATACATCCAGTATCAGGAGGACAAGTCGGAACTGGACTTTTCGCCGATTCGCCGACACGCGAAGTGGCAATACTGGACATTCAAGACAGCGATGAAGACCGGATGACAGAGGAGCTTTTCAATGGCGACCGCGCGAGTCGTTCCTGATAGATTCACGGTGCTCGAAGAGTGCGATGTCCGGGTGGAGATCGTCCCGGACCGGGAGCTTGCGCCCGGCACCGAGATCGAGGTGCAGTTCCCGCAATCGTGGACCATGGACGGTTGCGCCAGCTTCACGAAGCAGTACCAGACCGAAGATCCCTCGCAGGCCGAGTACCTTCAGATTTACGCGCCCGGCGAGGCTGCCGAGTTCGACATTCATGTGGAAGAGCGCGATTTCGACACGGGCGCGGATATGACGCGGCACGGTCGGCGCATCCTCGCAACCGTGCAGGCCGCGCCTGTACCGGCCGGGCGGCGGATCGTGGTGGACTGGCGCAATACCCTCGCTTCACGCCGAGCGGAGGCGGAGATCGTGCACGTGGCGGTGGGCGGCGACCGGATCGAGCCGATGCCTGAGATCGTCACCCGGCCGCAGGAGGAGGCGCGCCTGAAGGTTATCGCGCCCTCGTCGGTGGCGCCCGGAGAGACGTTCGAGGTGCTCATCGTTTCACTCGATCCCTACGAGAATGCGTCGCGCACCTGGCACGAGGGCGATGCGCTGCTTGGACCGGACGGCGAATTGATGAGCGGACCGCTGAGGTTCCACGGAAGCTGCCGCGTGCCGGTTACTCTGGAGGACGAGGGCGTCCAGCGGCTCAGCTACCGCGAGGTTCTGAGCAATCCTATCCGCGTCGAGGAGAACCCGCGCGGCCCGTTCTGGGGAGACATCCACATCCACACGCGGTGGTCGCATGACGCCATCGGGCGCTTCCCCTACGAGTACGCGCGAGACGTATCTGGCCTGGACTTCGCGGCGGTTTGTGATCACGCCGAGAGCGCGACAATGCACTGGGACCACCTGGTGGATCTGGCGAATGGGCACAACGATCCGGGCAGTTTCGTCACGCTGGTGGCCTATGAGAACGGCCTCGGTCACCCGTCGGGGCATTACAACACGTACTACCGCGGGTCGGACGGCAAGTGCTACCTGAAGCCCGAGTTCGATGGCGACATTGAGAAGCTCAATCCGATGCTCGATCCAGAGGATGCCATGACGATCCCGCATCACACAGCGATCGGCTGGCGGCGACCGCCGAGCACTACGGCCGTGGACTTCGAGAAGCTGGATGAGACGTATTCGCCGGTGCTGGAGATATACTCCCACCATGGCCAGAGTGAGCGGTACGAGCCTGATCATGTCAATGCGTACGAGTTCAACCGGTGGCACAAGCCCAGGCGGCGCACGAACCGCTCGATCCCCGGGCACTTCGCGCAGGATGCGTGGCGGATGGACAAGCGCCTGGGCGTCATTGCGTCATCCGACGACCACTACGGGCAGGGCGGCATGGACTTCGAGGGCGTCGCGGGCGTGTTCGCGGACGGTCTCACCCGCGAGGGGATCTGGGACGCAATCCGCAACCGTTGTTGCTACGGGACGACCGGTGAGCGCATCTTGATCGACCTCTCGGTCGAGACCGCGGATGGCCGGAACGCGACGATGGGACAGGAGATGACCGCCCAGACCGGAGAGGACCTCCAGATCAGCATCGAAGTCCACGGGACCGGAGCGCTGGCGCGGGTGGAGTTGATCCGCCTGAACGAGTACTCGGGCGAGTTCGTCCAGGTCCTCGAGGAGCGGCCGTACGAGCTTGACTTCGAGACGGTGATCCGCGAGCAGTTCGGCGCCCCGGTGATGTATTACGTGCGCGTGCAGCAGGAGGGAATGATCCAGGACCGCGGTATTTTCGGGTGGTCAAGCCCGATCTGGATCGATCCTGATAAGTAGCGCCCGGGGGGGGCGCACCGACGACTGAACTATCATGAATGCGAACGTGTGGTGATTGTGTTGGGTGACACGTCTGAGAAGATGGAGGCGCTCCGGGCGGTCCTGCGGGAGATGGACGGTGCGGTCATCGCGCTTTCGGGGGGAGTGGACAGCTCGCTGCTGGTCGATGTGGCCGGAGAGGTTCTCGGCGAGCGCGTCCTGGCAGTGACCGCTACCGGCCCACTTTTTCCGGATTTCGAGGTGGAACGCGCGGCTGAGATCGCCCGTCGCGCGGGCGTGCGGCACGAGTTCACCGATGCCGGGCAGCTCAATGAGCCGAGCGTGCGCGCGAACCCTCGCGACCGGTGCTATCACTGCAAGCATGCCCTCTTCGAGCACCTGCGCGCCATCGCGGATCGCGAGGGGCTGTCGGTGGTGGCACACGGTGAGCAGGTGGACGACGCGTCCGCACATCGGCCGGGTGGTCGCGCGGCCGAGGAGATGGGGATCCGGGCGCCTCTGGCCGAGGCGGCGCTGACGAAGGATGATGTGCGCGCACTCTCGCGCGAGCGCGGACTACCCACTTCGGATGCCCCCGCGATGGCCTGCTTCGCGACGCGGATTCCGTATGATGAGGAGTTGACAGAGGAGCGGCTCGAGCGCGTGGCGGCAGCGGAAGCTGCGCTGCGGGAGATGGGCTTTGAGGCCCTGCGCGTGCGGGATCATAGCGGTCTGGCGCGAATCGAGGTGCCCTCCGAGCGCGTTGCGGAGCTGATCGAAGAGGCAACACGATCGCGGATCACCGGTCGCCTGCGCGAACTCGGCTTCACGTGGGTGACCGTGGACCTTGAGGGCCTGCGCTCGGGGAGCATGGACGGAAACGGCAGTCATTAGTCACAAGTCGCAAGTCACAAGCTGAACGGCGAACGCCAGCGCGGCCGTCTGCCGTGTCGTTGCTTGCGACTTGCGGCTTGTGACCGCGATCCTCACCTCTTCTCCAGGTACTCTTCCTCGACATTCACTGACCAGACGTCGTGATTTTCGCCGAGGAGATTGCGAGCTGCGAGCATACCGGTCATTACCGAGTGATCCATATTGTTGTACCGGTGCTGGCCTGCCCGGCCGATGGTCTGCAGATTCTCGATCGTGTCGAGCCACTCGCGTATCGCGGCCACGCGCTCTGCATAGCCCGGGTCGTAGACGGGATAGGCGGCGGCGACGCGCTCAACCACTCCGTCTTCGACCGACTCGGGATCGATCAGGTCCAGTTCTCCCATCTCGCGGGAGGCGAGGGTGATGATCTCTTCGTCAGGGGTCTGCCACAGCGCGTCGCCCTCCCACGCGAAGTACTCCACTCCTATGCAACAGCGGTCCTCGTCCGGGACCATGTACGGGCTCCAGTTACGGTAGTTCTGCACACGGCCGAGCTTGACCGTGGGTTCGTGGACGTAGATCCACTGGTCCGGAAACGGATCGGGCTCGGCCACGATGAGCGCGGCGGTGAGGAACCCCCGCTGCTTCAGACGCTCTGCGGCCTCGATGATGTCAGCGGGCGGTGCCGGTTCGATACGGTGGATGAGGTCGGCGAGTGGCATGCTGGAGATAATCTGCTCGGCCTCGTGCGTGCGTTCACCCTCAGGACCGGCCGTGATCAGCTCTGTGATCCGCGATCCCTCGCGCCTGAGACCCACGACCTCGCGCTGCATCTGGACGGTGCCCCCGGCTTCGACAACCTGGTCGCGGTAGCGCCCGAAAAGCTGACCGGGGCCGAGACGGGGATAGTGGAACTGGCGGAGGAGCGTCGTCGCCTCATTGGCCCCGCGGCTGAGCAGTGCATCGCGAACCGCGCCCCACAGTGAGAGCCCCTTGATGCGCTGGGCGGCCCAGTCTGCGCTCAGTTCCGTGCAGGGCATCCCCCAGACCTTCTCGGTGTAGGTCTTGAAGAAGTGCTCATACAACCGCCGGCCGAAGCGATTGCTGACCCAGCCTTCGAAGCTGTCCTCGGGGCCGGGGGCGAGGCGTGCCGCGAAATAGCTGAGCATCGCCAGGATCGAATCCTTGATCCCGAGCACGCGCAGTGTCGAGCCGATCTTAATTGGGTAGTCCATGAGTTGGCCGCGGTAGAAGATGCGTGACAGCCGCCGGCGGGTCAGGAAGTCGTCTCCCATGATCTCCTGCCAGATACTGCGGATCTGGTCGATCTTGGTGAAGAACCGGTGGCCCCCGATGTCGAAGCGGAAGCCCTCGTGCTCGACGGTCCGTGAAAGCCCGCCGACGACATCGTCGCGTTCGAGGACTGTTACCGGCGCATCCGCAAGGGCAAGCTCGCGCGCGGCCGCCAGGCCCGCGGGCCCGGCTCCGATGACAATGGTCTGTGCAGGCGTCTGGGCCATACGGGGTCTCATTTCGCGAATGTGGGGATCAGGTAGGTATGCATCTCCCAGAACGAGATGCCGGTCATCGCCGCCAGCAGGGCGAGTGTCGCGACCCAGACGGTCACTGTCCACCGCCTGGGCAGGGCCAGCGGACCCGTCGCGAGTAACGAGATCGTGCCCGCGAGGGCCGGGAAGAGGTAGCGCCCACCTTCGAACCGCCCGGGATTGACGTACATGGCATTGTAGATGACGGCGGCGGTGGTAATCAACCAGCAGCCCGCCAGTGTGGCGAGGCCGAAGCCGCGCGTGCGCAGCGATGCACTGCGGAACCAGCGGACGAGGAGCGCGATGACACCAGCGGCTGCGATCAGCGTGATGAGTGCCGCCAGCACGAACACGGGCGTCTCGAGATTCGGCCGCGGCCACAGGCGCGAAAAGCCCGGTGGGGGAGCAGAGTGCGGCCCGGGTACCCATCCGACCTGCGCCCACCATGAGCGGAAGAGGCCACCCGTCGCGCGGAGTAACTTGCCCATGAATGTGTGCACGGGCCACGCATACTCCGGCCAGGGCGGATCAGGGTCAATCCCGCCCCAGATCGCCACGTGGCGGGCCAGCCAGGCGCCGCCGGTGACCATGAACGCGCCACCGAAAGCCAGTGCGCCCCGAATGGCACGGGAATCGGGCGGTGGCCGCTCGTCTGTGGCGTCCTCAGAATTCGATGAACCGCCGCCTGATGAGTTTGAGAGCACGAATGGTATCATGATGATCGCGGCGAACGCGACCGGTATGAGCGCCATGCCGTTTGTGCGGGTGACCACGGAGAGCCCGCCCCCGACACCGGCCAGCCCCGCCCACCGGACCAGGCGCCGGGGACGGCGGAGAGCCCGGACGAAGAAGTACAGCATCAACGTGCTGAACAATGCGGTCGTGAGGTCATTGGAAAGAACCGCGGAGAGCAACTGGAAATTCGGCAGCAGCGCCACCGAGGCCATCGCCACGACCGGCAGCCATGGCCTGTCGGGTATCAGGCGGCGCAGCATGGCGAAGATGAGCGCGAGTGTAACCACGCCGAGGGGAATCTGCGTGAGACGGAGGGCATGCCACGCCGCTTCTGTGCCGAGGCCCTGCGTGGCAAGGTAGACGGGTGTGACGATCAGGTAGTGGAGGGGCGGATGGTGGCTGATCGCTTCCGTCTTCTCAGCGGGCGTTGGGAGCCGACCCTCTTCGGCGATAATCTGCACATAGCGCAGATGGCGCGGCTCATCGCTTCCGCCTCCAAGCGGGATGACGAATGCCCATGTCGCAGCAAGTGCAACGTACACGGCGAATATGCAGCCGACAGCCACCCGCACGCCCGTGTGCTCGGATGACAAGCGCTATCCGCCCTCGCCCTGTTGGGTCCGGAAGAGGCTCAGGTTGTGCACTTGCGGGGCCGGGTACCACTTGACGTGCCCATCCACGAAGAGCACGTTGCAGCCCCCGTTATGCGGCGCCGGCACCTCTTCGGTGACCATATTCACATCCATCATCAACCACGTGGTCGACGGGTTGGAAACAGTGTCGGGCACTTTTCCGCCGAGTTTGTCGTTGTACACGTAGCAGATACCGCGTTGCTGAATCTGCCGGGGAGCGCTCGGGCAGACGAACATCTGCGCCGGCACCTCGCTTGACATCACGTGCGCGAGGTGATAGGTATTTCGCGCCGGATGCGGCGGATCGGGTGGGTAGAACCACGCTCGCGGGAGCGGCTCGCCGGCCATTGTGCGCATCTGGATAGCAAGGCCGATCTGCTTCAGATGCTGAGCGCATGCCGTCTGGTGGGCCTTCGACGTCGTCCCGACGAATGCATTGCCGCCGAGGCCGGTGAGGATGCCTGTAACCACCAGCACCTCGGCAACGGTGAAACCGCGTCGTCGTCCATGCCGACGAAACACGTAGACCACCGCCTCAGGAGCTGTCTGGTGAGGATGAACTCGCATAGAGTATATCCCCGGCGGGAGACTCCGTCAACGCGACCGTTCGCCCTGTGGCGGGTGCTCTCGCTGGCACTCATCGTGGCAGGTGTATTCGCCATGCCCGCAACTGCGTCGCGCACGGTCGTGACGCGCGAGCCGCGCACTGATCTGCGCACCGGACCCAGCCGCGACCACAATCGGATCACCGTGCTGCCTCCCGGCATCCGGCTGTGGGCCGATGATTACGAGGACGGCTTCTACCGTATCCCGCTCGCCCCGGTGCTGCACGCGTGGGTATCGCAGGACCACGTGCGGCCCCTCGATCGCTCCGTCCCTCGCCCTGCGGTCCAGGACCTCAAAGATATCTCCGTGAAGGGCATTCGACCCGGCAGCGTGGCGGTTCTGCGGCTCGAAAGCCCGGTGGCGTATCGCTTTATCCAGCAGGTCCAACCCCCGAGGCTGACGCTGGACCTTTTCGGTGTGCGGTTGGCGCGGTACGGTGTGCGGCAGCTCGCGTCCGACCGATGCACGTGGGCGGTCGAGGCCGAGCAGGTGATGGACGGGTGGGCGCGCCTGACCTTCCACCTGACATTCAACCACCAGCGGGGATGGCGGATCACGCAGAGCGACGGGACGATGCAATTGCTGATCCGGCGTCCGTATGCCGACGCATCTATTGACGGAAAGGTCATCGTAGTGGACCCGGGCCACGGGGGCAGCGACAGCGGTGCGGTTGGGCCCAGTGGTCTGCGCGAGAAGGACGTGAACCTGCGCATCGCACAGAGGCTCACCAGCCTGCTCATGCGCCAGGGGGCTGTTGTGCGGCTTTTGCGCGAGACCGACGCGGCGGTCGGTCCCGATGGTGGCACGCAGCGAAAGGAACTGGAGGCGCGGCTGGCGGCCAGCGAGCAACCGGATGCCGACCTGTTCATCTCGATCCACAACAACGCGGTCGGGTCCGGCAACCCCGCGACCGCATACGGCACCGAGACCTACTACTGGACGCCGATGAGTGCGCTTCCCGCTCGGATCCTACAGAATCATCTCTGCGCGGCGCTGGAGACGAAGAACCGTTTCGTGTCGTGGCGTCCGTTCTATGTGCTCCGCAACGGGGACGTGCCCCGGGTGCTCGTCGAGTGCGCGTTTGTAAGCAATGTATCGGAGGAGCGGACGATGAAGCGTGAGCAGTTCGTAACCGCTGCTGCCCGGGGGATTGTCGGCGGCCTGAAGGAGTTCTTCTCCGTCGTCGCCAATCTACGTTAACGAATATCGACGAACCCGCACGGAGATGCGCGCGGCCGATAGCCGTCGGCAATGGGGAGCCGACAGTTTCGCAATCACGAGGGGGGAGAGGTGAGTTTGTTTGAAGCTGCGGATTCTGACAGGGGATATGGAGGACTACGAGTTCGAGGCGGACGGGGATGTCGTCACGCTCGGACGCCGTGCCGAGAATGATGTGGCACTTCCGCTGGATCCGCGCGTATCGCGCTTTCACGCGCAGATCACGCGCGAAGACGATGACGCGTTGCTGCTGGAGGACCTCGATTCTACGAACGGGACGTTCGTGGGCCGCCGCAGGATCCATGCTCCCACGCCCATCAGGCCCGAGGAGCCATTTCGGCTCGGCCGGACGTGGCTGATGATCGAGGAAGAGGTCGAGCCGGAGGCCGCCGCTGCAGACGCGGTTGTGCTGGTGGATGAGGCCGAGGAGGAGCGCGATTCGATCGTCTTCTCCGTTCAGCCGGGCGCCGAGGCGGAGCGAGAGCTGGATACCCCTGAACTGAACCGCCGGCTGGAGGTGCTTCGCGACGTTTCGGCGGCTCTGGGGAGTACGCTGGATCTCTCAGAAATGTTGAATGTGCTCCTGCGCAGCATCATGCGCGTGGTGCCGGCCGAGCGGGCATTCTTGCTGCTTCGGGATCCGGATACCGATAAACTCGAGCCCCGCGCCGTCTGGCCGGTTGACAATGATGACATGGAGATGGCCATCAGTCGAAGCATCGTGGAGCAGGCGATCGAGCAGCGGGCCACGCTGTTGCTGTCGGATGCGATGGCCGACGAGCGCTTCGGCGAGGTCGAATCGGTGCAGGATCTGCACATCCGCTCGGCCATAAGCGCGCCGCTTCTGCGAGCGGGCGATGTCCTGGGCGTTATCTTCCTCGACACAACCGCGGCCACCCACGTCTTCGATCGCGGAGACGCGGAGATGGTCAGTTCGATCGCGGCCCAGGCGGCTGTGGCGATCGAGAACGCGCGTCTTTTCACCGAACTGCGCCAGGCCTACGAGGAGCTTCAGACCGCCCAGGAGCAGATGGTGCGGTCTGAGAAGCTGTCGATCATTGGGACGCTGTCGGCGACGGTGGCGCACGACATGGCGAACGTAGTCTCGCCGATGGTGACGCTGATGGACCTGGCGATGGATCGCGGTGAGGTGGACGAGAGCACGCAGGAGTCGCTGGAACGACAGCTTCAGCGACTGCTGGCACTCGTCGAGCGGCTGAAGTCTTTCGCGCGGCCGGAAGTTACCGAGATGGAGCCGACGGATGTCAACGAAGTCGTTGATGGTACCCTCTCGATGATCCGTACCGAACTCAATCACGAAAGCGTGGAGGTCGAGCTGGACCTGGCGGACGATCTTCCGGCGGTCGAGGCGGTGGCGACGCAGCTTGATCGCGTAATTCTGAACCTGTGTCTCAATGCCATCGAGGCCATGGAGGAAGAGCCGAAGGTGCTCCGCATCGAGACTGAACTCGATGGTGAGGAGGTCGCCCTGTCAGTCACCGATACGGGTCCCGGCATTCCCCCAGAAGAGCAGGCGCGGCTGTTCGAGCCATTCTTCACCACCAAGGAGACCGGGACCGGCATGGGGCTGTTCTCATGCCGGCGGATCATTGAGGAGGAGCACGACGGCTCAATCGAGGTGGACTCACGCGTGGGCGAGGGCACGACCGTGACCGTGCGATTGGCGGTGGGGACGAGCCGGTAGCGGCCACCGGGGCCTGCGAACTGCCGCGCATCAATCTGGGGTGATCAATCGCATGACGGCCTGGAATATGCTTCCAGTCAGAAATGCACCGAGCATCGCCCACCCGTAGACGAGTACCGCCTGCGCGACCGCCATTGTGCTGGGCCGGCCGTCGTCTTCATGGCGCCACGCGCCCGGTTGCCACAGAGAGCGCGACACAGCCACGCTCAACGCAAGCCACACCACGAGGGCCACGACGAAGCCGTCCGCGATAAGCGCGGATACATACAGGTCGCGCTCCCATCCGATGAGTATCATGATGACGATCGGAGCCATCATCCCCCCGAAGAGTGCTACGAACCCCAGGCACCCCAGCGACTGAACCGTCATGGGTATGAGCCTGTGCGCCCGGTGAAGAATCGGTGCCGCCAGGAAGAGGCCCAGCGAGATCGCGCCCGCCATCGCACCGATGGCCAGCATCAGCCTCGGTGAAACGAATCGTGTGCCGCTGAGGGTCACCCGTGGGTCGAGCACAATCCGCGCGCCCATCGACAGCAGCAGGCTCACGAGTCCGCCGGCCGCGAGCATGACCCACACGAGCGGAAGTGTCGCGAGCCGCTGAAGCCAGACCCGCCGCGGCTGAGCGGGAAGCAGGTCGCCACTGTGGCGCACGCTCTCCTCGTCGGGCTGCTGGTTCATCATTCGCGCCAGGCGTCCAGGCGTGACCTCCGGCCACAGCGCCAGCCCCGCAAGAGCGACCGCCATCCCGAACACGCCGAGCGCCGGCACTCCCACGAAGAAGTCCATCAGGAAAGGATCCGGGAGGGCAGGCTGCCCGCTGGTGGTCATCCCGGCGATTGCGTAATACGCGAGCGCGCCCGCCTGCAGCAATGCACTGGCGAGCGCAAGTAACAGTGCCATCAGCCCGGTGTGGTGAAGCATCCCTGTCAGGAAGACGCCTGCTTTCCCGCGCATTCCGCCGAGGCCGCGCGTGGCCATGGACATGTACTCGGCCAGGAAGCCGATGTGACGCCAGGCTCCGAGGTCGGCGCGCGACCGCGCCGCGCCCTGGCTGGCCGATCTGCCCATGATCATCCGCTCCAGCCGCCTGACGGGCGGCAGCATCTGCAGGAGCGCGACGATTATCACGGCGGCAAGGGCGCAGGTGAAGCCGGTGATGGACCACCAGTTGAGGAACTGGTCGGTGGGGAAGAGCCTCAATGCCGCCACAAAGCCGGAAGCGGCTGCCGCGATGAACGCGAAGAAGCGGAGCGACGCGGCACCGTGATAGTGCTTCCGTCCTGCGCTGATGACACGGACGGCGATGATCACAAGGCCCACGTGGGCGATGAACGCGTCGTAGAACCACGGGTCAGCGAGTGTGGGAGGCACGGTGACGAGGTCGCCGGCGATCATCAGGAAGCGGGCGAGCGCGAGGATGGCCACGCCGATGAGCAGATGCACGACGAAGGCGGCGGTCCGCCCCAGCGCCTTCGCCACGGCTACGTCACGCCATGAAATCGGCAGTCCCCATGTGGCAGATGGCCGGCCTGTGCCACCCTTCATGAGGTAAGGGGTATCCCAGCCTGCCCAGCCAGTCGTGAGGGCCGCAGCGGCGACGTATATGCCACCGAGCGACCACAGAAGCCACGCAAGCGCGCTGGTGATCGTGAGTGGCGGATCGGCCCACTCGACCAGGTCGGTCCGCGGGATGCCAAAGGAGACCATGGCCCACAGGAGTACTGCAAACATCACACCGACGATCCAGCAGCCCGAAACGCGACGTCCTCTGCTGAGGCGCCGGTAGACGTCCGCCCAGGCTGTCCACCGCAGACCGTGGCGGAACTCCAGCCGCGCGAACCTCAGCATCAGGGCGCTCATTCCTCGCCCTCCCGGCTTTCCGTGAGCGCGATGAAGAAGTCCGCGAGGCGTATGCGCGCTGCCTCCCAGGCATCGCCTCCGAGGTCGCGACCAAGCTCTTCAGCGCGAGCTTCGGTGAAGTCCGCCAGAACCACCCGCAGATCCGGCCCGATTGCTTCGACCGAGAGCACGTCTCCGCCGGCCTCCAGTGCTGCTCCGGCGGCCCCGCGGAAGTGGACCTCGCGGACGTGCTCGGTCAGTTGATCTACCGGTCCCTCGACGAGCGCCTCACCCTCATCGATGATGCACATGTGGTCACAGACGCCCTCCAACTCGTCGATGAGGTGTGAGGCCATCAGGATCGTTGCATCCTCGGCCTCGAGGATCTCCAGCATCGTGCTGATCAGCCGCCGCCTGACCACGGGGTCGAGATTCCCCGGCTCATCCATGATCAGAAGCTCCGGGTGCCGCGCGAGCGCCATCACAAGCTGCAACTGCACGTGCATCCCCGGCGATAGCGTGAAGACGTGCCGGTCCAGCGGCAGGCGGAAGTACTCCAGCAGGTGCGCGCGGCGATCATCGTCCCAGGCGTCGTAGAAGCCCGCGACGAAATCGATGTGCGCCTCCACAGTCATCCAGTCATAAAGCTGGATATGGCCGCCCACGTAGGCGAAGCGCTCCTTCGTGGCGGGCGCCGGCTCAAAGCCGAATTCGTCGCCGAGCAGGCGAATGACGCCCCGGTCACGCCCAAGCAGGCCCGTGATGCAGTCGAACGCGGTGGTCTTGCCGGCGCCGTTGCGCCCGAAGAGGCCGTAGAACGCTCCTCGTGGCACCTCAAAGCTGAGGCCCCGCAGCGCCTCAACCGGGCCGTAGCTCTTATGCAGATTGGAGACGGTGAGGATCGGATCAGTGGCTGCCATCGCTGTCCTCCAGGGCGCGGTGGAAGATGTCGCGGAGTTGCTCGCGGGAGAGGCCGATGCTCAGGCCACGTTCGACGATCGCGGTCATGGAGCGTTCGAGGGGCTCGAAGCCTGCCTGTGCCGGAGGAAGTCGCCCGCTGATCGACCATCCGCTGTCAGAATCGGTGGCGACGCCGGCGTCCTGCAAAATGAGATAGGCCTGTTCTACCAAGTTCGGGTTGACCTGAAGCTGGAGGGACAACTCACGTACATCGGGGAGAGTGGAGCCGGGCGCGAGCCCGCCGGTGAGTGCGCGGATGATGATGGCATCCGCGATCTGTCGCGGAATGGGGACGCCGCTTCGAAAATCAATTCCTATGACCATCGGTGTCCCCTCGGCATCCATGAGGCAATGCTACTGCATGACACAGCCGCCCTCGCCGCCCGAATCCACCCTGTCCATCACGCGCGGCTCCCCCCCGTGGTCCGAAAGGATGGGCATGGTCCTCTTCGTGGCCGGCTCGGGAACTGCAAGGATCATCCCCAGACCGAGGTTGAACGTGCGCCGCATCTCCTCTTCGGCTACGTCCCCGGTCTGCTGGATGAGGTTGAAGATCTCATGGCGTTCGAAGCTCGACATGTCAACGTGGGCGGTCAGGCCTTCGGGGATGCCGCGGGCCACGTTGTCGCCGATCCCCCCGCCGGTGACGTGCATGATCGCGTGGGGGAGAGGCCCCTCATCGAAAAGCGTTACCAGCGAGCCGGCGTAGATGCGGGTGGGCTCAAGCAACTCCTCGCCGAGCGATCGGCCCAGGTCGCCGGGGTCCTCGTCAAGCGGCATTTCGGCGTGGTCGAGCAGAACGTAACGCGCGAGCGTGTATCCGTTGCTGTGCAGGCCCGATGAGGGGAGCCCGATGAGCAGATCGCCGGCGGCGACCTGTGAACCGTCAATAATCGCGTCGCGCTCCATCACGCCGACTGCGAAGCCTACAAGGTCATACTCGCCAGGACCGTACATGTCGGTCATTTCCGCGCTCTCGCCGCCGAGCAGGGCGCATCCGGCAATCCTGCAGCCCTCCGCAACGCCCTCTACGATCTCAGCGAGCACGTCGGGAATCATCTCACCGATCCCGACGTAGTCGAGGAACAGGAGCGGGCGCGCGCCCTGGCAGACGATGTCATCAACGCACATGGCGACGCAATCCCGCCCGACTGTGTCGTGCGTGTCCAGCGCGAAGGCAATCTTCAGCTTGGTCCCGACACCATCGGTTCCGGAGACAAGCACGGGCTTATCGTAGTCGCCGCCGAGTGTACACATCCCGCCGAAATCGCTCAGCCCGCCGATGACCGCAGAGGTGTGCGTGGAGGCGACCGCCGCCTTCATCATCTCGACAGCGCGCTCGCCGGCCTCTATGTCTACTCCTGCGTCCCTGTATGTGGGGCCTTCGGTCATGGCTCGAACTCCTCGTGGTGGTCGGCGGGACGAACGACAAATGGCCTGCCTGGCGGCTGGGCTTACGCCTGGGCGGGTTGCTCTTCCAGGTCGAATTTGGTTGTGCGCACGTGTTCGGGCACCGGGATCGGGTAGTCGTTATTGAAGCAGGCGGCGCAGAAGTTGCTCTTGGGCAATCCGACCGCCTTGATGAGGTTGGGAAGATGCAGGAAGTCCAGAGAGTCGGCGCCGAGATGATCGCAGATCTGCTGCCTGCTCATATTCGCTGCGATCAGTTCAGACCGGACGGAGGTGTCGATACCGTAAAAGCACGGGTACTTGATAGGAGGGCAGGAGATGCGCAGATGGATTTCGCGAGCGCCCGCTTCGCGCAGGAGTTCGATCTCCGGACCGGTGGTTGTGCCGCGAACGATCGAGTCATCCACGACGACAAGGCGCTTGCCCGCGATTGCTTCCCGCAGTGGCGTGAGCTTCATCCTGACGCCGAGAGAGCGCATGCGCTGGCTGGGCTTGATGAATGTCCGGTGGATGTACCGGTTCTTGATGAAACCCTCGCCGTACGGGATTTTCGAGGCTTCGGCGTATCCGACGGCGTGCGGGATTCCGGTTTCGGGCACGGGAATGACCAGATCGGCATCGACCGACGCCTGGCGGGCGAGCATGTGGCCCATGCGCACGCGGGACTGATAGATTGAGCGGCCGTAGATATGGCTGTCGGGGCGCGCGAAGTAGATGAACTCGAAGATGCAGCAGGCCTTTCGGTCCGGTTCCATGACCTGGCGTGACTGCATGCGGCCCGGGGTGAGTGTCACAATCTCCCCGGGTTCAACCTCCCGGACGTACTCCGCGCCGATGGGGTGCAGGGCGCAGGTCTCGGATGTGAGGACCCACGAGTCGGAGTTGAGGCGGCCGATGCACAGCGGTCGCACACCGTGTGGGTCCCGCACCGCGATCAGCTTCCCGGGCGTGGCGATGCCGAGCGAATACGCTCCCTCAAGCCTGTGCATTGCGTCCGCGATGGCGTCTTCGATGTCTTCCTGGGGCGAGTTGGCGATAAGCTGTGTCAGCACCTCCGTGTCGCTGGAGGCGGTGAATGTGACGCCGTCCTTTTCGAGTTCCTCGCGGACCGCGCGCGCATTTACGACATTCCCATTGTGCGCGACGGCGATCGGGCCGCTGGAGTGCTCGGCGAGGAATGGCTGCGCGTTCTCAATGACGTTCGAGCCCATGGTGGAGTAGCGCACATGGGCCAGACCAACGTCTCCCTGCAGGCGTGAGAGGTCCTCGTCTTCGAAGACCTCGGTCGCGAGTCCCATGCCGGTGTGTATCTTGAATCCGTCCGCATCGGCGACGGCGATCCCGGCGCTTTCCTGGCCCCGATGCTGGAGGGCGAACAGGCCGAAGTAGCACAGTCGGGACAGGTCATCGTGGCCGGGTGACAGGATGCCGCAAACCCCGCACGCATCTCCCCACAGTCTGTCACTGGCGCGCCTCATGCAGGCCTGACAGTGCGGATGCTGCTGGTTCATTGTGCCTCCTCGCGCACACGCTTGTCACTCTCACGGACCTTTCGGGCCCGCTCGCTGGTGATCTCTTCGAGGCGCCGGCCGATCTCGTCATCCTGAAGCGCAAGGATCCGCGCCGCGAGCGCGGCGGCATTCTTCGAACCGTCGATCCCCACCGTGGCGACGGGCACGCCGGACGGCATCTGGACGATCGAGTAGAGCGCATCCACACCCTTCAGCGCGGTGGCATCGATCGGCACGCCGATTACGGGCAGTGCGGTGTGTGCGGCGATCACGCCCGGCAGAGCGGCTGCGGCCCCCGCTCCGGCGATGATGATTTTCACCCCGCGCTCGGCCGCCCCGGTGGCATACTCCGCTACGACCTGCGGCGTCCTGTGCGCGGACATGATGCGGACCTCATACGGAACCTCGAGATCGTCGAGCATATCCGCGCACTTGTTCATGACGTCGAGGTCGGACTCGCTTCCCATGACTATCGAGACCAGGGGCTGATCGGTCGGCATGTGCGCAATCGCTCCCCAAAGCGTTCAGACTTGATCGGATGGATCTGAGCCTTGCGATGGACCGTGGACCATCCCACCCGGATGATCGCTCAGTCGGCTTCCACCGCACGCTCGGCGATATCGGTGCGGAAGTACATGTCCTCGAAGTCGATCTTCCCCACGGCCTGGTAGGCGCGGTTGCGGGCGGCGTCGTAGGTCTCATCAAGTGCAGTCACGCCAAGAACCCGGCCACCGTCGGTGAAGTACCGGCGTCCCATACGCTCGGTGCCTGCATGGAACACCACAACCTGGTCATCATCGCTCGCGTCCTTGAGACCGGTGATCTGCTTCCCGGTTTCGTACGAGCGGGGATAGCCGCCCGAGGCACAGACGACGCAGACAGCGCGCTGGTCGGTCCATTGCGCTTCGACCTCCGACAGCCGCCCTTCGACCGTCGCTGTCAGCAGTTCCACGAGGTCGGTCTCCAGTCGGGGCAACACGACCTGTGTCTCAGGACCACCAAAGCGGCAGTTGTACTCCAGCAGCTTCGGGCCCGTGTCGGTGAGAATGATGCCGGCGTAGAGGGTACCGGTGTAGGGGGTGCCGTCCTCCGCCATCTGATCGACGGTCGGGCGCACTATCTCTTCGATTATCTGCTCGACGAGGTCATCGGAGACAACCGGAACGGGGGAGTAGCAGCCCATGCCGCCCGTGTTCGGTCCCTCGTCGCCGTCGTAGATGCGCTTGTAATCCTGGGACGGCACCATGGGGACGATCGTCTCACCGTCGCAGAACACCTTGATCGAGCACTCCTGCCCCTCGAGGAACTCCTCAACCACCACTCGATCGCCGGCGGAGCCGAAATCGCGCTCGATCATGCAGCGGTCCACCGCATCGAGGGCATCGTCAACCGTCTCGGCCACGGTAACCCCCTTGCCGGCCGCATCCCCGTCGGCCTTGACAACGATCGGCGCGCCCCGGGCCTGGATGTACTCGCGTGCCTCGTCCGGATCATCGAAGACCTCGAATTCCTTGCCCGGGGCGCCGGTGCGCTGGACGATCTCGTTGGTGAATGCTTTTGACCCTTCCAGTTGCGCCGCGGCGGCGTTCGGGCCGTAGATGGCAAGGCCGCGGCTGCGAAAGTGATCGCAGATGCCGGCGATGAGTGGGCGCTCGGGGCCGACCACGGTGAGATCGATCTGTTCCTCTTCGGCGAAGTCGGCCAACTCCTCGACCGCCTCGTACTTGATGGGCACACACTCGGCCACCTGGCCGATGCCGCCATTGCCGGGGGCACAGAAAAGCTCGGCGCAGTGCGGGCTCTGTGCGATCTTCCAGCATAGCGCGTGCTCTCGACCACCGGATCCGACCACGAGTATCTTCATTCGCGCGCCTCAGCCTCCGCTTGGTCTTTCCGAACCAGGATGCATTCATCCATACGGGCTTGCATCCCGGGTGTCGGTGATGTTCTCGAAAATACGCGAATCCTGTTTGAATCCGAGCTTGACGGTACCGACAGGGCCGTTGCGATGCTTCGCGACGATCAGTTCAGCGATGTCAATCTCCCCCCGGTAGGACTCACGCCCACCTGAGGCCTTCGCATCCTCTTCCTCCTGGACCTCTTCGGCATCCTTCTTCCGCTGATAGTAGCTTTCGCGAAACAGCATGCACACGACGTCGGCCTCGGCCTCAATTGAGCCCGACTCAGCCAGGTCCGAGAGAATAGGGCGCTTGTCCTCGCGGCGTTCGACATTCCGCGACAACTGCGATCCGACGACAACGGGGATGTTCAGCTCACGCGCCATAGCCTTCATGGCGCGGGCGACCTCACCGATCTCCTGGTGGCGATTCTCCGAGCGCGGACCACCGGTGGTCACAAGCTGCAGGTAGTCAACACACACCAGCCCGATGTCGTGCTGCAGTTTCATGCGGCGGGCCTTGGACCGCATCTCCATTATGGAGATGCCGGGCGTGTCATCGATGAAGATGTCCGCCTTATCGATGAAATCGACCGCGTGCACGACGCGCTTCCAGTCATCGCCGCGCGCCTTGCCCTTGCGCAGCCGCCATGAGCTTATTCGGGCGCGCCCGCACAGCAGCATCTCGGCGAGCTGTGAGGACGACATCTCCAGGCTGAAGATCCCGACACCGACGCGCTTGTCGTTGTTCAGCGCGGCATTCATGGCGACGTTGTTGACCATCAGCGAGGTCTTGCCCATCGAGGGGCGTCCGGCGATGATCACCAGGTCGCCGTCCTGCAGACCGGCTGTCATCTGGTCGAGTTCATTGAGACCGGTGGGGATGCCGGTCACGGTCTCGCCGCGCTTCGAGGCTTCTTCGAGATGTCGGAATGTCTCGTGGACGAGCGGACCTATCTCCTCGTACTCCCGCGCCGACCGTTCCTGGGCGATGTCGAAGATGCGCTGCTCTGCCTCGTCGAGGGCCGTGGACAGCTCTTCGGGATTGTCGTAGGCGAGAGCCTGAATCTCGCCGCCGGCCGTGATAAGCCTGCGCAGTACGGCCTTCTCGTGGACGATGGTGGCGTAGCGTATGACGTGAGCGGTTGTCGGTACCTCGCCGAGCAGTCGCGTGAGGTACTCTCCACCGCCGACGGCGGCAAGTTGCTCCCGACGTCGCAGTTCGGCGCCGACGGTCACCACGTCCACAGGATCGCCGGCCTCATCAACCGCGCGGATGGCGGAGAAGATGCGACGATGGGCCTCGCGGTAGAAGTCCTCCTCAGATACGATGCTCATTGCGCGGCTGACGGCACCGCGCTCCATGAGCATCGCGCCCAGAGTCGCCTGCTCCGCCTCAAGGTCCTGCGGCGGCAGTCGATCCGACATCGAGTCCTGAGGCATTTTCTCTTCCGCCATGCGGCCCTCCCGGCCGATACAATCGTGATCAGTCAGGCTTACAGGGACTTACGCGTCTTCCCCCTCGTCATCGTCCTCTTCGTCTTCCTCATCCACTTCTTCGGCCTCCTCGGCCGCGTCTTCCTCGCCTTCTTCCTCCTCTTCTTCCTCTTCCTCGTAGTCTTCGGCCGCTTCGGCGAGGATCTCTTCGACGCTGCGCTCGTCGTCTTCGTCGAGAGGAATCACGCGGACGGGCAACTCGACGTCAACATCCTTGTAGATGCTGGCGGTGATCAGATAATCCCCGATCTCGCGGATTGGCTCGGGGATGTCGATGTCGCGGCGGTCGATGATGACATCAAGCTGCTGCTCGGCCGCCTCCGCGATCTGCCCCGTGGTGACCGAGCCGTGCAGGCGATCGCCCTCGCCGGTAGGAGCGCGGACGACCACGCGCTCGTTGCGCAGTTCCTCCGCCTTCTGCTCAGCACGCTCGCGCTTCTGTTCATCGCGCCGGGCGATGGCCTGTCGGCGGTTCTCAAGATCCCGGAGCGCGCCGTCTGTGGCCCTGACGGCCATGCCGCGCGGCTCCAGATAGTTGCGAAGATAGCCGTCGGCGACGTCGATGATGTCGCCTTCGTGTCCGACTCGCGGTATGTCTTCGAGCAATATGACCTTCATCGGTGTCCTCCTGGTGCGAATGACCGGCAGACGCTTTTGACGAATCGTGTCGCGTACGGTCTGGCGGTTATCTGTCCTGAGATAGCGCGCGGCCGCACCTGACGATCCGGCCGCCCCCATGATCGTTACCGGCGCCCCGAGGGCGCCGCACGTCAGAAGTCCCCCTGATAGCGCACTCCGGCCATCGGGTCACTTCCACCAAATGTGCGCTCGAGCCCAAACAGCAGGTGGTAGCTCTCGCGCACGGGCATGCGATAGCGAAGATCAAGGCGTGGCTCGTCGATATCGTAAAGCTCAGCCTCGATGCCTGCGTCCCGACCGCAGTCCCACTCGTAGCCGATCCCGGCCTGTCCGCCAAACATTCCTACGCGGGCGCAGCCGTTTGCGGTCGGTTGAGCGAACTGCAGGTCAAGTTTCGGAGAGTCTTCGAGATCGCGCAGGCCCACGCGCCAGTAGCCCTCGCTGTCTTTGCTTGGCTGAATATCAATCGAGGCGTCCGCGCGGAGACCTTCGCTGTCAATCTCGCGGAATTCAAGGCGCGAACGCGCTTCAATTTCTGTAAACATCTGCTGGGTCTCGCGCACCGTTTCCATCGTGCCCTCGACATTGTCCAGGACCCGCTGCGCCTGCTCAATCGTCTGCCGCCCGGACTCAGCAGCGCCTCGCGCCTCACGGACGGTTACGCGCAGGTCCTCGTTGACCTGCTCATCGGTCATGAGGTCCTCGGCGGCGGCGGATGATGCCTCAAGCGCCTCAGTGGCTTTCCTGATGTTATCAAGTGATTCGCGGATGTTGGAGGCCATTGCTTCATCGCTGGCAAGCTCTTCCATATTCTCAGAGACCCGAGCGAGGTTCTCGGAAGCAGTCTTCAGATTCCCCACAGCAGCTTCGGCGTCTTCGTCGATGGTCGTGCTTTCCGCGGTCTCTCGCGCGTCGGCGGCGATTGCCGCGATGTCCTCCGACGCTACGCGGATGTTATTGCCGGCGGCAGCCATCTGCGCCGGGATGGGGCTTGTAGACAGCAGCTTCTGGACCTGACGGGTGGAAGTTTCAACTGCCTGCGAGGCAGTTATCAAATTCTCCATAATCGCCCCGAGGCGCTTCTCATTCTGTTGCCCGGCCCGCGCCACCGTATTGACGACTTCGATGGTCCTCTCTGATATCGTGACAGCCCTGTCGGTTGCCTTCCGGAGGTTCGCAACGGTACCCTTCAGATCGCGCTGCATCTCCACGTCGGTCATCATGGAGTTCACCGCGTCCACACTGATACGGGCCGAGGCGATCAATTCGCGCATATCCTCCATCACGACTTCGGCGCTGCTCGCGCCGCTGCCGCCGACGACATCTTTGTGTTCCAGTCGCCTGCGAGGCCTCTTCATCTCCTCGGGACGAGTAACGGAAACGTATTTGTCGCCGACCAGCGCGCCCTGCTTGATCGCGAAATGATCCGAGGCGTACAGGATCGTGTCCGGATCTATCGTCATGGTCACAGCCGCAGGTTTCCCCGGGAATTCCGTATGCTGGCGCAGTTGAACGCGTGCGACGCGGCCAATGTTGACCCCGCCCAGTCGCACAGGCGACCCCTCGCTCAGCCCCTGCACGTCTGCAAACTGGACAGTCACATTGTAGGCACCCAGATTGCGCAGTGCGTCGCTGAGAAACACTGCTGTGCCCAGGGCGGGAAGCACGACGACTACGACGTGAGGACCAACCTTGGCCTCAGCGGACACTGTCAATCACCTCGGAATTGGTAGAACAGTGCTCGGCCATCTCGCCGGATCCGAGGCCGTGAACGAAGCGGTGCACGACAGGAATCTGGGATTGACGTATCTCGTCGGGAGTGCCGATGAGCGCTACCGTATTGTCATACAGCATCAAAATGCGGTCGCATATACCGAGGAGATTGGGGACGTCGTGCGAGACCATCACGGCGGTCGAACCGGTATCTGTGCTGACCTTTTTGATCAGGCCGGTGATGTTGCACGACATCACCGGATCAAGGCCGCTGCTTGGCTCGTCGTAGAGCACCAGTTCCGGCCTCTCGATCAACGCCCGCGCGATGCTGACGCGCTTGCGCATGCCGCCTGACAGATCAGCGGGCATGCGGTCTTGCGTCCCCTGCATCTCCACCATCTCAAGCATCTCCGCGACCCGCTCGCGCTTTTCCTCCGCAGTGACATCCTCCCGATTTCGCAGAACGAAGGTCACGTTTTCGGCCACTGTCATCGAATCAAAGAGCGCGGAATACTGGAAGCACATCCCCATCGATTTCCGGAGTTCGTTAAGCCCATCCTCGTCCAGTTGGGTCAAATCTGTGCCTTTGAAGAATATATGTCCATCGCTTGGCTTGTCCAGGCCGATCAAAAGACGCAAAAGTGTCGTCTTCCCCGACCCCGACATGCCCATAATGCCGAAGATTTCGCCGGGCCAGATCTTGAAGGAAATGTCCCGGAGGATGGTGTTGCCTTCGATTACCTGGTAGACATCCTCGATAGAAAGCAGCGGATCGCCACTGCGGTCGATGGGCTCTCTGCCGGCAAAATCACGTGGGATACTTCCATCTTCGCGGCCCTCGCCAGGCTCCGGATCAGGCTGGTGTCCCGGGGCCGCCTCTACTTCTGCCACGGCATCTTCGCTATCCGACATCCCCAGACTCCTCGCCCTCACGGAAAGAGCAGCACTGTCAGCGCCAGATTGGCCGCGTAGATGAGCATGATGCAGTAAACGACGGCGCGCGTTGTTGCATGCCCGACCTCTTCGGAGGCTTTCTCGGTGTACAGGCCCTGATGACAGCCGATAACAGCGATTATGATTCCGAAAAAGATGCCCTTGATGATACCGGCCGCGACCGTCCATATTTCCAGATTGCCCGGTATGCTTCCGAAATAGGCATCAGCGCTCATGTCGATGGTTGCATTCGCCATTATGAAGCCGCCGCTGATCCCGATGACGTCACCGATCAGCGCCAGCATCGGGACCATGGCCATCCCGGCCAGGTAGCGCGGAACGACCAGATACTGCACAGGGTCGGTGGCCATGGTGCGAAGCGCGTCGATCTGCTCGGTCACTTTCATCGTGCCCAGCTCGGCCGCCATGGCTGAACCGGCTCTGGCGGCCACCACAATCGCCGTCAAAGCGGGGCCCAGTTCCCGAGCCATAGTCTCGGCGACCGCCCATCCCACGTAAGTAGAGGCACCAAGAAGCGATGCCTGGTCGGCCACATGGTACGAAAAAACCATCCCCGAAAAGAGCATCGTGACCGCGACAATGGGGAGGGAACTGACACCCACGCTGGACATCTGTTCCATTGTCGGCCGGTACTCGACGTCTCCGCGAGTAAGATGAACCAGGGTCCGTAGATGCAGTTCCGACAGTTCCCCGAAGTACTCCAGGCCGCGAATGACCCGGGTACCGAGATCGGCAATGGCTGATAGCACCGTGGAGGCTCCGTAGTCGCCCA
>CAZAHB010000075.1:0-22692 GCA_964484945.1 uncultured Armatimonadia bacterium | reverse complement strand
TCTTCGACCCGATGCAGATCGAGCGCGGTGACGAGATCCGCCTCGACGCCTTCCGCGATGGCGACGAGGCCGTGCGCATCGAGGAGATAGCGCTGATCCCGCGCGAGATCGTCGAGCGCGAGCCGGTCCGACCCGAAGCGGAGATACTGCCGATGTGCTACGAGCCGGAGGATGAGCCCCGGCGCGACTCGTTCGCGGTGACCGTCACCGACCACGCCGGAGTCGCGCGCTCGGCCGAGATCGCCACCCAGGGCCTGCCCTTCGCGTACGGGACGCTCACATCCGCGGATAACCTGCGCGTGCTCGACCCGCAGGGCGACGAGGTCCCGGTGCAGGCCCGCGCTCTCAACCACTGGCCGGATGGCTCAGTCATGTTCGCGCTGGTCAGCTTCCCGGCGTCCGTCGATGCCGATGACAGCGCGCAGTACACCGTCGAGTTCGGCGCCGACGTCACGCCCTCCCAGTTCCTGAACTGGCCGCTCACCGTCGATCAGCAGGAGGGGCGCATCGCGGTCAACACGGGCGTGCTCAATGCCACGCTCAGTACCGAGCGTGGCACGCTTGTCGAAAGCGCGCTGCTCGACGGCACCGAGATGATCGCAGACGCGCCATGGGCAGCGATCGTCACCGCCGAGGACGGGACCGAGTATTCCTCCGCACGGGCGGAGGTCACCGATGTCCAGGTCATCGAGGAGGGGCCGCTGCGCGCGGTCATCCGCCGCATCGGCCGCCACACCGCCGAGGATGGCTCCACGCTGCTGGAGTTCGATATCATCCAGGAATTCTGCGCCGGCTCGCCCATCACCCGGCTCAGCTACATCTTCACCCACACGGAAGACACCGAGACCGAGAGGATCCGGCGCGTTCGCCTCAATATGCCCTGCCCGTGGGCGGGCGACGGCGCTGAGGCGATCGTCTGGGGCGAGGACGCCCCCGCTTCCGGCAGCACCGCCGCCTGCCGGCAGCTTGAACTCAACGAGGCGGAGGCCGCCGCCGACGGTGACGCCTCCACGCAACAGCGCACCGAGGGCTTCGCGCGGCTCACCGATGGCCCGTCGCTGTCGGTCGCCACGCGCTGGTGGTGGGAGAAGTGGCCGAAGGCCGTCGAAGTCAGCGCCGAGGGCATCGCGCTGGACCTGATCCCGCTCGACAGCCACGATCAGTTCCAGGACGGGCCCTTCGTGCTCCACCAGGGCGAGGGAATCGCCCACGAGGTCATGATCGGCTTCGAGCCTGAGGGCCCCGACCCGCAATCGCCCCACGCCTTCGAGGCGTTCCGCAACCGCCTGATCGCGCTGCCCGACCCGGAGTACGCGACGGGCACTCTCGCGCTGGGGGAAATCCCGGCTGAAAGTGAGACGCTCTTCCCCCGGTACGAGGCCGGCGTCGAGCGCATGTATGAGGGATACATGGCCAAACGCGAGAGCCGTAACGAGTATGGCATGGAGAACTTCGGCGATGACACCTTCGAGTGGGGATACGGACCGAGTTATACCTTCTGGAGCAACCAGGAGTACGATCACCATCACGGTTTCCTGGTCGAGTGGTTCCGCTCCGGCGACCGCCGCTTCTTCGAGATCGGTGAGCAGGCCGCGCGGCACTACGAGGCCGTGGACTGCTACCACTGGGCGCCGGGCCGCGAGCACCTCATCGGCGCGCCGCACCACCACAACTCAAAGCACATCGTGGACGAGGGCTGGTATCCCGACCACTGCGTCGCGGGCGCCAGCAACGGCCACTCGTGGGTCGAGGGCCTTCTGACTTACTGGCTGCTCACCGGCGACGTGCGCGCCGAGGAGACCGCCCGCGCGATGGGCGACTGGTACTGCTGGACCGTCGAGAACGATCGCTACGGCGCGGGCGGCCAGGAGCGGGGGCCCGGGTGGACGCTCATCGCGCTCTCGAGCCTCTACCGCATGACCGGCGAGCAGAAGTACAAAGCCGCCGGCGACGCGATCCTTGACTGGATGGAGACGATCCAGGACCCGGTGCGGGGCGTCGTCAGCGTGCCGATCTCCGAGCAGCCCTCCTACGAAGGCGGGACGGCGTTCATGCACGGGATCCTCGGCCGCGGCCTCGGGCGCTTCTACGAGGCCACCGGCGAGGAGCGCGCGATGCGCATGTGCCTTGGGGTCGGCGAGTGGCTCACCACCGAACCGATGGGCCCGCCCGCACAGTTCTGGTACAAGCAGTCCCCCCGTTGCAAGCGCGGGTACTCGGCCAACTCGCAGGTCATCGGCGCCCTGAGCTACCCCTACTGCTACACCGGCGACGAGTGGTTCGGGTCGATGACCGAGAAGTCCCTGAGCATGACCGGTCCGAGCAGCCGCTCCATGGCCTGGTACTATTCCTCGCTGGCGCAGGTCGTTCCGCGCATCACCCCGCTGCAGATCGAGCTTCCCGGCACGGTGCCGGTCTGCTGCGCCGATGAGCCGTGGGAGGGCCAGGTGATGCTGCGCAACACCACCCGCGAGCCGGTCGAAGCGAGCGTCGGCGGCACCGGGCGCGGGCTGACCATCACCTGCGACCCGCCCTCCCTCACCATCGCGCCCGGCGAGGCGGAGGCTGTCACGATCAGCGCGTGCCCCGATGAGCAGACGCCGCCCTGTGCGGCGGACTCGCTGCTGCAGATCTCCTGCGGGGAGCAGTCGCAGACGCGCAGCTTCACCGTCCACGTGGTTCCGTCCATGGTTCGCGAGCAACTCGAGGCCGGTGCCGCCGCACTCACCGATCCTTTCACCGTCGGCGAGGAGAGTGGCGTGCAGTTCATCCACGTCCCGCGCGATGTGCGCTTCAATCAGGACCCGTGGCAGCCGGATGATGAGGCCGGGTCGGCCACGTGGACGGTCACGATCCCCGAGGCGGGGCGCTACACGCTCATGGGCCGCTGCTGGTGGCTGGACGCGAAGGGGAATTCGTTTTACGCGCAGATTGACGAGGGCGAAGTCGAGGAGTTTGGCAATGACGAGCGGATGGAAGACTGGCAGTGGATCCAGGGGCAGACGGTAATGCTGGAGCCGGGCGAGCACACCGTGCGCATCCTCGCCCGCGAGGACGGCGCCCGCATCGCGAAGGTGATGCTGACGAACGCGGTCGTGGAGGACTGAAGAGCCGTTGTAGACGGCGCACCTGCGTCTCCGCCCGGTCGTTCGCCGTTGCCGTTCGTGCCGTCCGCCGTTGCCGTTCGTGCCACGGGCGTCCCCGCCCGTGGGCCGTCCGTCGTTGCTTTTCACGTGTCTCTCCGCCGTTTGCGAGTTATCCCTCATGTTTGATACGGAGCCCCACACAAGGCCATCGCGCCCCGCGTGTCGAAATACTTCTGACGCAAGCTTCCATGTCGCATCGCCAGACAAGGGGAGAACATTTGCCATGCCCAGCACCTCAGTCGCCGACCTGGAAGTCGGCGAGCGCATCATCGGGACCTACGCGGCTCGCAGCAAGTCCCTTGCGTCCTTCAAATCCAAGCCGGGGCAGTATCTGTCGCTGACCCTCGGGGACGCAACCGGCGAGATCACCGCGCGCATGTGGGACAATGCCGAGGACGCCGCCGCATTGTTCGCCGAGGGCGACGCGGTCACCGTCCGCGGGGTCGTCGAGGAGTACCGCGGCAGCAAGCAGCTTGTGATCGAGCGCCTGAAGCTCGCCGAGCAGGATGAGGCCGACGCCGCCGAGCTTGTCCCGTGCAGCACCTGCGACCTCGATGAGCTGCGAGAGCGGCTGCTCGACACCGTCGCCGGCGTAACCAACCCGCACCTGAAGGCGCTGCTTGACGAGTTCTTCGGCGACCCGGAGTTCGTCGATTGCTTCTGCAGGGCCGCCGGCGCCAAGTCGCTGCACCACTCGCACCTCGGTGGGCTGCTCGAGCACACGCTGGGGATCGTTGACGTGCTCGAAACCGTCGCGCAGGTCCACCCGAAACTGGATCGCGATCTGCTCATGGCGGGGGCACTTCTGCACGATCTTGGCAAAGTCGAGGAGCTTGTGTGCAAAGCCTCCATCGAGTACACTGATATGGGGCGACTGGTGGGGCATACCGTGCTGACCGATCGCATGGTCAACCAGGCCATCGACCGCATCGAGGGCTTCCCGGAGGAACTGGCCAACCGGCTGACGCACATGCTGCTGTCACACCACGGACAGCGCGAGTACGGTGCGCCTGTGCTGCCGATGACCGCTGAGGCGTGCGCGTTGCACTACGCCGACAACCTCGACGCGCATGTGCAGTATTTCCTGCAGGTGGTCGCCGACGGACAGGCCACCGACTCACAGTGGTCCGACTACCAGCGCATGTTCGAGCGCTACATCTACGTCGGCTCCCACGCCGACGCGCCGGGCGGGCAGCTTCAGCCCTCCAGGCCACCGCCGGGGCCGGGCGATGCAGACCAACCGAATCGCTCCTCTGAGAGCCCCGATGAAACCACCGGAAGCCTGTTCGATCGATGACGTGTTCGCAACTGTGAGATAATCTTGAGCACGGCCTTTGGCCGTCAACTGAACATCAGATAGGAAGCATCGTCTACGAATGGCGAAGGGCAAGCAACGTACTCAACCTGAGATCGAGGCACTGGTCGAGCGCGCCCGCGAGGGTGACCGCGAGGCCTTCGGTCAACTGGTGGATGAGTACAAAGACAAAATCTATAACTATGTCGCCCGGATGCTCAATGATCCGTACCAGGCGGAGGACGTGACGCAGGAAGCATTCCTGCGGGCCTACAAGTCCCTGCCTCGCTTCCGCGGCGCTTCCAGCTTTCACACATGGCTGTACCGGATTGCCAGCAATCTGGCGATCGACGTGGTGCGCAAGCGCAAACGTTCGGAGCCGGCATTCTCACTCGACGAGCCGCTCGAGTCCGACGATGGCGAGTACGAGCGAGAGATACCCGATGAGACCGGCGGCCCCGAGGAGCGCACCTCAACGCGCGAGACACGAGTGGCCGTTCGCCGCGCTATAATGGATCTTCCCGAAAAGCTCCGGGACGTGATGATCCTTTACGAACTTCAGGGCGAGACCTACGAGGACATCGCAGATATACTCGACGTTCCGCTCGGCACCGTCAAAAGCCGGCTGTTCAACGCACGCAACCGGCTCAAGGAGTCTCTCGAAGAGCTTGTTGAGACCGGAGAGATAGAGGTCGAACAATGACACACCGACGCAAACCGGGGATCTCCCGGATGAGCACACGGAGCCACAGACGTGTGCGGGGAGCTGGAGGGCGAGATCGATGACGTGCAAACAGGTGCGGGCGGAGCTGGTGGAATGCTGGGGGAATACGGAGCAGTTGGGCGCGGAAACTGTCGCACATCTCGAGGCCTGTGTGGAGTGCCGCCGCGAGGCAGGTTTGATGCGCGAGACCCACGCAATGGTCGATGCGCTGCCCAGAGAACGCGCACCGGACGGCTTCACCGCGCGAGTGCTCGAAGAACTTGCCCGCGAGGACGCACAGCCCGGATGGAGCGAGCGCATCGCGGCCCTGCTTGTCCCTGAACGCCGGCCCTCCTGGGCGCGCGCAGCGGCCGTTGGAGCAGCCATCGCGCTTGCGGCCGCAGGTGGCGCGGTCTGGATGTCTCACGATACCGCCCCCGAAGCGGAGCCGCAGATCGCGGCCCGCGCGGCTGTGACGCAGACCGCAAGTCCTTCAGTGGAGCCGGTCGCCTATGAGACGGAACTCGAAGAGCTTCGGGCACGCCATCAGTCGATGGAAATGACCCAGCCGCTCGCCGACGACGCCGGCGTAAGCTTCGTGCTCTACGAATCGAACTGATGACCCCCCCTTTGGCGAGGAAGCGATTCAGACTGATGAGCAGATTCGGACGACTCGTGGCTGTCCAACTTGTCGTGTCGGCATTGGCGCTCGTTGTCGCTGACGCCAGTCCGCGGCCTCTTGAACTGGTTCGCCAGAGCATCCTGGCCCGAGCCGACGTGGACTTCTCCGGTATACGCACGGTCGTCGCATTCGCTGACGGCGAGAAAGTCCGAGGCGTGCAACAGAAGATCGACTGTGATGCTCCCGAGAATCTCCGCATCGTCATCCTCGCCCCTGAAGCCGAGCACGGCAGACTCTGCCTCACCAGCGGCCGTAATCACTGGGAATACAATCCGCATACGCGGCGCGCCGTCCATCTTACTCTCCCTCGGCCTGAAACGGTCATCGAAAGCAGGCTGCAGGAACTGGAGGGCCTGTGTGAGCGCATGCGGTTGCAGTACGCGGGCACCGATCAGATCGCCGGGCGTCGCTCCCACGTTATCAAGGTACTCACCCCCGACGGTCTGCCCGTAAAGAAGATTTGGCTTGACGACACCGAGCACATCGAGTTGAAGACCCAGCGGTTCGACACCCATGGCAACGTCAAGTCATCCGCCTACTTCACCCGCATCGATCTCGACCCGATGTTCACCGAGGGCCTGTTTGAGTTCAGCCCGCCGGATGACGCGGTTGTGATCGAAACGGAAAAGCCTGCCTCCCGCGTGGCGCTGAAACAGGCCGAACAGCAGGCTGGCTTCGATGCCGTGCTGCCCGGTTACCTCCCCCCCGGCTACCGCTTCATGCGCAAGCAGACCGCCGTTATCGACGTCTCCGGCAGGCCCACGATCTGGCTCACATTCAGCAATGGCGCGGATACCTTCAGCCTCTTCGAGCGCCGTGCCGACGGTGACTGCCCCAGTGCGAAAGGCCAGAGCTGCATCACCTGGGAGCAGGGCGGCTATCATTTCACACTCATGGGCATGCTGGCCGCCGATGAGGTGGAGAAAGTGCGTGAATCGATCCGTCCCTGAGTGCCTGATGGGGACTACAGAAAAAAGTTGAGAAAATTCCTAAAGCCCTCGGGCATGCCGCCGATACATTAACTGTGGTATGCGTGGGGGCAGAATGACTTAAGTGAGGGACAGGTAGTGAGAATCGATCCAAGCAAACTCCATAACATCGGTCGCAGCAACGTTGGCCGCGCCGGCTCAAAGGCAGTCGAGGGCGCCGGATCAGTCGGCGAGGCGGCCGGCGCCGGCGCCACGGGTGGCAGCGACAGGCTTTCATTGAGCCATCACGCCGAGGAGATCCGGACCGCCCGGGCCGCTCTGGCCGAGACGCCCGACGTACGCGCCGACCGCGTTGCGCAACTGAAGGCACAGGTCCAGTCAGGGACCTATGAGGTAGACCCGGACAAGGTGGCCGAGCGGATACTCAACCCGCGTGGCTGATGCGCACCTCGGCTCACCTTCGCCGGCCGCGCGCTGGCCCCCGCGCGGCCGGCTACCCCTGTACTGTCACCAACCAGTCACCGTCCCTGCGACAGGTGCCTGCTTCCCGCGCATCCAAAAAGTGATATGTACACCGCCTCCGCCGGGCCGCTGCGCTCTGGCGCTCGCCTGTCCCCGTTGAAACTTCCCTCCCCGCCCGTTACAATATCCACCAGTGTTCAGTGTCGCCGAAGGTGGGATTATGCCTCAGTTTGAGTACGAAGCCCGAAATGACAACGGTGCGCGCGTCAGCGGAAGCATCCACGCCGAGGACGAGCGCGCCGCGGCCCACGCCCTGCGCGAGGACGATCTCTACCCCGTCAGCATCGATAAGCAGCGTGTCTCCGGCTGGGGCGCGAGCGTCTTCCACTACATCTTCCCGGTCCCGCCGAGCGGCTTTGCGCAGTTTTTCGAGCAACTTGCATCACTCTTGCGCTCCGGCGTCAATCCCGCCGACACCTTCGATGAACTGTCGGCCCTGGCGACCAACCGCCGGCTGCGCCGTGTCGCCCGCGAGATCAGCGATCATGCCGCGGGGGGCGGCGCTCTGGCCGACCAGTTCGCGCGCTATCCAGCACTTTTCGACTCACACGTGCCGGGGATGGTGGAGGCCGGAGAGCGCCTCGGGGCCCTGCCGGAGATGCTCCAGCAGCTTGCCGACCAATACAGGACCCGGAGCCGACTGCAGGGGCGCCTCAAGTGGCTGCGCCTGTACTACACCGCGGTGCTGGTTCTGGCGGTGCTGGTCGCGCCCATCACGATGATGGTCTCACGCGGCTTTGGCTGGTATCTGGATCTGCTGGCCACGCGACTTGTCCCGCTTCTCGCGGCGATCGTGGCCGTTTACTTTGCCGCGCGCTCCCTGAACGCCATTCCGTGGATCGCCCACCTGCGCTCGCGGATCGTTCTTGCCATTCCCGTCTTCGGCTCGCTGGCGCGCTGGGGCGCCGTGGCCAGATTCCTGCAGACCATGAACTTCGCACAGCGATCCGGAGTCACATTCCACCAGGCCCTCGACCTCGCCGGTGAGGCCGCCGGGAATGAGCCAATGCACCGGTCTGCCGCCAGGGCCGCAACCCGAGTGCGCTCAGGTGCCGGCATATCCGAGGCCCTCTCACAGATGAGCTTCCTGCCCAAACACATTCGGAGAATGCTCGCCGGCGGTGAGCGCACCGGTGAGCTTGAGCGGCGCTTCGAGGCCGCTGCCGAAGAGGCCACCGAGCGCCGCGAGGCCGCGGTCAACATGATCTCAAGCGGAAGCGCCGTGGCGGCCCTCGCGGTGAGCGCGGTCATCGTGGCACTCGCGGCGATATTCGCATGGCGCAATCTCTACGCACCGTATTTCGAGTGGGGGCCGTAAGGGGTTCTGCCACATGGCCAGTTCACGCACCGTCATCGTGTCGATCATCCTCGCGGGCGCGCTGTGTGCGTCCGCGGGTCTCGCACGTCCGCTCACCCATGACTTCGCCGAAGGTCCGGGCGGGTGGACCCTGCCCGAGGGGTGTCAGGCCCCCGGCGGCGATCGCGATGCCCTCTCACTTCACGCTGGCTGGGCAATCTCTCCCGCTGCAGATGCTCCCGTGACCGGCTGGCAACGGGTGCAGATTCGCGCAGCCGCGCCCGAGGATGCCGACGATTCGCGCCTCCTGGTCGCGCTGATCGGGGCAGATGAGGCGCCGGTCGCGCAAGTCGCCGTCTCGGCCGCCGAGACCGGGGGTGGCTGGCACGATATCTCCGCCGAACTGCTTGCGCCCGGCGGCGGCGCGACCTCCCTGGCCGTGGGCGTGGAGGACCAGCACCCATGGCTTGTGCGACGCGTCAACGTCGAGGCCGTCGAACTTCCCGTGACCGAAGCCTCCGGCGAGCCCCCTGTCATTCCCGAACCCCTGCCCGCCGACTGGCAGCCCGACGGCTTGCTCGACGCCATCGAGCGGCCGATCGCGCGCCAATCGGAGCTTCTCGTCAACGCCGGCTCGCTGCAGATCACGGTGCCTCCCCGCGTCACCGCGAAGCGCGGCCACCGGGGGACGGTCCGCCTGATCGTCAACAACCGCGCCTCGACCGAAAAGTCGCTCACCGTCTCCGTCACGGGGCCGCCTGGCTTCTTCGTCCCGGAGCGCACGGTCACAATCCGCCCCAACGCGGGCGTCCGCTTCAATGCATCGCTGCAGGCATTCTTCATCGGCACCCGCCACGCCCGCGTGACCTTCCGCAGCGGCGACGAGCAGGCGTCCGCACCCATCGAGGTCGAGGTAACGCCCTCGTACCCCGCGCCCGGCGTGGCCTTCACCGCCGACCCGCCTCCGGGCCTGTCGCGCATGTTCGCAGGCAGACACATCCCGCTGGTCGCGACATCGCTCACACCCGAACTTCCCGAGGGCCTGACCCGCCTGCGGCTGATACCGCCGCCGTGGTCCGATGAGGTCCTGCAATCCGCCGCCGAACAGGCCGCCGACCGGGCGGACTTCATGGCACTGTATCATCCGCCCGGAGCGGAGACCGATGGCGACGCGCTCAGGGCCACCCGGCGCCTCCGCTCGCTCCTCGACGAGGCCCCGGAACCGGTGTACACGCTCGGCCCGCCCCTGGACCTGCAGCCGGGCCCGCCGCCCGGCATATCCGACGACCATATTGCAGTCGCCGGCGAGCTTGGTGGCGCAGGCAGCATCTCCGCGCCCACTCTGCGGCTTCCCATCCTGCGGGCCCGCCCTGTCAGAGCGGTGAGGCTCGACGACCGGGACGTCCGCTCCGCCCAGCCGGCGTGGACGGACCTCAACGAGGCTCTGGACATCACGCACATTCCGACCGCGATCCGCCGCGCGGCGAAGCTGCCGATGTTCTTCGCCGACATTTCCGCGGCTGACACGGGCTCGGACGCGTGTAACGCGGCATTGCTCGCCCGCACGCTGATTGTCAGCGCCTGGCAGGGCGCCACGGGCTGGACCATCCCCGCCCGCCCCCGGGACGCCCCTGACGGAGCCGATGCTTTCTGCTTGATGAACGAGGACGGCAATCCGAACGGAGCGGTGGCCGCCGCCTGCCGCGAACTCTCGCGCGAGTTGGCCGCCGCTGTCCCGCTGACGATACTCAAGCAGACACCTGAAATCGGGACGGCTCCTGGCGCGAAGGTCGGCTTCCGGCCGTTCATGCGCAATGACGAGGGGATCATCGCTCTGTGGAATAACACCGGCGCGCCCGTCGATCTCGTCTGCGGCGTTCGGACTCAGCCGCTCGACATGCATACCGTCTCCATCGGGCCCGGTGGCGTCCGCCGCGGCTACGAGGGCGCCTGGCATTTCAGCGAGAAGGCCAGGCGCCTCAACCGGCCGGTCGTCTTCGTCACGCTTCAGCCGGCCGAGGTGAAGGTGCTCTCCATGCAGCTTGCGAACGCGCATATCGGCTGGCTGTCGTCCGTGGAATGGGAGCCGAAGATCCCCTCCGAACGCGAGGGCCCGAAGAGCTTCCTCGAAGACTGGAAAGAGAGGAATATCTACTGAATCGCGGCACCGCAGGCACGCCCCTCTTTCCCCGGTGGGTGCTCGCAGTAAGCGCCATCGTGGCGCTGTCAGCCGCGCTGCCCCATATCTGGCAGATCGCCTCATGCCCCGACGATGCGGTCTTTACCGGCTTCGTGGAGGCGCACAACGATCAGAACCTCTACCTGATGTGGACGCGCCAGGCCCGGACAGGCCGCGTGCTCATGGACAATCTCGCCACCGCCGAGCAGAGCCCACCGATGTTCCCCGGCCCGACCTGGGTCGCGCTGGGGCATCTCGCGCGCATCATCCCCGCCCGGCCGATCGTGATCTACCGGGTCCTCGCGGTCCTGCTGGCCTTCGGATATCTCCTCATCGTGTGGCGACTGGCGCGCGAGGTGCTCGAGGACCCGACCGCCCGCCTCTTCGCGTTCGTCATCGCCGCTGTCGGGAGCGGCTTCGGCGCTGTCTGCGACCTGGTGAACGCGCTGGCCGGCCGACACGTGATCTACTCCGCGGATCTGATGCCCGAACTGTGGGCCTATCACTCGTTTCTGCTTCCGCATTTCACCCTCGCCATCTGCCTGATTGCCCTGCTGGCGCTCGTGCTCATCCGCGCCCACCGCACACCGTCGATTCGCTGCAACCTCGCCGCGGCAGCCTGCTCTCTGCTGCTGATCGCGATCCACCCTTACGACATCGCCGTCTGGGCCCCGCTGCTTTTGGTACACGCCGCTGTCAGCCTGCTCAAGGGTGTGCCGTGGCGCCGGATCACGGTGAACCTCTGGGCCCTCGGCGCCGGTTTGCTCCCGGCGGCGCTTTACGTGCTGCAGTCCAGGACCCATCCGATGCTCTCGATCTGGACCGAACAGAATGTGCTGCGCTCTCCGCCGCTTCACATCTACCTCATCGGCCTCGGCATTGCGCTGCCGCTGGCGATTCTCGGCCGCAGTGCGATGCGCGGTCAGCGCGATGAACCGGCGCGTGACGGTGACGCGAACGAGTACCGGGCACCCGTCCCGCGCACCGCGGTGTTCCTCGTGATGTGGATACTGATCACCGCTCTTGTCGCCTACTCATATCCACTGGTGCCCTTCGAGCGCCGGGCGGTCGAGGGCCTTCACATTCCCCTGGCTCTGCTCGCCGGCGCCGGCATGGCCGGCTGTGTGCTCCCCTGGCTCCGCAAGCGCATCGGCGCCCTGCCCGCCCACCGGTTGGCCATGGTCCTGCTGCTGATCGCCATTCTGCCGACCAACGTGAAGATGCTCGTCGATGGCGCGCATTCGAAGGCGGCGCTCATACCGCGCGGTGGATACAACGCCTTCGGATGGCTCGCAGAGAACACGCCCGCGGATGCCCGGATCTTCACGGACATGCGCGTGGGGCAATACTGCTGTCGCTACGCCCTCCGCCACGTGCATGCGGGCCATCTGCAGGTCACAGTTCACCCGCAGCGCAAGCAGGCCATGGCGAGCGAGTTCTTCGCGGAGGAGACGGACGATGCGCGGAGACGCGACATTCTGAGGGAGGCTGGTTGCGGCTGGCTCGCTGCGGATCGAGGTCAGGCGCGGGTCGCCGATCGGCTGCCCTGGCTGCGCGAGGTCTTCGACGGGGGCGCAATGACGATCTACCGCTTCGTCGAGAACCCGCCTCCCCCTCAGTTGCCCGAACACGGGCGACCCATTCCCGGCGGATAGCTCCGTTCGGGGCCCGGGCGCCTACGGCTGCTCAATATCCACCAGGCGATAGCGATACTCCGGGCGCAGCCGTCCGATGACGACCTCATCGGGCGCGTTGTGCTGGATGAAACGCTCGAAGCTGATGCAGTGGTACCGCGCCGAGGCCCAACTCTTGAGCTTGCTGAAGTCGATGACCCGTCCCTCCGGGCCGATCACACCCGCGTGACCGATTGACTCGTCGTTGGGCGGATACCACGGTGAGTGCCGCACGTGGACGATGTCTCCCGGCTGCACCACGCCCATCTTCGGCAGCCGCCGGATCTCGAACAGCGAGCGCGGTTCAACACCACCCTTGCCGCACAGCGCGTGCTCGTTCCCCTCACGGTTGAAACGCGCCCCCGGCCCCAGCGCCTCGTCCACCACGCAGCCGACGAAGTCCGAGCAGTCGTTCTCGTGCAACACAAAGCGCCCCATCGGCTCCTCGTGATAGAGGCGCTCAGCCACCTCGGCAATCCGCCAGTTGAGCGGCTTCTGATCGGGGTAGCGCTGCTCGAAGATCCTGCGCGCCTCCCACTCGACGTCGCGCGGCGCGGTCCTGTGCGCAATATCCGCCCGCGACTGCGGCCGAGCATGCTCCCGGAAGCCCCACACACATGCGCCGATCAACGCAACGAGCGTGCCCCAGCCAAGAAACCACACGAACTGACGTTTCACCTGCCGTTCATCTCCCGATCAACGACTCCGACTGCAAACACAGTGCCCTTTCCCTTTTCACTTTTCACTTTTCACTTCGCCCCGCTCCGGCGCATCGCCCCAGTCCGGGATCTCCAGCGTCTCCCCGTCGCGCTGGACCGACTTGTACGCCATGATTCCGGGCGCGAGGAATCGCACCGCCTGCCACGCATTCACCCGTGGCTGGCGCTCCTCGATGCACGCGGTCACAAACTCGTGCACCAGGTACGCGTGCGAGCCGCCGTGCCCGCCTTTGTTCGCCGCAAGCGCCTCGGGCAGCGGGCCCTCGACTTCATCCAGGTCCACCGCTTCCTTCTCGTTCTTCGTCAGCCACATCGCCCCCGAGAAGTTGCGCTCAAAGGCCCCCTCGGTCCCGTACAGCCGGAACGTCTCCAGCCCCGGTGTACCGATCCGCCGCATCTCGGCGATCCGCGCCATCGAGCCATCGCTCATCCTGAACAGACCGACCATGTCGCCGTAAATGTTCCCGTATATCGTATCCGGCAGGTGCCAGTCCTCGTCGGGCATGGCGTAGCCCATCGCGGAGACGTGCGTCATGTGCGCGCCGGTGATGTCGATGATCCCGCCGGTGGAGTGTGTCGGGTAGTGCATCGGGATCCCGCCGCGCTTGCTGTCATCCCAGTCATCGCCCCAGCGCCACTTCGCCACATTCTTGAGGTTGTGCGAGATGTCGTGGAAGTAGTGCCCTTCGGCATAAGCGACGTGCCCGAACTCCCCCGCGGCGGCCTTTCGGCGGCAGAAGATGCTCTCCGCTCGGTAGCAGGTGGTCTCCCCCATCATGTAAAGCTGCCCGGTGCGCTCGGCGGCCTCGATCAGCCTGTCGCACCACTCCAGCATCTCATCCCCGTCAGGCAGCATGATCACCGGGACCGCGGTGTACGCGTGCTTGCCGGCCTCCATCGCCTGGATCGCCTGCGGCGCGTGCAGCCACGGCTGCGTGAAGATCATCACCGCCTCGATGTCGGTTTTCAGAAGCTCATCGAGGCTCCGGTAGCACTCGTCGATGCCGAACTCATCCGAGCAGTCCGCCAGCTTGTCCGCATCGAGATCACACAGCGCCACCCGGCTTACCTGCGGATGGTCCCGCACAAGTTCGATGAAATGTCTCCCGAACGCCCCGCAGCCCACGACACCCACGCTCAGCGCCATCATCGCCACCGTCCCTTGTCGGTCAGGTCAATATCCGCTCGTACCTGTTCATATCCACCGCGCCGCTGTCGGCGTGCTCCCGGGCGAACGCAAGCGTCTCCTGCCGCGCCTCGTCGGCCAGCGCCTCCCGCCCGTCCCTGAGCAGCCGCTGCCACCGCGCCACCCGCAGCAGAAGCTCCTGGCCCACCCACGCATGCTGCACCGCCTGCCAGTGGCGCTTCTCACCGGTCGCCGCCAGCGCGCGTGCCCGCCCCATCGCCTCCAGCGCCGGCTGCAGGACCTCCTCGGTCGCGCCGCGCGTCCACGTCAGATCGTAGTGCCCGGTGCAAGCGCCCCCCTCGACCAGCGTCGCCGCAAGCTCCCGCCGATGCTCGCCCATCTGTTCGGCGGCAGGGCCGCAGATCGCACCGTCGCGTTCCCCCAGCCACGCGGCCACATCCATCCCCGGCTCCCACGCCAGGCGCGCCAGCAGATGCACGTTCGCGCCGAACGCGCCCCACTCCTCGGGCACGAACTCCGCGGTGAATCCGTCACAGCCCGCATCCACCAGCCGGCGCTGATTGCGCGCGATCATCTCGTATATCGGGTAGGGCAGCGAGAGCGTGTGGATCTGCGTCAGGTAGGTGAACGCGTAGAGGTCGCCGTCGGTCACCTCGCGCCAGCGCTCAAACTCCCGCGCGTACGCGGCATTCGCGCGGTCGCACTCCACGTCCGGCCCCAGCGGGTGCTTCAGGCACCGCTGGAAGGGCGCGAAGCACACCGCCACGTTCTCGGCGGGCCGGACCTCCTCCGGTGCATCCGCGTAGTTGACGTACGCCAGCGCGCTCAGCCGCCGCTCCGGATGCTCCTCAGCCACCAGCGCCGCGACATCGTTCACGAACCGCAGGTACGTGTCCGTACGCCGTGCGTGGCCCTGCCAGAGCTGTGACGGTTGCGCATTGCCCGCGCACTCCGAGCATTCACACCATCCGAAGCCGTCGTTCGGCCACAGCCCGAACATCTCAACCGTCGGGTGGGCGCTGAAAAGCTCACAGATCCGCTCGGCCACTCGCTCGATGACCGCCCGGTTCGAGGTGCACAGTTGGCCGTCGGGGTTGCGCTCACCGTCGATCAGCGCGTACCAGTCGGGATGCTCGGCGAAGCGCTCCTCCGGTGGCAGCAGAAAGCGGAAGCTGTGGTGGCCGAGGGTCGCGTCCATGTCACGCGCGGCAAGCTCAGGCTCAAGCTCCTCGAAGGCCGCCTGCGAGCCCTTCACGTTGAGGAACGCCATGAAGCGGTTGAGCCGGTTCTTGGCCATCCAGTCGATATGCAGCGAATATTCACGGTCGATCACGTAAAGGTTCGTCAGTTCCCGGTGGACCATCGCGGGCTCCGCGACGTGCTCACCGGATGGCACCTCGACCCGCGGCGTGCGCGGGATAATCTCCCCCCCGTCACGCGGATGCAGCCACCGGCAGCCCATGCGCTCCAGCAGCGCATAGACCCCGTGCAGCACCGTCCCGGGCCGCTCCCCGACAATCTCGATGCCGGTCTCATGCACGCGCCATGTGTATGCACCACGCGCCGGTCGGCGTTGTCGTTCTCCCCCTCTCCCGCCTCACGCCTCGTGCTCGCGGCGCGCGGGGGGGAGGGGAGGGGGGGGGGGCGCCCGGTGCGTCCGAAGGGAAATGACCGTCCCCTCCGCCTCCTCCCCCTCACACACGGGGAACCGCCCGCCCGTGATGATCGCCAGGTAGCGGCTCAACTCCCGGGCGGCGAAAGAGACGGCCGGCGGCGAATCGGCCTCAATGACCACACTCGCCGCCGGCGTATTGTCGGCATTGATGAGCAGGCTCATCGGCTCGCCCCGCCTACGGCGCGGGGCTCCCCTCATCCTCATCCGCCGGACGCATCCAGTCGGAGGCCTCGTCGGACGGCTCGCTCTCCTCCTCCGCGCGCTCCTCGTCCGTCGGAGTCGGCGCGCTCGGCTCCTCGGCACTCGGCGCCTCGGGCGCCTGCGGTGCGGGAGACGGAGTGCTCTCGGGCGGTGTCGTCTCCCCGGTCGCGCCTTCGGGTGCGGCCTCGCCCTCGAAGCCGAACAGGTCCTGGTACGCGAGCATGAACGCAACCATGCCAACAGGGCCTGAGACCAGGACGCCGACCACGCACACAATGACGCCGACCAGGTAGACCAGGTCGAGCACGAGCACGAAGATGGACCAACTGACGAGATCTTCTTTCACTTTCTCCATGCTCTTCTGAATCGCCGGCCAGAAATCCATGCCCCTGTCAACGATGAGCGGCAGCCCGAACATCACCAGCGCTGCCGTCGCAAAGACGCCGACCAGACACGCGATGGCACCCGCGGCTCCAATCAGTCCGCCGACGATCATAAAGAGCAGAGTGGGGACGAAGTACTCGAAGCCCTCAAAAATGTCGCCGATCTCCGGGACATAGGACGGATCGCGTAGTCTCCGCCGGACAATAAGGACATAGCCCGGTGCGATACCCGCCGCAACAAACGGAATGCACGACACCAGCCCGCCCACCAGGAACACCAGGGCCCACTGGATCATGTCCTTCTGGACGATCTCCCACGCCTCTGAGAGCCATTCGCCGGTCCTGACCATAATTTTCCTCCTCGCTCTACGTTCGTGCGTCGCCTCCACACTTCGTCGCCGAACCTCACGCACCTTCCGACCCGCCGGACAGTCGCATTTAGCGCCCCAGCGGTTGTATCCGGCTCATTGCTGTGATAAGATATCGGTGCCTCGATATCAGTCGCCGATGATTTCAGCCGGCAACAGGAGGGCATTGGATGTCACAGCAAGGTCCTGCTCCAGACAGAACGCCCAGCGGAGGCGGGGGTTCTTCACAGCATCTCGCATGGGTCGCAGCACTGCTGTCGCTCATCTTCCCGGGTCTCGGCCAGATCTACAACAAACAGACTGTCAAGGGCGCAGTGATTCTCGCGGTTGACATCGTGGGGTGGGCTTTCACCTGGGTGCTGACCTACTTCTGCATCGGCTTTCTGCTCTGGCCGGTCATGCTCGCCGTCCATGTCGTCGCCGTGGTGGACGCCGCGCTCATAGGCCAGAAGGTGGCTCAGGGCAAGCGCGTTGACGACTGGGAATTCTTCTGACCCCGGAGCGGCGACCGACTCGTACCCGTTTCCTGTCGCCGGCTCCAGCGCGGCGCCGAGCACACCCAGCAGTCCAAGCAGGATGTTGCCTGCGATGAAGACTACCGCCACGGTGATCCCGACCCACGCGTAGCGGTCGTTCCGCTGCTGTGCCACGATGCCACAGATCAGACCCGCGACCGCCAGCAACCAGGCCATCAGCATGGCAGGCACCGCCAGGCAGAACAGGATCATCGTCAGTGCAAACGCCAGCGCCACCAGGCCCGTAACCCATGCCGTGCCACCCAGGACGACTGAAATGATCCCGACGGTCGTCCAACTCCGGCTGTAACGACGGGCCATGACATCCCCTCCCGTTGCGAATAATCGGTGTGCCTCAATCCGCCAAGCTTTTATGCGTCCGATCGTTATCTGAAGAGGTGAGTTGATGTCGCCAGGCCAGCACGCACGGGATCGACGACACCGCCAGCGCCCATGCGGTGACATAGGCGACCACGGCGAACCGGTTCTCCCTGGCCGCCTGCTCGCGCTGACCGTGAGCGACCAGCCACATGCCCCCGGTCATCCCACACAGCGCGCACGGCTCGTGTGGCGGGATGTGTCGACCGATAACCCGGTGAAACGCACTCTGTGGATCGTCGGGCGGGCGCGGGGCGGCGTGGGAAATGACGAGGCCGCCCACCGCCTCAATGCACAACGCGCTCCACACTGTGAGAGCCAATATCACGAGAGCCCGGCGCATCTTGCAGCCTTTCAGTCATCTGGATACGGCAGGCGGTCCTTCGCCGTCAGGGCCGGAGACCCTCCCGCCAGGCCACAAACCGCGGCCGAAGTCGTGCCGCTCGCTTTCCGATGCCGCGGTCTCCCGTAGGAGGAGAACCGGGACCTCCACCGGAAATGTCTCGCGGGAGCCGCGCTCGACAGCACCTGACTCGCGAAGAAAAGGGTCGTTGCCATGAGCCAATCCGCAACCGTCGAACTGTCCATCATCATCCCCGCCTACAATGAGCAGCAGCGACTCGCGCCCACCCTCGAACGCGTCACCGAATACCTCGCCGATCAGCCCTGGGCATCGGAGATCATCGTCGTCGATGACGGAAGCTCCGACACCACCACCGACCTGGCCGGCAGCATGCTCGCGGAAGCGCCCGTCCCCGGTCGCGTGCTCGTCAATGAGCGGAACCGCGGCAAGGGCTACTCCGTCCGCCGCGGGATGACCGACTCCAGCGGCCGCCTCGCCCTGTTCTCCGACGCAGACCTGTCCACGCCCATCGAGCACGAGTCCGACCTGCGCGCGGCCATCGACCGCGGGGCCGATGTCGCCATCGGCCCCCGCGCGGTCCGCGGATCAGACGTGGCCGTCAGGCAGCCGTTCCTCCGTCAGAGCGCGGGGAAGATGTTCTCGCTCGTCCAGCGCGCCATCCTCCGGTCCAACATCCGCGACACCCAGTGCGGCTTCAAGATGTTCACCCGGGAGGCCATCGAGGCGGTCTTTCCGCACCAGGAGCTTGACCGCTGGGCCTTCGACGCCGAGTTGATCTACATCGCGCTCCGCCTCGGCTTCGAGGTCGTCGAGGTCCCGGTACGATGGTTCAACTCTCCCGACACGAAGGTGAATGCCTTCGTGGACGGCATGCAGATGGTCGCCGACCTGTGGAACATCCGCCGCATGCACCGCCACCTTGGGCCCGATGACCGCTGAACCACGCCGCGCGGGCGCCGCAGGGAAGTACATGTCCGATTTCTCCGAGGCGTAAAGTCTTTGCGCGCGCATCACCCCGAACCAGTTGACGATCAGCCCCGCCAGCACCACCGCTACCGGCAGCGCCCTGCGCAGCCGTGCGCCCCGCCCCCGTGTCGGCAACAATGCAGCCAGCCCAAGGCCCATCGCCATCCCCAGCGGTGGGATCATCGTCGAAACGTAGCGCCCCGGCCAGCGCATGATATGCGTATCCACCAGCATCGTCTGGTGCGTGATTCCCAGCGTCGTCGCCACCGGCAGGAGCACCAGCATCGTCAGCACCGCCCGCCGATGCCGCGGATCGCCCTTCGGCAGTGCTGCCCGACCCTCAGGCCTGAACAGCCGGACGATCCCCCCGAACGCAAAGAGCAGCGGCACCACCTGCAACACCAGCACCCACGGCGAGCGCGTGACGGCCGTCGGGCCCTGCGCGTAAAGCACGCTCGCCAGCAATGAGCTTCGCTCCCGCAGCAGCCACTCCAGCCACCACGTGCCGCTGACAAGCTCCTCAAGCGTGAGCGCGGCCACGATCACTCCCCCGTCAGGGTTCCGCATCAGTTCGCCCGTGGAGTGGAAGACGGGGCGCGAACTGCAGTTGAAGGTCGGTGTCCCGTACAGCCACTGGTTGCGCGCGAACCACGGGCCGCTGATCACCGCCGCGATGCCCAGTGCCGCAAGCGCCAGGCCGGCTGCCCGCACCCGCCGGCTACCGTCATCGACCCGTCGGGCCGCCCCCACCGCCGCGGTCGCCACCGGCACCACGATCACCGCCGCAGTCAGCTTCGTGAGCAGGCCCGCCCCGAGGCACGCGCCCACCGCCAGCATCCAGCGCATCGGCCGCTCAGCCTGCAACGCGCGCACGCTGAGGTAGACCGCCGCGCAGACGGCCAGCACCGCAAGGGGATCGTTGTTGAAGCTGCCCATCACGTAGGTGAAGCTCGACGAGGCCGCGGCCACGGCCAGGCCCGCCGCGATCGCGTACGGTCTCTCGGGGAATGTCCGGTGCATTGCCGCGCGGATCAGCAGCAGCGCCGCGAGGCCGGCGATGATGTTCAGCCCGCGGCCGATCGGTGCCAGCGCCCCCTCCTGCCGGCCGGTGAGCGCATATATCCCGCCCACGATCGCGTAATACACCGGCGGGTGGTGGGCCTGCGCGCAGTCATACACCACGCGGCCATCGGCCTCGGTGCGCACCCGCGTCTGCGGGGCGGGCGTCGGCAACCGGCCATGGGAGACGGCGCGCGCGTACAGTGCATGCCCCCGCTCATCCGGCCCGCCGAGGCGCGGGGTGATGACGGCGAATGTAGTCGAGGCTGCAAGGAAGATAATGATAGCCGCGATCTCGAAGGCTGCCGGCACCGCGGACCGACCGGTCTCTCCGCCGCCCGCTCGGTCTGCGCTTTGCGGTTCATCTCCAGCATCCAGCATCGCCCGACCCCCTCGATCTGCCATTGCTTTCAGGAGGCAGTACCTTCGCCTCCTCGCGCGATCTCCCCTCCGAGCGACGGCTGCGCCGCAGCCGTTCCCGCTGTCCTCCGTTTACGGCAGACATTCCCTCTCCCCCACCTTTCCCCGGTCCCACGTGTACACACCAGCGACCCCCGCCGAAGCGGGGGCCGTGGCCGAAACTGCCGTGCGACGACGCAACCTACACATCCAGCTTCTTCAGACACAGGAACCAGTCGAGGCAACGGTAGTCCGCGCCGGCACCCGCCACGCGCTGGTCGGCGTCAGAGTCCGTGTGCGGCGGCGGGACGATGACCTCGTCGCCCGGCTGCCAGTTCGCCGGCGTGGCCACGCCGTGCTCGTCGGAGGTCTGCATGGCGACGAGCGTGCGCATGATCTCGTCCATGTTGCGGCCGTTGCTGAGCGGATAGTAGAGGATCGCCCGGATGATCCCCTCCGGGTCGATGAGGAACGTGGCCCGCACAGCCTCGGTGCTGCTTGCCCCGGGCTGGATCATCCCGAACTTGTTCGCGACCTCCATCGTCAGGTCGGCAATGACCGGGAAGGTGATCTCCACGTTCTTCATGTCCTTGAACTCAATGTCCTCTTTGATCTTGCGGGTCCACGCGATGTGCGAGTAATTCGAGTCGATCGAAAGCCCGATCAATTCGCAGTTGCGCGCCTTGAAGTCCTCCGCCATCGAGGCGAAGGTCATGAACTCAGTCGTGCACACCGGGGTGAAGTCCGCCGGGTGCGAGAACAGGATGACCCACTTACCCTCGTAGTCGTCGGGGAAGTTGACCTCCCCCTGCGTGGTGGTGGCCGTGAAGGCCGGTGCCGGATCGCCGATCAACGCCAGTGAGCGTTCTTCCATTTCCGTCTCCTCCTCATGCGGCTTTCTGCGATAGCACACGACATCTGACAGCGGAAAGGCCGCTATCAGTAATAACAACTGTTAGCGATTGTATCGGCCCGTGCCCCGCCTGTCAAGACCCGGCGCAAAAAAAGTGGTTGCCGGCGTCGTTGCCTTTGCCCGCTTCCCGGTTCCCGGCCGTTCAGAGTAGCGGCGTCAGCAGCTCGATCCCCTTCTTGATGTCCTCGACCTGTTTGTCGCCGGAGATCTCCCGCTCGATGGTCAGCGCGCCGGTGAAGCCGCAGTCCTTCAGCTTCGGCACCAGCACCGGGAAGTTGACCTTGCCCTCTCCCAGCGGCTTCTCCTTGCCCAGTGACGTCCCGTCGGTGGGGTACTCCCCGTCCTTGGCGTGTACGCCGCGAACCCACTGGCCGAAGGTGTCCAGCGCATCCACCGGGTTCGCCTTCCCGTACATGAGCAGGTTCGCCGGGTCGAGATTGATGCCCATGTTCTCGCTGCCCACATCCTGGATCGTCCGCAGCAGCGTGATCGGCGTCTCCTGGCCGGTCTCGAACCAGAACTCGACGCCCAGCGAATCGCACGTGCGCATAACCTGCTTGAGCGCCACCACCACGCCCTGGTAGAGCGGGTCGCCCGGGTATTCGGGGATGAAGCCGCAGTGCGTGGTAATCGACTGCACGCCCATCTCGGCGGCGCAGTGCGCGGCCTGCTCGAGAGCCTGCACGCGCTGCGCGCGCCACGCCTCGGGCACCAGGCCGATGGTCGTGGGGCCTTCGGTGAAGTTCCATACATGCAGCCCGGGCAGTGACGCCCACAGCGTCGTAATCTCCACGCCGTAATCATCGGCGATCTTCTTGACCTCGAGCCCCTGCTCGACGGTCATGTTCGGCGGCCAGCCAAGCTGTGCGGTGGGCACGCCGATATCCGCCACTTTCTTGATCGCGCCTTCTGCGTCATCGCGAATGTGCATCATCACACCGAGTTTCAGCTTCGTGTCCGACATCGTCCAACGCCTCCCGTACGGCTATGCGATTCGATCGTTGCAGTTGCAAGGATTCGTCGGGAACCGTCAAACCCCTCCTGCCGGGGGTCCGTATCAAACATTAAGGATAACGGAGAAACGCCCTGTCGCGCTTTGCGCGACGGATGGGGGGAGGTAGACGACACCTCTGGCTCCCCATCCCTCCGGACGACAACGACCCACCTTTGGATAGCAGGC
>CAZAHB010000074.1:0-22972 GCA_964484945.1 uncultured Armatimonadia bacterium | reverse complement strand
GAGGGGGCCCACCGGCGTGCGGACGTGCGAGCGTGCGCCGGGCGCACGCGATGCGCGAGCCCGCGGCGGCCCTCGCCAGAGCCGGAGCGCCCGCCGAAGGCGCGGGCGGAGGGGCTGTCGTGGCCGAGGCTTACGTGAGGACCCGCACGGGCCCGTCAGCCCCTGGCGAGGAAGTCGATCGCATCATCTCCGTACTCGGTGGACAGATCCGCATACAGCGACAGGAGCGCCTCGACGCCGATGATACCACTGCGCAGCTTCGCCATCGCGTCCTGAGCAAGCTGCACCATGCCCTCGGAGATCGCCGCATGGCGCATCGCCTGCTCGTCCACGTCGCTGAGAACCATCTCCTTGAGCTGGGGCGTCATCCGCATGAGTTCAAAGAGGCCGATCCGCCCGGCGTAGCCCGTGCCGCGGCAGCGTTCACACCCCTCGCCCTCCGCAACCACCGAGATCCGGTGCTCGGTCAGCCGCTTTTGCAATGCAGGAGCCTCGTCGAGGACATCTTCGACCTTCGCCGACTTCTTGCAGTCCGGGCACACGCGCCGCGCGAGTCGCTGGGCCAGAACCGCCCGCAGCCCGGACGAAACCAGGTAGGGCTCCACTCCCATCTGCAGCATCCGCGTCGCCGCGGCCGGCGCGTCGTTCGCGTGCAGGCTCGTAAGCACCAGGTGCCCCGTCAGCGCCGCCTGAAAGGACGCCTCGATCGTCTCGGTGTCACGCGCCTCCCCGATCATGATCACATCCGGATCCTGCCGCAGCATCGCCTTGACATGCTGCGGAAAGCCTACGCCGATCGCCGGTTGTGCTGAGGACTGGTTCACGCCCTCAAGCTGATACTCGATCGGGTCCTCCACCGTCTCGATGTTCTGCGACGTCTGGCGCAGGTAGTGCAGCGCTGAATACAGCGTGGTGCTCTTGCCAGAGCCCGTCCCACCGCAGATGCAGATAAGTCCGCGCGAGGCCTTGAGCAATGACTCCATCTGCTGCTGCAGCGGCCCGGACATACCAAGCTGCTCGAAGGTGATGTAGAGCCGATTCTTATCCAGCAGGCGCATGACGATGTTCTCGCCGTGAGCGGTCGGCCGCAGAGCCGAACGCACGTCGATTCGCCGGCCGGCCGCCTGCGTGGTAAAGCGCCCATCCTGGGGCTTGCGCGATTCGGCGATGTCCATTCCGGCCATGATCTTCAGCCGGGAGATGAGCGCGTCCTTGATCGTGTCCGGCAGGGGGTTCGGGTCCCCGAGCACCCCGTCGATGCGATAGCGCACGCGCAGGCCGTCCCGCGCTGCCTCAATGTGTATATCCGAGGCCCCCTGCTTCACCCCCTGGGTGATGAGCGTGCTTGCAAGCTGCACCACCGCCGGCGCATCTGACAGATCCGCGATCTCATCGACGTCCTCGCTCAGGCCCTCAGCCCGACCTGCCACACTCTCCTCGAGGTCCAGGACCTCGTCGCTCGTCCAGTAGGTATCCATCGCCCAGGCGATCTCCGGATCCGCCACACGCAGTGGCTTCACCTTATACCCGGTCTGGCGGCGAATCTCGTCGATGGCCTCCACGTTATCCGGGTCGCTCATCGCGACCTCGAGCGTGTCCTTCCGCACCCCCACCGGGAAGGCCCTCAGCCGCCGCCCGAGGCTCGGCTCGATCATGTTGACGACCTGTGGATCGATGTCCCGATCCTGAAGCGAGGCCAGCTCATCGGCGTCTCCGCCGGTCGCCTCCCGAACCTGCTCATGCGTCAGGTAGCCGCGTTGAATCGCCAGCTCCAGCGCCGACATCTCCTCGCGCATGCCCTCCTGGTAAACCTCGCGGGCCTGCTCGGTGGTGATGTCCTCTTGCCGCAGGAGAATCTTCAGGATCTTCTGTTCGCGTTCCCAGTCAATCATAAGCGTCCCCCGGATGTCTGTGGAATCCTGAGAGGATGTTTCTCCATACCCGCCTGCGCCTCCTCCCCCGTGGAGGTCTGGGAGGCTGGGTGGGCGAAGCGCAGCCCGTGAGTCACTTCGTCGCTGTCAACTTCACCGGAGGTCGCCATGCCCGAAACACCCGACATCGACTACGCCGCTCACAACGCCGAGGTCCGGGAGGTATGGGAAACGTTCAATGCGGGCACACCTACGCGAGTTCCCATGATCCTCGGGATCGCCTCGCGGTTCACGCTGCTCAGCGAGCGCTGGAACCCGACCGGGATCACGTACCGCGAGTACTTCCTCGATCCGGATGCGATGTTTCACCACCAGCTTCACCACCAGTGGTTCCTCCGCCATCATCTCCAGCGCGACGTCGAGATGGGGCTCCCGGATGCATGGACGGTGCCGGTGGACCTGCAGAACTCGTACTCGCAGCTGTGGCACGGTGCGGAGCTTCGCTTCATCGAGGGTGATGTGCCAGAGACGCCTCCGTTCCTTACCGGCGAGAACAGGTGGGAGTTCATCGAGGCGGGTCCGCCGGGGCCATTCGACGGCTGGATGGGCCGCGCGTGGGAGTATCGCGAGCGCTTCCAAGAGATCGCGGACAGCGGCTTCGAGTTCCGCGGGCGCCCGGTGCAGGCCGGCTCAGTCCCGGGCATGGGCACGGACGGCCCGTTCACCACCGCGGTCGCGCTGCGCGGGCCGACAGAGCTTTGCCTGGACATGTACGAGGAGCCGGACTTCTACCACGCGCTGATGGACCTGATCGTAGTGGCGACGATCCGCCGGGTGAAGGCGTTCCGCAAGCACATGGGCCTGGCTGACGCGAGCACGCGCTGGAGCATCCCTGACGACAGCATCCAGCTTCTCAGCGAGGCGACCTACCGGGAGTTCGTGCTGCCCTACCATCGGCGCCTGATCGACGAGTTCGGCTCCGAGGGCCCGAACGCGACGCACTTGTGCGGCGACGCCACGCACTTGTTCCGCACGATGCGCGATGAGCTGAACGTGCAGAGCTTCGACACGGGCTTCCCGGTGGATCACGGCTGGCTGCGGGAGGAGCTTGGGCCGGGGGTGCGCATCAACGGCGGCCCGCACGTAGAGCTTCTGCGCACCGGGACGCCGGAGCAGGTCCGCGAGGAGACGCGGCGCATCCTGCAGTCGGGCGTGATGGAGGGCGGCAACTTTGTCCTGCGCGAGGGGAACAACCTCGCGCCCGGCACCCCGGAGGACAACGTGGCGGCGATGTATGAGACGTGCAGGAAGTTCGGGAGATACACGTAGCGGCCCCACCGTGGCACTGGCGTCCCCCGCCCGTGCGCTGTTGTTGTTGTCGTTTGTCGTCCGGAGGACCGAATGCTCACATGCGTCCGCCGTTTGCCGGTATCCGTTCGCCCTCCCACGAAGGAACCGCCTCCTTCGCGCCGAACCCACTCACAGCGCATCCTCAGCGACCCATCGGAGGAGGGGATCGCGCCGCCCCGGCCCGAGGCGGCTTCGGGCCGGGTCGGAGACCGGCCCCTCCGAACGAAACAGACAACGACAACAGCAGACGACAAACGGCGCACACGGTCGCCCGTATGCGCCGCGGAGAGTTCCTATCGCGAGCGTCTGTCAGCCGCCTGCGCTCATCCCCTCGGGCTTCTCCCAGATCATCTGCAGATTCGACCCTGCTCCGAGGATGCCCGCGTTCGGCGAGGTCACGTCAGACACGATCCCGCCCTCCATCGACAGGATCGCATTCTCCTCGCCATGGCCGCGCGCAAGGATCACCACGGGCGGGGCCTGCTGGTCCTCAGAGAGCAGGTGGTGCGGCATCTGATCCGATGCGAGCAGAAGCCCCGTCGGGAAATAGCCTCCCGAACCGCTCGATGCCATGCAGATACCCTCCAGCGGCACCTCCGTCTCGCCGCTCCGCACCAGCAGCCCGTTGACCGGCGTCGTCGGGCGCTCCTCGCCCGGGCCAAACAGAACCTGTTCGCAGATGAAGCGCACCATCTGATACTTCTCGCCCGGCTCAGGCTGCGGGATCAGGTGCGGGAACGATGACGGCTCCACCTGCTTGGTCTCATCGACACTCGCGCCCTTGAGCAGGAAGCCGAAGTTGCCTCCGCCTCCGGTGATCCAGCCCACGTCGGCGAAAACAGTCTTATCGTACTCTGCCATCCTCGCCAGGATCGGTGATGCTTTGTCGAACTGCTTCATGATCGCAAACTCGCTCTGACCGTCGGCATTTTCCGGGATCAGAGCAAAACTGACTGCCTTCACGAAGTCGGCGTGACCGGGAGCGTCTGCTGTCCCGGGGACACCGGGCACCTTGACGAAGATGCCCTCGGTCTGCATCTGTGCAAAGGCCGTCCCGCACGCGAGCAGCAGCGCGCAGGCGATCAATACACTCAATATATGTCGCTTTCGCATCGTGCTCGCCTCCCTGCGGATCCGGCTTGATGTTCTGCACTTTGTGCTTTGATACTGAGGCCGAATGGACCTTCCGGCGAACGGCCGACGCATCGAAACGGTAGATGCGTCGCTCCGAACGGGAAAGGCAAACACGCCCGGACAGGCGTTCCGGGCCACGAAAGGCTCTCGCAGGTCCCTCCCCCACTCTCGCGGAAACTCAGGGTGCTGGCCCGACCACCTGTACCGCGGAGGGATTGCGATGCCCGAGATCATCTCGATTGGCGAACTGATCGTCGATGTCATGCGCATGGAAGTGGATCAGCCGCTCGACGAGCCCGGCACATTCGCCGGGGCGTTTCCGTCCGGCGCACCCGCCATCTTCACCGACCAGTGCGCGCTGCTGGACCGCAGTGCCGGCTTCATCGGCGCGGTGGGCGATGACGACTTCGGCCGCATGGACATTCGGCGCTTCGAGGACCATGGCGTGGATACTACGCATGTCGCGGTCATCGATGAGGTCTCGACCGGCTGCGCGTTCGTGACATACTTCTCCAACGGCGACCGCCGCTTCATCTTCCACATCGGAAACTCCGCCGCGAGCCGCCTCCCCGAACCACCCGCCGATTACTTCGATGGCTGCAAGTGGCTGCACATCTGCGGCTCGTCGCTGTCGGCGGGCGAGCGCATGCGCGAGGGCTGCTACCGCGCGACAGAACTGGCGTACAGGGCGGGCGCGAAGATCTCGCTGGACCCGAACCTGCGCCCCGAGCTTCTCGGCGGCGAGCAGGCCGTCCGGCAGGTCTGCGAGCCGATCCTGCGCAGGGCATCGCTGGTGCTGCCCAGCGCCTCCGAGGCGGAAGTGCTCACGAAGACCGACACCGCCGAGGACGCCTGCGAGGAGCTTCTACGGCGCGGCGTCGAGACGGTTGCACTCAAGCGGGGTGACAGAGGCTGCCGGATCATCACGCGCGGGGCCACGGTCGAGGTTCCGGGTTACCCGGTGGAGGCGATGGACCCGACCGGCGCGGGCGACTGCTTCGACGCAGGCTTCGTGGTCGGCCTGACCGAGGGTCTGACACTGGAGGAGTGCGGGCGCCTCGCGAACGCATGCGGCGCGGCCGCAGCGGCTGTGCGCGGGCCGATGGAGGGGGCACTTACACGCGAGGAGGCGTTTGCGAAGGCGGGGCTCGAAGCCTGAGCAGGAACCTCTGCCGTGCCCTCGAAGCCCTTCACCGAGGACGGAGTATCACTGAGTGAGGGGCTGATGGCGCATGTTTGATCTGAGCGGAAAGACAGCGATCGTAACCGGTGCAGCACGTGGCCTCGGTGCCGCGATGGCAGAGGGCCTCGCCGAGCATGGCGCGGATCTGGCGATCTTCGACGTCATCGACGCAATTGAGACCTGCGAGGACATCGCCGGCAAATGCGGCGTGGACACGCAATACTACGAGGTGGACGTTACAGACGAGGGGCGAATCGAAGAGGCGACCGGCGAGGTCGTCGGAGACTTCGGCGGCGTGGACATTCTCCTCAACAACGCCGGCATCTACTTCCAGACCCCGGTGACCGAGACGACCCGCAATGACTGGCAGAAGATCCTCGACGTGGACCTGACGGGGTACTTCTTGATGGCGAAGCATGCTATCCCCCGGATGCCGGATGGAGGCCGGATCATCAACATCGCCTCCGTGGCCGGCCATAGCGCCTTTGAGCAATCGGCGGCCTACGGTGTCGCGAAGGGTGGCGTCATCGAGCTGACGCGCTCGCTGGCCTTCGAGTTCGGCTCGCGCGACATCAGGGTGAACGCCATCTGTCCGGGCACGTTCGAGACCGAGATGACCTCGGACATGCTCGAAGACGAGGACTTCATCGAATCGATACGCCGGGAGGTGCCGCTGGGGCGGCCCGGGCGCCCGGATGAACTGAGAGGCCTCGCGGTCCACCTCGCCCCGGACGCGCCCGGCTACATGACTGGATCGATCATCGACATCGACGGCGGCTGGACCTGTCACGTGTGAGACCCTCAAGCGTGAAGGAATCGCGTGCATAGACGGGCAAAGACACCTCCGTGCAATCATGTCACGGAGGTGCCGTCATGTACCGGACCGCATGCACCGCCATCGCGCTCATGCTCGCAGCCACATCGGCATTCGCGCAGGCGAAGGCGCCTGAGCCCGACGCGAACACACTCTTCCTCGCGCATTTCGATGAGGGCTTCGACGCCGATCACGCGGAGGGAGATGGCACCGCGGAGGTCAGCGGCGCGGAACTGGCGACCGAGGGAAAGTGGGGCGGGGCGGTGCGCCTCTCCGAGGAGCAGGACCTGAGCTTCGACCCGGCCGGGAACATCGATATGGCCGAAGGCACGATCAGCTTCTGGTTCAAGCCCGACTGGGACGAGGGCGTACCCGACTCGCACGCCATCCTGTCGATGGGCCTCGACGGCGACCCGCCCGGATACTTCGTGCTCAGCCAGGGCTGGTGGGAGACCTCCGGCGGCGCGGGCCGGATGTACTACGTGCATGACAACCAGGCATACCTGCACTGCAACACGCAGGCGCTGACGAACATGGCACCCGAGGTGCTGAACCGCTGGCATCATTTCGCGCTGACCTGGGAGGAAGGCGCGCCGGGCCAGAACGCAATCTACCTCGACGGCGAGCGCATCGCGCGCAGCGTGAAGGATACCGGCGCAATTCGCCATCCGCGAACGCGGCTTGTGATCGGCTCGGACCGCGCTCACGCGGGCGGTCAACGGTGGGCCGATGGGCTGCTCGATGAGCTTGTGATCTACGATCGCGCGATGTCGGACAAAGAGATCGCGGAGGCCTTTCGCGCCCAGGAGCCTCAGTGGGAGGCCATCCAGGAGAAGCGCTGGGCGTGGCTGACGGATGTGCTGGAGGGACCGGAGCCGCAGCTTCCGCGCGACGGGCAGGGGCGCATCCTCGAGAGCCGCGCGATACTGGACGAGGGCACATCCTGGAGCGACCCGGAGCGGATCCCGGAGGTCGTGGCGAAGATCAAGCGCGCGGGCTTCAACGTCTACATTCCCTGCATCTGGCACGGCCGCGGAACCCGCTGGGCGTTGGAGGGCTATCCGTGCGATCCGCGCATGACCGAGCGCCTCGAGGCGATGGACGCCGACCCCCTGGCGATGCTCATCGAGCAGTGCCATGCGGAGGGGATCGAAGTCCACCCGTGGTTCTGCGTGGTCAAGCGGGAGGGAAACGTGCTGCCGCAGTTCGTCGAGGAGGGCACGCCCGAGGGTTTCTTCGACGCCCACCGGCCGGAGTTCCGTGACTTCATCGTGGGGCTGATGGTGGACGTAATCGAGCAGTATGACGTGGATGGCGTGAACCTCGATTTCATCCGCACGGGCGGGCTCTGCACCGGGCCACTGTGCACAGCCGAGTATCGCGAGAGGTTCGGCACTGAACTTGCGGAGGACGTGAAGCGCACAACCGAGGAGGGCTGGCTCAACCCGAACATCGTGCTGTGGCAGAACGAATGCATCGCGGATATCGTGAGTCGGGTGGCGACCGAGGGTCGCGAGCATAAGCCGGACCTGATTGTGAGCGTGGACGGACATCCGCATGCGCCGAACCAGCCGCCGAACCAGCCGCCGAATGCCAACGGTCGCAACGAGATGCCGTGGGTGGACGCGGGCTGGGTGGACGTGGTCTACAACATGGACTACGGCCGCGAACTGTCGTGGATGCGCATCGACATGCTCCGCGAGGCCAGCGATGACCCGGAGGCGTTCGTGGAGCTTTGCGGGAACTACGAGCGCACGGATATCGGGAAGGTCGTCCCGCGCGAGGGTGAGCTTGTAGCGCAACATATCGAGTTCTGCCGACGAAAGTGGCCCGGCAACGGGGTGGCGCTGTACATCTGGTCGATGCTCAGCGATGAGCAGATCGAGGCGCTGCGCGCGGGACCGTTCGAAGAGGACGCGGTGCCGACGTGGATACGATCGAGCGACTGACCGGGGAGTGACGTGAGATGACAGATTTTGAGCCGCTGGGCGGACCGACGTATCCGGATACGCTGGAGGAGCAGCTTGCCGCGCTGGAGGATGACGAGCAGCTTGAGCGCTTCCGCGCTGAGCGCGAGCGGCTGGCGGCGGACGAAGACCGTCCGCTCTATCACTTCTCGCCGCCCGAGAACCATCTGAATGACCCGAACGGGTTGTGCCGGTGGAACGGCCGCTATCACATGTTCTACCAGTTCTGGCCGGGCGAGAGCGACCGCGTGCACTGGGGGCACGCCGTCAGCGATGACATGGTCCACTGGGAGGACCTGCCGGTTGCGATCTACCCGACCACGGAGAAAGACTGCTTCAGCGGGCAGACGGTGGTGGAGGACGATCGCGTCATCGCCATCTATCACGGCACGCGGTCGGGTAACGCCATCGCGACCGCGAGCGACCCGCTGCTGCTGAACTGGGAGAAGCACCCGGACAACCCCGTAATTCCCATGACGCCCGATGGCGAGCCCTATCGCGTCTTCGATCCGTGTATCTGGCGGGAGGAGGACGGCTACTACTGCCTCTCGGGCACCTACGCGGACGGCGAGCGCGGGAAGGACTGCGTGAGCGTCGATCATCTCTTCCGCTCGGCGGATCTGAGCGAATGGGAGTATCTCGGGCCGCTGCTGAAGGACCCGTTCTTCGCCCAACCCGGCGAGGACGGCGCGGTGCCGAACTTCTGGCCGATCAGCGACGAAAAGCACATGCTGCTGCTGTTCAGCCACAGCCGCTCCGGGCGCTACTACGTGGGCACGTACGACCGCGAAACGCATCGGCTTATCCCGGACTACCACGGGCGCATGAACTACGGGCCGATCGGCCGCGGGAGCCTGCACGCGCCCTCGGCGACCATCGATGACAGAGGACGCTTCCTCGCGATCTTCAACATGCGCGGCGGCGGGACGGAGGACGGGGCCAGGGGGATCATGACGCTGCCGCGGCACCTGTGGCTGGCCGAGGACAATAGCCTGCGCATCGCGCCGCTGCCCGAGATGGCGTCGCTGCGGTTCGACCACGCGAGCGCGCCGCCGGCGACCATTCCCGAGAACGGTGAAGTCGCGCTCGATGGGATAGGCGGGAAAGGGGACGAGATCGCGGCGACGATCGAGCCGGGGGCGGCGCGCGAGGTCGGACTGAACGTGCTGCGCTCGCCCGATGGCGCCGAGGAGACCGCGATTACGTTCTATCGCGACACGCGCGGCCCGGGGCGACACAGCCTCGGGATCGACACCTCCCGCGCCTCGACGCGCTCGGATCTGCAGGCGCGCCCACCGGAGGTCGGGCCCCTGGACCTGCCCGAGGATGAGCCGCTTCGCCTGCGCGTGTTCATCGACCGCAGCGTAATCGAGGTCTTCGCGAACGACCGGCAGTGCCTGACGGTGCGCGCCTTCCCGCAGCGGGAGGACAGTAGCGGGGTGAGCGCCTTCGCGCGAGGCGGAGAGGCGCAACTCACCACCTGCGAGGCGTGGCAGATGCGGAGCATCTGGCCGACACTGCGCGGGCGGGAGGGGGAGTAAGCGCGCGCCATTGACCGACGGCAACGGCGGGCGGGCAGGGAAGCTGATCCCGCTGGGGCGGGCTCACCCTCGCTGTCGCTCGGGCCGCCCCTCCTGACGGCCGGCAATGCCCTGCCGTCTCACTGAGCGCAGTAGGCCGCCCACGCCTCGCGGGCGCGCCGGGCGATGTCGGCCACGAAATGTGGCGTCAGGCGCTCACTGTCCGGGCCGAGGCCGTCAATATCCGCCCAGAGGGCGTCCACCTCTCTCGCGAGGCCGTCCGGCATCTCCCCCGCCTCGCGCGCATCTCGTAGCGCAAGCAGCAGCTTCGCCACCTGGATGCCCTCGCGCAGCGCCTCCCATCGGATTGATGGGACAACGAGTTCGCCCGTGGGGTTGTATGTGCGGTTGCGAGGATGGTCCTCGGCGCCGTCATACACGAAGATGTAGTCCAGCCGCAGCGTACCCGAACCGTCCCAGTCATGCCAGGTGCTGGCTCTGCCCACGTTGTACGCCCAGTGCCCCACGCCCGTCATGCCCTTCCCCAGCGCAATCAGCGGGTAGGCGTAGTTCCACGCGAGCAGGTCGTCGCTCTTCCCGGAGGCCACGTGGTAGCTGCCGAGGGTCATTCCGGCCTGGTCGCCGCGCTGCTTGAGGCGCGGGCCGATCTCCTCGGACCACGCCTGCCGCGGGTTATACGTCGGGGGCGCGTTGCGGCTCAGCTTCTCCGGCCACGGCAGGGCCACACAGGCGAAGTCGAGCATCGGCGCGATCTGCTCAACGTCGGCGGGGAACGCGTAGTAGGTGAGCGTCTGGAAGATATCCAGTTCCGGGATCGCCTCATGCACCTGCCGCATGGTCTCCGCGACCTCGCGCACGTGCTCGTCAGGCGCCACGTCGAGGTGCTCGGAGTGCGTCTCATCGGCGATAAGCGCAGCGAAACGCTCCGGACCGTATCCACGCTCGGCAGAATGCTCCAGCCACGCCTGCAGCAGTTCGATCAGTGCGCGGCGCCACCGGGGCGAGTGCTCCACGAGCACCTGCTCTCCTTCGTCATCAAGTTCGATATCCCCGCGCCAGAAGATCATCATCTGATCCACGTTCGGCGCGTAGGTATCGAGCCAGCGGTCGTGGCGAGAGAAGTCGGCTTCCAGCAGCTCACCCTCATCGGTGAACCGAGACTTCGGCATGGAGGGGAACTCGATCATCGTCACATGGTGCTCGCCGAGATCCTCGGAGGCGGCCTCTGGCGACCGCGCGCAGACGTTCAGTCCGGGATACAGGAATGAGACGTGCTCGAAGTTCGATTCGGCAGGAGGCGCGGCCGGCAGCACATTCAGGCCGAGCCGCAGCGTCTCTTCTGCGCCCTCGTCGGAGCGAACTGTAATGGCGGCATCCGCGTCGCGGGCGTCCTCGCTGGCCCTGATAGCGAGATGCAGCCGCACGGCCTCGCCTGCCTTCAGTTCAAGCTGCCAGGCGTCATCGACGCGGGGAAGCTTCGGCATCGGGTCGTAGATCCCGGACTCCTCCCGGTGATACCACGTCTCGAGGTAAACGTGGCGGCGCAGAGCGACGTCGAACTGCTCCGGGGCGAGGCCGTCAACCGTGACGCGGATGAGATGCCCACCCTCGCTGGCGCTGAGGGTGAATGCGGCGGCGGTGTGCTCGCCGGGGAGGACGGTGATCTCCTCGCTCCGGTCGGTCTCCAGCGGCGGGACATACGATGGCTCGTGACGGGTCCACGGATGCACGAAGGTGGCCATGAGCGGCTCAGGCTGAGTGGCGGCGAAGATCTCCGGGGTCGGAGATGCAGCGGCCTCTGAGCCGTCCTCCAGCAGCGCCAGGTCACTCGCCTGCGCACGCTCGATGATCGCATCGGCGTGCTCCGCGATCTCCTGCAGCGCGTCCGGGTCGCCGAGGATCGTGCGGGCGTTTTCCACGCGCTCGAGCACGTACGTCCACTCCCGGACGACGCGGTTCAGGTCGGCCTGCTGAGCCTCGGTGGGCTCGGGCTCCTCCTGCGCGCCGCAGATTGACGCGACCATCAGTGCGGCCATTATGCATGCGACAGTTCGTGTTGTCATGTCGCTCACCAGTACCCGTGTCGCTCTCCCCACTCCTGCCAGTCCTTCCCCAGCGTGATCCCGTGCTCGACGAGCGGATCCTGGTCGAGGTCGTTGAGCCGCATCATGTGTGAAACCCATGCTTCCAGCTTCGTGTCAAGCTGTGAGGCGACGTCCGGTCGCTGTCGCGCGACATTCTCGAACTCGCCGGGGTCGGCCTGAAGGTCGTAAAGCTCGGCCATGGGGTTACCGTAGATGTCTTCCTCGCGCGCCTTTATGTACTTCCAGCGATCTGTCCGCAGCGCCCACTTCATCTGCCAGGTGCATTCCTCGGTCACGAGGAACTCGTGGAGCGTGCGATCGGCGCCCTCTGTGAGCAGATCCAGCGCGCTTTCGCCCTCCATGGCGTCCGGGACAGGCACCCCGGCGGCCTGCAGCATCGTTGGCGCGAGGTTTACGTGCGTCAGAAGCTGCTCGACCTCCGTCCCCGGATCGATCTGCGCCGGCCAGCGCACGATCAGCGGCACATGGATGTTCGGGTCGTATAGGCCGTGGTGGTCGAAGAAGATCCCGTGGCGGAACATCAACTCACCGTGGTCGGAGTACACGATGACCATGGTGTCCTCGGCGAGGCCGCAGTCGTCGAGCGCATCCATCAGTTGCGCGAAGCCGTCGTCTACGTGGCGGATTTCGGCGTCATAGAGCCCCTCGATGAAGCGGGCATCTGTCAGATCGTCGGGAAGCTGGCTGAACCAGCGCTTCTTCCACTTAGCGCCCCAGTAGCCCTCGAGCAGCGGCTCGAGCGTGTGGTTGTCCGGATCGTTGGGGTCATCGCCCTCGTAGAAGTCATACCACATCTCCTCGGGCGGCAGGTAGGGCGTATGCGGGTCCCAGTAGTGCACGAACATGAAGAAGGGATCCTCGGAGCCATGCTCCTGCAGCCACGGGATGGCCAGTTCGTTGTAATCGCGCCAGTCCGACCACTGGATGTATTTCCGGTTCAGGGCTGGGTTGAACTGGTGGTTCCATCCGCGCGCGAACCAGCTTTTCATACTCGGCAGGTTGTCGAAGCCGACGGTGGTGTACCCGGCGCGCTGGAGTTGCTCGGTGAGGTAGGGGGCATCTGAGGGCAGCTCATTATGCCCGCCATGTGCGACGATACCGGTAGTGATGGACTGCTGGCCGGTGAAGGTGGTGGTGTAGTTCGGCTGGGTGGGCACACACGGGCAGTAGAGCTTCTTACACAGCGCTCCCTGCTCGGCGAACGCGTCGAGGTTGGGCGTGGTGGGCTTGCGGTAGCCGTAACAGCTCATGTGTCGGGCGCTGAGCGTATCGATGGCGATCAGCAGGATGTTCATGAGGTCCCTCCGTCTTCGTCAGACTCGACATCGGGCGGATCATCGGGATAGTGAAGCTGCAGCAAACGGATGTGGCCTGCCGTGTGTTGCTCAACCCGGGACGCGATTTCCTGCAGGATTTCCGGAGCTTTGCTGTCGGCGGGGTTGCGAGGGATCAGCCACATGCGCCCGCCCTCCGGCCAGAGTTTCATAGCGGCGTCGATGATGTTGCGGCGCCTCTGGATTTCACGAGACAGCCCGTCCACGCGCAGAGAGCCGCGGTAATATCGCCTCACAGCGTCGGACACCCACTGGTCGTCAATCGTTACGATCACATCGCCGGGCCGCTCCTGTGCCTGGATTACCGCTGCAACCTGTTCCCAGTGCGGCCTCTGCACCTCGACGTAGCATCGCCATACGCCGGCGACGCAGAGGAACGCAACGACAGATGCAAGTGTGGCTCCAACGAGTGGCTTCCATCGCCAAAGTCCGACAATGGCCGCCGCGCAGATGACTGTCACCGGCACCGTCGTGACATTCGGGATGCGGATACCCATCCAGAAGGTAGTGAACTCCGCGATCCCGGCGATAATCACCACGGGAAGTATCATCATACCCAGCACCCATACTATGGCATGCGGCCCATGTCCCGAGAGATGCCGCTCGCTTGACAGCCAGACCAGAACTATGACCGCGGCGAACACAGTCACCAGGGCGAGCACGCCCACTGGCGTGATCAACAGCCTGTTCCCGAACGGGCGTCCAAAAACCCCCAGGAATGAGGCGAAGCTCACTCCCTCCGGGAAACTTCCGCTACGCGCGGTGACAAGCTGGTTGTTGAGGATCACTCGGACCCATGGGAGAAATGCGAGGGCGGATGCGAGCACACCCGGCACAAACCCCCAGAGGCGGCTGCGCCGCTCTTGACTTCGGATCGCCAATCCAAACGCGATAATGCAGATGCCCCCAAGTGCGACGCCACCCCAGTAATGAATCCACGGCAGCAAAACCGCGACGATAGTGAACCCGGCGAGGGCCCAGCGATCGCGAGCGGACGTAAGGCGGATAGCGAAATACCAGGCGATGATGATTGCGAGTGTCAGAAGCGCATAATTGCGGGCTTCCTGCGAGAAGCGAATGGACGTAGGCATAGCTGACAAGATGAAAGCGGCGGTCAGTCCGACAGAGGTCCCGAACAATTCTCTGCCGAGAAAAAACATGGCTGGAATCGCGGCAATGCCGAGAACTACCGACAGCGACCGGATAGCGGCGTCTGAGGACCCGAAGACGCGGCGCCATGCGTGCAGAAGCAGGTAGTAGCCAGGCGGGTGGGCGTCCCGATGGGCGGTGGTGTCAACCACTGCCTCCACGTTGGTGGCGCCGCTGAGGACCGTGCTGGCCATCTCGTCGCGCCAGAGATTATCCTCTGCGAGGCTGTAGGTTCGCAGCCCAGCGCCGAGAGCGGTCGCGACAAGCACTAAAATCAGGACAGTCGTGCGAGAGAACTTCCCGGTTTCGGTCCGCCACCTGTTAATGCCGGTCATGCGCCATCAGGCCTCGGCCCCATTCCGAGGCGCTCGCGAGCCAGAAGCCGCAGCGTCTGGAGGACAGTGCGTCGCACATTCATCTTGCTGGCGCCGACTTTCTGATCATAGCGCAATATCATCGGAACTTCGTCCATAATCGCGTCCAAGCGGCAGAGGCGCAGAAGCAACTCCACCTGGCAGGCAAACCCCTCCTCAGTGATGAGGTCATCGCCCCATATGCGCATTGCCTCGCGGAGGACGCCGGCACGATAGGCGCGGTAGCCGCAAGTATAATCCCGCACGCCGGGGATTGGAAAGGTCATGCGGAAGACCATGCCGGCCCCCCAACTGAGAAACTGCCGAAACGCTGGAACGCCAATAACGCGCGAATGTGGCTGGTAGCGAGACGCGATCACAACATCGCGTCCCTCTCGGATGGCTCGTACCATGCGTGGGGTAAGACCGGGGAGGTGCGTGTTGTCGCCATCCATCGATACGATCACGTCCGCATCATCGGCGTCTTCGACGGCTGTCGTCACGACTGTGCGCATCGCGGCCGCCAGGCCCCGGTTATGCTCGTGGGGAACCAATATGACTGGTAGCCGCTCGGCCCTTTCGCATATTTCGTCGGCCGTCGCATCGCTACTTCCGTCGTCCACGACATACGCGCGGTAATCGAAGTCTTCGACCTCCATCGCTTCGGCGATGTTGTCAAGTAGTGGCCCGATTGCGCCTTCCTCGTTGTAGGCGGGGATGCCGAAAATGATCATCCGGCTGTTTTCCTCTCAAGTGTGATGCCCTGTCAGTGGCGAGCCAAATCATGCCTGAGAGCCGATGATGACGCCGGCGAGAGCCAGCAGGGCGGCGATGATGCGGATTAGTCTGATGTGCTCGTCGAGAAGAGTCGCCCCGGCGATCATCACTATCAAGAATGAGCCACCGACGAAGAGCGGGTAGGCCTTCGAAATGTCCATCAATGAGAGGACCGCCAGCCACATCACCAATGAGGCCACATAAAGGACGATCCCACCCACAATCTGGGGGGGCCGTGAAGACCTGCAAAAGCCATCTCGCCACAGAACCATTCGCTGCGCTCAGGGCGCCGACAGCATTCATTCCTGCCTTCAACAGCAGATTGCCGGACGTGCCGCTTGCATACCCCCAATCAGCAGTGCTGCTATCTTCACCTACACCCATCTCCAGTCAGTAATTTGGGCGGTGGCACGTGTCGAACCGTAGCACATAGCCCCCCCACGGTCAACAGTCTCCCGCATCTTCTCGACCGCCGCCCCGGGAGTGCCAGTGCTTCTTCGCTCGGGGTATGTGTGGCGGAGGCATTCGATGCTGAGCCGCGATGGGCATGCCCAGTTGCAAATTCTCTTCTTCCGAAGGCACCTTCGCGAGTCTTCAGCAATACGTCGGGGGCTCATTGATCGATTCGCTCGCTCTGAAGACGGGGACAATCAAACAGGTTCAATCTTCGCTCTCTGCCTGCGCGCCGTTGGGAAAATCGAACAGATAGAGCCGGGATTTCTGCTGGAAGAACAGAGCCAATATCACGATCCAGAAGACGAGGACGATTACGGTGGAGAGAAGTGGAGAATGCAATAATCCCGCCTCCTGTGCCCGGCTCAACGTATAGTTCGTCAGCCCGTATTTCGCAATCTGCCCGAAGCTCCAGGCCTGGCCAGTGTGTGAGCCGAGCATTGCCGCCAGGTATGACGGCGCGAATGAAGCGGCTACGAGCAGCCAGCGCAGGGCCCAGGGCAGGTACCTGAATGCCGCCAATGCGAGTATGGTTGCGGCGGGCAGACACCAGAGAATGTAACGCGGCCCGACCGAACCCCGCGTCCCGGGATGCGGCATGAGAGCGAGCACGGCAATACTGCTCACCACGATCGCGCTGAGCAACAGCGCTGCCTTCCTGTTCGCGCGCTTCCGTGCCATCAGCCATAGTCCGACGGGTGTCAGCACAAAGAAGGGGCTGAAGCGCAGGAGACCGTCTTTGCCACGCCACAGGCCCTCCGCGACAACTCTGGGGGTGAAGGACAATATACCCTGCTGGTTCCACACAACGTACTGTTTGCCCTTAAACTCAAACCAGCGGAGTTGTTCCGGTGAAGTGTGCACGATCCTCTCGACCCCACCGGCGCTCCAAACCTTTTGGCTGTATGCCATGGTGAAAGGTCCACCATAGCAGTGAGCGTGATAGGCCATGCCCACGGCAGCAAAGATGACTGCGGCTGCCGCAAACGCAATTCTGCGTCGCCTCGGCAATCGAGACAGCGCCCAGATGGCCACCGGCGCGGCGCCGAAAATCATCTCGTAACGGATCAACGGTGTGAGCACGATCCCGGCTCCCATGACGGCAGCCATGATCCATCTGGTCCGCGTACTCGCATCCTCACGCCGGAGAAGCAGCCACCAGATCGGCAACAGGAGGAAGAATCCACCCATGATCCGGGGGCCATACTCGGTGCTGTAGGTCCACCAGATAGTGCCAATCGGCAGTAATAGGGCCCCTGCGAGACTCACGGGGCTGATATATTTACGCGCTAGATCCACAACCATCAGGCACGTAAGAGCCCCGGCCGGCATAGCCACCAGACTAGTAAAGGCGATCACCAGCAACAGGCGACGCAGGACCCAGAGTTCATCCAGGGCATACTTGTGCACTGCCGGTATGCTCGGAAGCTGGTCGTGAAGGAATTCCGCCCCAACGCTGATAGCCGGTCGAAGCACGAAATAAAGGGGAACCGCTACGAAGGACTGCCCGGGAGGCATCCCAGAGTAGAGGCGACCGTTGTACCACGATCGCTCACGTGCTGATTTGCTATAGTCCTCCACTTCCGGCGAGCCAGTCTCGACAATCGCCATTGTTGCCGAGAATGTGGCATTGGCCATCTCATTGCCGACGTAGCCAGATATGTGAAACAACAGCACGCACAGGACGAAGAGGAAGACGGCTCTGCGGTTGACGCGGCCGACGGGCCTTTGAGGCTGCTGTCTCATCTTCTCGCTCACGAGTCCGTCCGGTTGCCTTTCGTCACACTGCCCATGATGGTAGTGACTGACCCGGTTCAGTATATCGATTGCGCCCCTGTGCTTCAAGATTCACGTCGCTGACCCGCCATACAGGTCGTGGTCGTCCCTGCGCGAGGGAACTCACCGCATACAGGCTCTGAACGATATGGCACTGCCCTATTGCACGTAGCCCATATCCCGCAACTGCTGGCGCAATTCGGGCGGGACCTCCTCGGCACCGCCGGCCGTCCTTGAGGCCATGGTTGACAGCATCATCTCCGTCCACGCGCGCAGTTCGCTCTCCCATCGCTCGGTTTCCGGCGCCTGCGTCAGTCCGTAGATATCGTGCTGCTCGCGAGGGTCCTCCTGCAGATCATAAAGCGAGAACCGGTCGTGGTAGACGTCGTAGATCAGCTTGTACCGACCATCGAGCCGCGCCTTGCGCAGGCTCCCTCGCCGGCACCCCTCCATGAACATCTGGAAGGGCGGAAGTCCCTTCGCGCCACCGTCCAGAACCGGCTGCAGCGAGCGCCCGTGGCATCCTTCCGGAACCGGGATGCCACACAGATCAAGGATTGTCGGCATCACGTCGAGCAGACTCACCGGTTGCGTGATGCGCCGGCCCTCGCTTTGCCCGGGCACGTGAATCATGAGAGGCACGCGCATCAGCTCATCATACAGCGTGTGGCCGTGGTCGATCCCCCCGTGCTCCCAGAATTCCTCACCGTGGTCGCTCCAGAAGACAACGATTGAGCTGTCCCACAGGCCGCGCTGCTTCAGGACATCCACCAGCCGCCCCAGCCATCGGTCACAGTACTCGATCTCAGCGCTGTACGCATCGATGAAGCGCCTCCGCACGGGCCCCCCGGACGCTTCGGACCCGGCCATGGTCGCGGAGCCGGTCGCGGTATGTTGCGCTGCAGAAAGTGTGGGCGGATCGTACGGCTGGTGCGGGTCCATGTAGTGAATCCACAGCAGCGCAGGCTCGCGCACGGCGGTTTCAAGCGCGCGCGCCGCGTGCGAACTGACGACATTCGCGCGCTCGAGATTCTCCCAACTGAATGGCGAGAGGCCCAGCGGGCGAGTAGCGACGCGGAGAAGCCCCACACCCGGGTGCAGGCTGGAATGGTAGTACAAATCAAAGCCCTGATCCGCCCGGGCCTCAGAGGTGAGGTTGGTGTTTGTCACTACAGCGAAGGTCGAATAGCCGGCATCACGAAGCAATTCCGCAAGATACGTGCGCTCGGCGTCCCAGTGCAGCGGGTAGAAGTGTGGGTCGCCCTGAGACTGGCCCCTCACCCGCGCGACACCGACCTCGGAGGGGTAGACGCCGCTGAAGAATGAAGCAAAGGAAGGTCGTGTCCAGGGTGAGACCGACCAGGCTTTCTCGAAGACGAATGAGTCTTCGGCGATGCGATCCATCGTCGGGGTGCTGACATCTCCGCCCGCGTAGCCCGTAAAATCGGCACGGAGGGCGTCAACGCTGATCAGGATCACGCTGGGGCTATCGCCCGCGGCAGTGTCTGCACCTGCTGGCAATCCCGAAAGCTCCCGTTCGAGACCGGATGCACCCAGCGCCAGTTGCCACGCGGCAAGTCCGGCGACCGCGATGATCGCCACGCCGCCGACAGTCAGCCCCACTGCGCGCGCGCTGGTGCGCCTGGCGGCGAGGCCGCACAGCCAGCGCGTGATAGCCCACGCGATCAGACCGATCAGAAGGGCGGCAATAAGGCCCCCCAGATGGGCTACTGTGCCGCTGAATCCGCCAGGGCCTCTCTCGCCGAGGTAGCGCCAGGAGGCGAAGAGGATGCCGTCGGCAATCAGCACACCCGACGTTACCGGAAGCCACTCCGCCAGCGGCCCTGAAAGACCGATCAGATCTGTTCGACGTCCCGTCTCAATCAGCACGGCCATGGCGGCAATCGACAGCCACACTGTAGCCGCGGTCGGCTCGCTGCTCCAACCGCGCCACACTACCATGAGTCCGATCGCGCCGAGTCCGATGTGGGCGCCGGTGAGCGCGCCTGTCAGGGGCAACCGATTGGCGGCTCGCTCAATCAGCGACAGCAGCAGCGAGGCGACCGGTCCTGCCAGCAGACCGGCAACAGCATAGCCTGCGATGACGAGGGCCGACCCGCGCACGAAAACGACCGGATCCTGCAGATCGAGGCGAAACGCATCGAGGGGGATGTCCCTGAAAGCCACCAGCAGACCGGCAATCAGCCCGCCCTTGCAGGCGGCTGCCAAACCGCGCATCAAATCTCACTCCAGACGGCTACCGCTCGTGTGTTCGTGACCGACCCCAGGGGGGATCCCCGCACACCAACTGACGTGCTCACCGGCCCTGTTTACGGGCAGTGCGGTCCGAGAATAGCACACCGAGCAGGGGCGGTCAACGACGAGGGAGGGCCTCCAATAGCGCGAAAAGGCGCCCCTTGACAGGCGCGGAAAACGTACGGTATAGTATTCGCACATTGCTGGCGGGTGGTGTAATGGTAACACGATCGGCTCTGGACCGATTAAGTGCAGGTTCGAATCCTGCCCCGCCAGCCATTTTCTGTTTAACGGCAGTCATCAGTCGCAAGTCACAATCTACGGCAACGACGTCCTCGTCGTCCCCTTTTCACTTTTCACTCTTGACTTTTCCCTGCCGTCGAAGCTGCCCGCAGGCCGCCTCGATCGACTGACCCTTCGAGCGGCGCACCGAGACGTTCAGGCCCGCATCGCGGCAGCGGCGGTAGAAGCTGCTGATGGTCTTCTCATCGGGCGCCACGTAGGGGCAGTCGGGCACCTCGTTGTAGGGAATCAGGTTCAAGTGGTGCGGCTGGGCCTGCAGCAGGCGCACGACGCGATCGACATCGTGGTAGCCATCGTTCACGCCCGCCATCATCACGTAGGCGAAGGTGACGGGCTGGCCCTTGCGCGCCTGCGAGAACTCGTAGCAGGCGGCCATCAGGTCGCCGAGGTCCCAGCGCGACATCCCCGGCATGAGCCGGTCGCGCGTAGCCTGATCGGCCGAGCCCAGTGAGACCGCAAGCTCGGTTTTCGGGCCCTCAGTCGCGTAGCGATGGATCGCCGGCACCACGCCCGCCGTGGACACCGTGATGTGCCCCGGCGACATGTCCATCGCCCGCTCATCGGTCATCCGCTGGATGGACTCGCAGACCGCCTCGTAGTTGAAAAACGCCTCGCCCATGCCCATGAAGACCGCGTTGCGAATCGGTCCCTCGGTCGCGGTCAGCGAGATCAGTTGCAGCAGTATCTCGCCTGCCGACAGGCTGCGCTCGCAGCCGCCGATGGTGGAGGCGCAAAAGTCGCAACCCACCGAGCATCCGATCTGGCTGGACAGGCATGCGGAGGTGTAGCCCTCCATGCGCATCGCGACACACTCGACTTCGCCGCCGCCGGGCATCGCGAGGAGGATCTTATGCGCGTCGGGGTCCTCGGCGAAGGCGATGGCATCGAAGGGACCGATCGTGAACTCCTCGGCCAGCGCGGCGCGGAGGTGCTTCGGGAGGTTGCTCATCTCCTCGAAGGACGCGACCACGTGCTGGTAGGCCCACTCAAAGATCTGGTCGGCGCGGTAGTCCGGCTCATCGTGCTCACTGAGCCAGCGTTTCAGTTCCTTGTATGACAGGTCGTAGAAGAGATTCATTGTGTGGACAGTGTACGAGGTTCGGGGCGGGATGACAAGCGGAGGCCAGCGCTGTTTGCTCTCATAACGACCGCAGGCAGGGAGGCCTGCGTCAGGTGGATTGTCGGGGACCTGCGCCGGGTGGATGATGGCTGACTGGGCTCCGTAGAAGACGAGGCGCTTGAAATGGCAGACGAGGACAGGCTTGGGCGCAGACCTTCCTCATCCATGTGGGGCGGGCTTGTAGCCCGCCGCCGTTCTCTCTCCCCCCCTGCCCGCTCCCTCTCCCCCGCCGTTACTCCACAAACACCTGGTAGAGCTGGCAGTGGCCCTCCTGGTCCGAATCGTAGATGATCGATTTCCCGTCCGGGGACCAGCACGGGTGCGGGTGCGTGCCGCGCTCATGGGAGTGCCCGTGGACGCCCGGGCAGTTCACCAGCTTCTCGCACTCGCCCGTCTCCGGGTCGATCAGTACCAGGCTCTCGCCGAATTCGCCGCCGAAGCAGTCCGTCACAATCATCGACCCATCCGGGCTGAAGGAGGGATGCCCCGAATTCAAGTCGGTGATCTTCCTCAGGTCCGTCCCGTCCCAGTTCACCAGGTACATCCCGTCTGCGGCGTTGAACAGGATGCGCTGACCGTCCGGGTGCCAGATGGGGTGGTGGGCGACACTCGCGCTGAAGGTGAGGTCGGAGCCATCCACGCCGACGGTGAAGACCTCCACGAACTGTGCGCGGTTCTTCTCCCGATCCCGCCCCACGAAGACCACGAAGCAGCGGCTCCCGTCCGCATTCCACTTGCAGTTCTGCAGATTCAGCAGCAGCTTCTGCTCCTCGGCCATCTCTTTGCTCGGCGAGAGCGCCAGTATCTCCTGCATCGACGCCAGCAGTCGCCGATCAGTCCCATCTTCTTCGCTAAAGTACAGGCCGCCGGTCCACTCCTCGCGATTCGAGACGGTCTCCAGCAGCAGCCCCTGCGGGGAGATTTGCCGGACGCCGAAGGGGACGAACTCCTCGCGGCCGTCGTCGAGGAAGTGGCGGACGGTCCCGGAGGTACGCTCACCCTCATATTCGCGGTGCGTCCGCCAGTACACGCTCTGGCCATCGGGTGCCCAGACGGGGAAGCAGCCCACGTGGTAGTTGAACGTGGTGCTCTCACCCACTTTGCGCGTGTTCGAGCCATCGGCGTCCATGATCCAGATGGTGGAGTAGCGCTGTTCGGGCAGCGCGGAGCAGAAGAGGACCTTCGACCCGTCCGGGCTCCACGGATCGATGTCATAGTAGGCGTGCTTGTCCTCGTACGAAGAATGGGTAAGCCTGATCACCCGCGCGCCTGTCTCCGGATCCGTAAACTGCTCGCGCTCGGTGTCTCCGTCCTCACGTGGGGGCAGCATCTCCCGTCCCTCCATCATGTCAATGTCCACCGCCACGTGGTTGTTTGTCCTGAAGGCAGTAACTACTCACGTTGCGGCTTGTCTCGTGGGTAGAGTATACCCCCCCCCCCGCAAGATTGTCAAGGAAAAGACGGAACCTTTCGCGCAGACATCTGT
>CAZAHB010000073.1:18543-23004 GCA_964484945.1 uncultured Armatimonadia bacterium | reverse complement strand
CGACGGGCTGGCAGGGAAGCCGCCCCTCCGTACGTATTCCGTTGATGCCCTCGCGGCCTCTGGTATATGAGTGGAAGCGTGCGCCACATGAAGTAACTTTATTGGTCCGTGTGGGGCAGGCATCCTGCCTGCCGTCGTTCGGCCCTGACATCAACGGCGGCCCTGCGCCGCCCTATCACACACAGGAGGCTACCACCATGTCCGACTTTGATGCGATGCAGATCATCGACGATGACGTCTGGGCGATGCTGTGCGAGATGCGCGCGAGTGATCCGAACGCGGTCCTCGCCCATGCCCATCACCGGAAGCGGCGCCGCGAACTTACCCGCGATGGAAAGCTCGTCATTCTCGCCGCCGACCACCCGGCGCGCATGGTGGTGGATGTGACCGACGAGGACGGGCAGATCGGCAACCGCCGCGACTACCTCGCGAGGATCATGCGCGTACTGCAGGACAGCAACGTGGACGGCGTGATGGGCACCGCGGACATCATCGAAGACCTCATGGGCCTCGATGCGCTGATGGTCGAGGGTGGCGGGGAGAGCGTCCTCGACCACCGGGTGCTGGTCGGCTGCATGAACCGCGGCGGGCTCTACGGCACCGCCTTCGAGATGGATGACCGCTTCACCGCCTACGACGCCAACGGCCTCGACGCCATGGACCTCGACGGCGGCAAGATGATGGTGCGACTCGACCTCGAGGACCCGGCCTCACTCGATACACTGGAGGCCTGCGCGCAGGCGGTTGACGGCTGCGTGGACAACGGCCTTACCGCGTTCGTCGAGGCTTTCCTCGTGCGGAAGACCGATGACGGCTACGAGACCGACCGCAGTCCGCGCGGGCTCATGCAGGCGGTCTCGGTGGCCTCGGCGCTGGGCGACAGTTCGCTGCACACGTGGCTGAAGCTGCCCTACTGCGAGGGCTACGAGGCCGTCGCGGGCGCGACGAGTCTGCCGATCCTGATGCTCGGCGGCGCCGCGCGCGATGACCAGCACGCGGTGCTGGAGGAGTTCGTGGCGGGGATGCAGGCCGGGCCGAACGCGCGCGGCTGCCTCGTCGGCCGGAATGTGCTCTACGCGGACGATCCGGCGGCGATGGCGCGAGCGGTAGTCGCGGTCGTCCACGAGGGCGCGGACGCGGCGACGGCGTTGGAGCAGTAGCGGCAGGAGCAAGTGGCAAGTAACGGCGAGACGGCAACGGCCGGTGAGGTCGTTGCCGTTCGTCGTTCCGTGGCACGGGCGTCTCGCCCGTGCGCCGTTCCATCAGCGTGCGACACGGCGTCGGCGTAGGCACACCGACCTCCGGACGGAAACGGCAAACGGCACGGCAACAGCCCGCCTGGTCGTTGCCGTTTGTCGTCGCTGACGTTCGTCGTCGCTGATGTTCGCTGCTGCTTGCTGCCGTGTGCTGCCTTTCGCTGTCGTTACTTCCGCTCCACAAACACCGGACTGGACCACGCGTGCCCGCCGTCGTCCTGTGTCACGCGCACCCAGTAGGCGCTGGCCCCCCGCGGTGCGTCGTCCGAGTGCGTGAAGGTTACCGACATCGGCGGGTCGCCCTCCGGCAGGCGCTCGATGGAGACGCGCTGCTCGACGCCGCCTGCCTCGATCACCATCGGCTCGCGGCCCACGCTCGCCGGGTCGCAATCGAACTCCGCGGGGCCTGAGGTAAAGCGCAGGTGCGCGCCCTCGAGATGGTTCAGGCGCAGGTCAAGGCCGTCCTCATCCCCGGTGGTGATCGACTCCCACTCGACGAACTCCGGCGCGACCTCCGTCAGCCCCTCCTGTGGGCCGTCGAAGGCCCATGCGCTCGCCTCGGCGATCATCGCGCCCTTCACGTCAAGGCGACCGTCCCACATAGTGGCACGGTCGCGTCCGCGGATGCGCTGACCGCTCCAGATGATGCGCAGGCGGTCCTCAGAAAGCGGCGCGGCGGCGAGCGGGTCGTGGACGTGGACGATCTCCGGCTGCCCGTCCTCCCCGACCGCCTGGCGCAGCACCTCAACGCTGCGGATACCGTCCGTTCCGGCGCAGAAGACGCCGATCGTGACCGGGCCGTCGGCGGTGATCTCGCTGCCCATCGGCGCGCCGTTGGCCTGCACGCGCAGGACGATGCGCTGGCCGGTGGTGGCGTAGCAGCGGCGATTGCGGATGGCGTCGAAGATCGCCTCGCGCGTCAGTTCGTCGGCGATGATCCCCGTCAGGCCGCCGTACGCGCCGAACTGCGAGGCGCCGGGGTAGCTCGCGCCCGGGCGGCCCTTGTGGCCGTCGCTGCCGGCGGTGACGCCCACGCGATTGCCCATCGCGAGGCTCTCGATAAGCTGCCACTCGAACTGCCCCCACGCGGAGTAGATCTCGACGGCGGGCACGACCTCCGGGTCATCGCGCGTGAGATCCGCGCGGCGCCCGCCCACGTGCGGGATTGCGATGGCTTCGCGGTCGCGCAACTCGTCGAAGAGTGTCTCAACAGGATAGCGGTCGGTCTCGACGGTGGCCCTGTCGGGGATCAGGGCGTGGCATGAGCGGAAGATCGGGGCGTCGGTCGAGCGGTAGTAGATATTGTGATCGCCGCCACCGGCAGTGTTGGCCGACCACTCGTAGCCCAGCAGCGCCACGAAGCGGCCGTCCTCCGTGTACTCCTCCGCCAGGCGCTGGAACTCCACCCAGTTCTCGGGCGTGACCTGGAAGTCGTTCCCCTGGTGGCCCACAACGTCCACGCAGCCGTAATCGCGGGCGAAGCGGTGGTAGTCCTCGGCGGAGTTCGTGCCGACGGTCTCCTCCGACTGGCCGTGCAGGTCCGCCCACCAAACGCGCGTGACCAGCATCTCCTCCGGCGCCACCAGCGGATTGCTCGTAGCCTCCGCGTCCAGCGCTTCGTCGCGGACGGTCAGGCGGTGCTCGCCCTCGTCGGCGACGGTACACGGGAAGCGGTGGATCCCCGCATCGTCCTCGGTGAAGGTGTAGCTGTCGGGCAGGCCCTGATAAGCGTCTCCATCGAAGCGGACGGTGCCCTCGTAGCCGCGGGCGGGGTTGCCCCATGCGTCCTCGGCCTTCACGATGGCCTCGACGGTCTCGCCCTCATCCGCGCGGGAGGGGACGATGCAGACGAGGCGCTCGGCTGGGCCGGGGACGATCTCGATCTCCGGGGCATCCGGCAGCAGGATGAACTCGCCGGTGGCGAAGGGGTTCGCGAGCACGCGCCACTCGAAGGTGTACTCACAGAAGGTCTGCGCCCGGGAGCCACGCGAGCCGCCGGAGGTGTCGCCGAAGGTAAGCGTGATCGTCTCGCCCTCGTGCAGGCCGTCATCGAACACGTCGATGATGGTGGACTTGCGCCACGGCCGCACGCCGCCCTTCGTGTCGAATCGCCCGCGCAACACGGCATTCCCGTCTGTCTCCAGCGAGCAGAAGTTGGGCGCGGCGGGGTCGTCGAACTGCGGCTTGCCCCAGTCGGTGGCGAAGCGCCATGACAGCATCAGCGTGCCGCCGTCATCGATGCCGTACTCGCCGACGTGGTAGACGAGCCTCCACGTCCCCCAGCTTCCGGCGACGACGGGGTCAGTCGGCTCCAGTTCGGCCCATCCGAAGGCTTTGCGCATTTCGTCATCGGTCATCGGCCCCTGCGGGGTCGGAGTCAGCTCAGGCATGGTCGAACGCTCCCGGTGCGTCGGTATGAGGCTGCAGAGGGCGCCTTCGCGCCGGACGGGGGCGTGACCTGCACCCGGGGACAGACAGAACCTCCGGACACAGGATGTTAGTAACCTTGAGCGAACGGGTAGGATAGATGCGGAGGTGACAGGACAATGACGCTGGAGTTCTCCGCACTCATTCTATCTGCGGGGATCATTGCAGTGCTCTTCATGACACGACATCTCTCGCTCCGCGTTCTCGAGGAGATGCCCAATTTCACTGATCGGTACCGCTACGTCCGCGGAGCGCGGTGGGGCTGGTTGATCGTCACGGGATCGTTCGTGGTGGTCGTCGCAGCCATGATCGTCTTCACGCAGCACACTGTCTGGGACTTCCGCACCACAGCGCTGGCATGGACAGTCGCGATTTTCCCGGTCGCCGGCTCCATCGGTCTGCTGCTGATGCCGGAGTTTATGGGCTTCTGGGTGTGGGCTCAGGCGCTGTGGGATGATCTGGGGGGAGGCCGCATCGACTGGGGAAACTACCGCGCGATTGCCGAGCGTATAGCGTCTAACCGGGCGCGCTGGTCGTACTACGCCGCCTGGGTGGTGGGCTCGCTGGCACTGACGGTGGGGCCGCTGTGGACGTGTGTGGCCGTGCATGCCGGGTGATCGCGCCTGCCGGCAGGCACGGCAACGACGTCGGCCAGGGCTGGCCGACCTCCGGACGGCAAACAGCAAACGACACAAACGACAACGGCAACGACCGCGCGGGCGGTGCCGGTTTTTCGTTTCTGGTGGGCGGCGGCGGGGAGCCGGGACGTGCCGTTGTG
>CAZAHB010000073.1:0-18533 GCA_964484945.1 uncultured Armatimonadia bacterium | reverse complement strand
GGGGGCGCACCGCCCCCGGGACGACAACCACAAACCCCCACAACCACGAGGGCCAACGCCGGCGGGGTTTTCTTCTTTTTCCGTTTGCTGGTAGCCGCCCGCTGACAGCTGGCAGCTGCCGTTACGCAATCGTCTCGAAGCGCTCCATCGGCACAGCGCCCTCGACCGCGTTCCCCTCGAAGCAGTCCACCAGCGCCTGAACCGTCTGGTCGCCGATCAGGTAGTAGCCGTAGTAGCCCGAGCCCGACACGTGCGGAGTGATGATCACGTTATCAAGCTGCCGGAAGGGACTGTCGGGCTCCAGCGGCTCCGGTGTGGTGACGTCCAGGCAGATGTGCAGGCGGCGCGCCTTCGCGTGCTCGAGCAGCGCGTCGTGGTCGATGACCGACCCGCGCGAGGTGTTCACGAGCGTCCCGCCGTCGCGCAGTAGCGAAAGCTGCTCGTCGCCGATCATCTTGTCGGTGGCGGGAAGTGCCGGCGCATGCACGGTGACATGGTCGGAGCGCTCGAACAGGTCGTTCAGTTCGACGCTTTCCACGCCCATCTTTTCGGCATCCTCGTCGCTCAGATATGGATCATAGACGAGAATCTCGCAATGCCACGGCTCCAGCAGGCGGATGACCTCGCGCCCGACCTTCGACGCTGAGACGACTCCGACCGTGCTGCCCAGCAAAAACTTCCCGTTGAAGTCGTAGAAGCTGCTGCGCCAGTGCGATGTGTCATGGATGTGGTTGCTGAAGTGCACCCAGTGGCGCATGGTCATCAGGAGCATCCCGACGGCCGACTCAGCGACATTCGTGGCGATCGCACCGTTGGCGGAGAAGACGGTGATGTCGCGGGCCATCACGTACTCCTGGGCGATGTCATCCGGGATCAGACCGTGGACTGATCCGGCCGAGTGGGCGATGATCTGCAGATCGGGCGCGGCCTCGAACACGGCCGGGATCATCGCGGGGGCGCCCCAGCCGGTGACGATCGCGTCCATGCCCTCGGCGCGCTCGGCGACGTCCTCGCTCCCCCAGTTCTTAGCGCCATTGTTCTCGGTGACGTCGAACAGGTCGCACATCTCCTCGTACTTCCCCGGTCGGAAGACGCGCTTTGTGTGGCTTTCCGTGCAGACGTAAAGGACTTTCTTCCTGTCGCTCATGATGGGCTCCCTCGTGTATGTGCTTGCGGCGGTGGGGGCAGGTTCGCGGGGAGGGCCGTGGGGGCCTTCTGCGGTGAGATGTCGTTGCCGTTCTGGAGAGGCGTGGCTTCAGCCGCGCCCAGTTGTTCGCCCGTGTGGACAGCGCGAGTCCGCGGGCCGGGATGGAAACCGGCCCCTCCGGACAGCGAGGCAAACAGCAACAGCGCACGACCACGACCTCCGCGGAAGGACCCGCCCTCTACCATGGCGAAGCGGGACATCGCGGAGAGGTGGTGCAGATGAGCAGCCTCACAATCGCTGCAATCGCGGTGGCGGTGCTGAGCGCGGCGGTTCTCGGCTGGCTCCGCACGGCCGCCCGGCGGATCATGCAGACCGCGCCGGAGATGGCGCGGCGCGAGGAGATGCGATGGGGCGCGCGGTGGCTGCCAGTCATTATCTTCGCGGCCTGCCCATTGCCGGCGTCAGTGGGCCTGATGCTGCTGGAAAGCGGCTCGGAGGCGGCCATCTGGCTCATCGCGGGTGCCGTCGCGATGCTGGGCGTACTCATGATCGCCCAGCGACTGGCTTACTGGCAGTTCGCGGGCCTGGGCATGGCGACACCAGAGGCGCACGAGCGGACGGAAACGGGAGCGGTGGACTGGGACGTGGCGATGGACCTGGCCCGCGTGCGCGAGAGCGGCTGGGTCAGCCGTCTGCTGCTGCCCCTGACCGGCATCCTCGTGATTGCAGGCGCCATCGCTCTCCCGATGCGCGTGATCCCGGCCGAGCGGGAGCTTGCATTCGCGGAGTGGCTGTGGGCTGTGGATGACGAAATCGAGTTCGCCACCGAGCACCTGGGAAAGCCGCAGGTCTGGACGGATATCGGCTTCGAGCCGAAGAAGAGTGATGCGGACTACAAAGAGCCGCCGGATGGCGGGCGGGTGAAGCTGAGCTACTTCGCCGAGGGCACCACCGATAAGCAGGTGCGCGAGGCGATCGCAGTGACCGAGCGGGTGCTGGCCGACAACGAGGCTCAGGGCCGCTGGCGGATAACGGCAGAGCCGCCTGATGGCGAGACGATCGAGGTCGTGTGGGAATTGGAGAGCGAGGCCGGCTGAGGGGCGGTCACTTGCCTTTCAGGAGGGGCGGCGCTCGCGTCGTCGTTTGACGCGAGGGTGAGGAGGTGTGCGCCGTTTGCGCACCGACGAAGCTTCCCTGCCCGCCCGTTGTTGATCCGTTGGGGTAACGGCAGGATGAACGACACACGGACAGGGATGCCCGTGCCACGAAACGGCGACAACAAACGCTGCGCGACGGACGATGATCCAGCGAGGTGCGAGGAATGGTGCTTGAGATCATAGACCTGCAGGGAACGCCCGAACAGATGGCACAGCAGCACGCGGAGGCGTGCTATGACTCCGCGCGGAAGATGATCCGCGCCCGGTGCGACCTTGCGCTGAAGAATGGCCGCGAGAAGCAGGGCGACCTCACCATGAACCGCTGCCTGGAGGTCGCGCGGGAGCATCTGCCGGCACATGAGGAATTCTCGCCACAGGTCTACGCGGAGTTCACGGCACTGGCCAATGCGCTGGACGCGGGCGCCGATGAGTTGCTCATAGGCAACGGATACACCGATTACATCGACGTGCTGCGCGGAGAACTGGCGGGCGAGGGCTGCACCTCGTTCATCGCCACGGCGAACGCGACCGCCGATGGTTTTGCGTATGTGGGACAGACGTGGGATATGAACGCCTTCGCGGAGCCGCACATGCGCGTCTTCCGCCGGACGCCCGAGGACGGTCCCGCGTGGGTCACGCTCACCACCGCCGGCTGCCTGTCGCTGATCGGGATGAGCGAGCGGCAGATCGCGGTCGGGAACACGAATCTGCACCCGCGGGATGCCCGACCGGGCGTGATGTACCTGGCTATGATCCATGAGGCGCTGCGCTCACCCGACTACGCGGATGCCCGCGCGGCCATCGAGTGGACCCCGCGTGCGTCGGGGCATTACTACTACGTGGCGTCGATCTCGGGCTCCGTGACCGGCATCGAGACGACCGCCACGCGCCACACAGCGCTGCCGATGCCGGACGGGCTGCTGGTACACGCGAACCACTACCAGGACGCGGACCTTGAGGAGCTTTCCACGGGTCCCGCGGGCGACAATACCCTGGGCCGCGAGGCGCTGCTTGACGGTTTTCTACGCGAGCGCGTGGGCGAACTGACGCTCGACGACATGATGGCGGGCCTGCGGCTGGACGAGGGCGAGCACCCCGTCTGCCGGCCACCGATCGATGACCCGGACGAGGTCACGACCTGCGCGGCGGCGATCATGTGCCCGGAACTGCGAAAGATGTGGATCGCGGACGGCAACCCGGGGGAGACGGAGTTTGAGGAAGTGCGAGTCTGAACGGCGTCCAGGCGAGGGCGCCTGGACTCCAGGCGGTTTGCCGTCGCTTGCGACTTGCGACTGGCGACTTGTGACTTATAACTTACTCCGACCGGAGGGAACACAATGACTGACGACTTCGGCTACATAATTGCTGAGGCGACGCCCGACAATCCGCGCAACACCGAGGGGGATATCATCGAACTTGCGGACGGCACACTGCTGCTGGCGTGGTCGGACTTCTACGCCGGCGAGATGCCCGATGCCGCACCTGCTCGCATCTCCGCGAAGGTCTCGGAGGATCGCGGGAAGACGTGGGGCGACCGTTTCACGCTGCAGGAGAACGTGGGCATCCAGAACGTGATGTCGGTGAGCTTCCTGCGGCTTGAATCGGGCGACATCCTCTTCTTCTACCTGCGCAAGAACGGCCCGGATGACCTGCACGCGTTCGTGCGTCGGTCCTCCGATGAGGCGACGACATTCAGTGAACCGATCCGCTGCACGCGCGAACCCGGCTACTGGGTCGTCAATAACGACCGGATCGTGCAGCTTTCCAACGGGCGGGTGATTGTGCCCACCTCGTGGCACCGCGACCTGGAGGGCGCCGATCGCAGCGCAGCCGCAACCTGCTGGCTCTCCGATGACGAGGGGCGCACATGGACGCGCAGCGAGAGTCTCCTGCGCCTGCCGAAGCGCGGCTGCATGGAGCCGGGAGTGGTGGAGCTTGAGGACGGTCGCCTGCTGATGATCATCCGCACGAGCCTGCGCGACATCTACCGCTCATATTCGGAGGATCGCGGTGTCACGTGGAGCGAGCCGGAGCCGATGGGGGTGGGTGCGCCGGTCGCGCCCTCGACGATCACGCGAATCCCGAGCACCGGCGCTCTGCTGCTGATCTGGAACGACTGCTTCCGCGATGATCCGGACGCCGAGCCGATGCGTACGCCACTGACCGCGGCGGTTTCGAGCGATGAGGGCCGAAGCTGGGAGCACAAGCGCGACCTGGAGACCGACCCGGAACTGTGGTACGCCTACACGAGCGTGACGTTCGTGGACGATCGGGCGCTGTTGACCTACTGGGTGGATGAGCGCAACAGCGACCAGCCGCTGATGCACCTGAAGTTCAGGAGCGTGCCGGTCAGTTGGTTCTACCACTGACGGCAAACGACATCTTTACACCAGCCGTTCATGCGTCTATACGGAGGGACACGCCATGAGCCAGCCACGAGGCTACTCGATACCGACTATCGATCTGAATAACGAGACCGATCGGCAGGTGGTGGTCGATCGCGAGGAGGGCCAGTATCTCGGCCACCCGACTACTGTGCTTCTGGAGGACATGCGCACCATGGTCTGCGTCTACCCCAAGGGGCACGGCCGGGGAGCGGTCGTGCTCAAGCGCAGCGAGGACGCGGGCCTGACCTGGAGCGAACGCCTGCCGACACCCGAAAACTGGGAGACTTCGCAAGAAGTCCCGACGATCTACCGCGTGGTCGATGACGAGGGCACCCGGCGGTTGATCATGTTCTCGGGGCTCTACCCCATCCGGATGTCGGTCTGCGAGGATGACGGTTTCACGTGGACGCCGCTGGAGCCGATCGGCGATTACGGTGGCGTGGTCGCGATGGCCGACTGCATGCGCCTGATGGACGGCCGCTACATGGCGACCTTCCACGATGACGGGCGCTTTTTGCACAATGAGGGCGAGCGCGAGCAGTTCATCGTGTATCGCGTGCTCAGCGGGGACGGCGGCCTGACATGGAGCGAGCCAGAGCCGCTGGTCAGCCACCCGGAGGCGCACCTGTGCGAGCCGGGGCTGGTGCGCTCACCCGATGGCCAGACGATCGCGATGCTGCTGCGCGAGAACTCGCGGGAGTTCAACTCCTTTATCAGCTTCAGCGAGGGTGAGGGGGATACGTGGACGGAGCCGGTGGAGCTCCCCGGAGCGCGGACCGGCGACCGCCACCAGGCCGTCTACGGCCGGGGCGGGCGGCTGTTCATCTCATTCCGCGACAGGACGCACGAGACTCCGACGCCCGGGGACTGGGTCGGCTGGGTCGGCACCTGGCAGGACCTGGTGAACCTGCGGGAGGGGCAGTACCGCGTGCGCATCAAGGAGAACTTCAAAGGTGGAGACTGCGCGTATCCGGCGCTGGAGGTCCTGCCGGATGGGACGATCATCACCACCACCTACGGCCACTGGACCGAGGGCGAAGAGCCGTGGATCCTGAGCGTGCGCTTCCGCCTGGCCGAGCTTGACGGGATGGCTCGGTAGTTGCCAGTCGCCAGTCATCGGTCGCCAGCTTACGGCAGAAGGCGAAAGATAGCGGCATGAATGAAAGGATGCAGGGATGAGCGAATTGCGCGACGGCGAGTTCCGCGCCGAAGACTGGGACAGCTATGCGATGGATACGCGCGACCCGTTCGTGGCGTTGGAGCCGGTGGAAGCCGAGACTGCGGTTGTCGGTGAGGCGCTGGCGGCGCTGAAAAATGCCACGATCATCGAGCGCGCGAGCTATGACAGGCAGGCGTTCTCGGCGCACCGGGCGTCCGTGCGCGAGAGTTTCGAGATCCCGTGGACGGCCATCACGCCGCGCCAGGAGCGGTTGATCTGGGCGCTGAACGCGATCCGGCGACCGGCGCGGATGATCGCGGCCGGCGTCTTCTGTGGCTTCACATTCATCTGCAACGCGGGTGCGGGCGCAGGCCCGGGGGCCGTCTACGAGCCTGAGGATCTCGTGGGCGTGGAAATCGACGCCGAAGAAGCCGAGCGCGCCCGCCGTAACGTGGACGCGCTCGCGCCCGAGAGCCGAGCGCGAATCGTGGCGGCGGATGCAGTGAGGTTCGTAACGCACTACTGCGGGATGATCGACCTGCTCTACCTCGACGCCAACGGCGACCGGGGGCGCGGCAAGGGAATATACCTGGAGATCCTCGAGGCCGCGCTCCCGCACATGGCGCCGGGAGCGCTCGTACTGGCGCACAACTCCGTCAACTGCGCGGAAAAGCTGGGAGATTACCTGGCGTTCGTGCGCGACCCCGAGAACATGGCCGCGAGCAGGAAGGTGACGGTGGATGGGGGGGGGCGGGGGGCCCCACGAAGGTACCGCGGCCTCCCGGCGCCGGTGGGCCGCCGCAGCCAGACCCGACCTCCGAACGGCAACGGAAGACGGCCTTCGCGGCCTGGCTCTGCTCTACTCCAGCCCCGCCACCTGTCTGATCCACTCCACACGGTCGCTTCCGTATTCGGGGGGGACGGCATGGCCCATCCCCGGGAAAACCAGCATCTTCTTCGGGCCACTCAGCACGTTGTAGGCGGAGTACACCGTCATCGCCGGGCAGGTGCGATCGATCAGCCCTACGGCGACCCATGCCGGGCCATCGAAGCGCCGCGCGAAGTTCACCGCGTCGAAGTACGGCGCGACCTGCGCCACCTGTCCGTGCGGGGCGTCGCGAGGGATCAGCCTCGGCCAGCCGGATGGGCGGTCCTGCTGGAGGCCGGTGTGGTCGCACAGCGCCGGCACGTTCGCTGCAAGCGCCGTCACGCGGTCGTCCAGCCCCGCGAGGCACAGTGACAGCCCTCCGCCCTGGCTGGAGCCGGTCACCACGAGATGTTCGCCATCCCATTCGGGCCGTGAGGTCAGCAGATCGAGAGCGCGCACGCAGCCGAGGAAGACGTGGCGGAAGTAGTACGTGTCGCGGCTATCGCGCCCCTCATGGTAATATCCGGCCAGTTCTCCGCTTTTCAGCGCAGCCGCATCCTCCTTGCTGATCTCGACATCGAAATCATGGTGGATAATCCGCATCGACACGAAGCCCTGCCGCGCCCACGCGGTGACCGTTGCGGGGCTGATCCCGCGCACACCCGCGGCAGTGAATGTCATCTGGCCCGGAGCAGGCTCATCAGTGTCCGGCAGCGCCAGCCACCCATGCACGCGGCGGCCATCCACGTTCGCCAGCGAGACTTTGAAGAGGGACCTCACGCCCTCGGGCGCTTCGCGCTCCTCAAGCTGTGCGTCCATGGGGATCTGCGCGAGCAGCGCCTTCTGCGAATCCCACCACTCGTCGAAGTCTTCCGGGACAGTCGCCGTGGGCTCGATCTGCTCGGGCTCGTACGCCGCGCCGCCGAAGCCGTAGATGCGCGCGTCATCGACAGTCGTCCACGCGGTGCAGCGGAGTACGCCGGGCCGGTCGAGGCTGCCCGTGATCGGCGCGGGGTCGTCGCCAACGGAGACCTCGCCGGCGCCAAGCTTCTCGGCACCGTCCAGCGTCAGGGTGTACGAGACCGTGGCCTCCTGGGGATTCCCGTCGGCATCGAGGAGGCGCACGGAGAAGGTGGCGTCCTCTCCGCAGGCGTAGAGACCGTCCTCGTGGTCTTGAACGACTTCGAGGGTGGGCTCGGCGACGGCGAGACCTGCAGCGAGAAGAACGAGTGCAGCAGCAAAGTGGCGGACTTTCATGTACGGACCTCCGATGGGGCGTTCAGGGATTGATCTGGCAGGCTTCCGTCAGTGCACGGCCCTGGTGTACCTGGCCAGAAGCTCGATGAAGCCGGCATAGTCTACGGTCGGCAGGGCCGTCTGAATACCGCGAGCCAGAAGATCCGGCTCGAGAGCGAAGATGTCCATGCCACACTCCCGCGCCTGCTTGAGTACCGGACTGAGAGGGGAATCCACTGAGGAGGCACCATAGACGGCATCCTCAATGAGGACGACTGCATCTCCCTCACAGGCGAAGGCAAGCTTGTGGCTCTCACCGGGATCGCTTTCAGGGGCGTGACTGAGCACAAAGAGTGTTGACATTGCTCTTCTCCTCAGTAGGTGAGTACTGCGTCTGCGGCGGCAATCAGATCAGCGATTTCCGCCTCGGATAGTGCATGGACCGACGCGATCGGGTCGGCTTCGACCCCACGGACTTCAAGCGCAGCAGCTTCCGCGAAGACGTTCACTCCGAGTTCGGCGAGTTCGGCGACCAGTGCGCAGGCATCCGATCCGCCGATCGCGTCAGCGCGCTGGTCTGATTGCAGGGCCCACACGGCGTCCTGGGTCAGAAGGTAGTTTACCTCGAAAGGCATCGTGGCGAAGCCGAGGCATGCTCGATGACTCTCGGGGATCGCCGCCGAGCCGTGCGGGGCGGTACGTACCATGAACAGTACTGTCTTCATCTCGAAAGGCTCCAATCTGGACCGGTGCGATCAGTAGCCGAATGAGAGGACGCGGTCGGCCTCGTCAACCATCTTCGCCAGCGACGCGACACCGGCCATCTTCATGCTCTCCGCGAGGTCCGAGCGGCTCTGCCCCCGGAACAGACAGCATGCGCCGCAGCCCTGGATCTGCACGCCCTTTTCGGCGAGATCGCTCAGGGCCTCGGTCAGGTTGGCGCTGTCGCCCGTCCGGCACTCAGCATTCATGGCCACCACGGCATCTTCAGCCATGAACAGCGACACCTCGTGGCCGGCTTCAAGCGCCGCCCGGGAGAGGTCCACGACAGTCTGCGTGTGCTGGAAGGCGTACGGTCCGGCTCGAACGACGAACAGAAATCTCATCACAGCACCCTGCCTGCGCTACGAGATGAAAAGGTTGAAGGCACCGTCCTGTGCCTCACCAACGTAGGTTGCCGCGCCCGCGACCTCCACGTTGTCGAGCAGCTCCTCCTTGCAGATGCCCATCGCGCTCATTGAGGTCTGGCAGGCGATCATTCGAATGTCGAGGTCGAACGCTGTCTCCATGAGTTCTTCAAGACTCTGCATGTTCTTCTGTTCCATGATCTTCTTCATCATGCCCGCGCCCATACCGGCCATGTGAAGCTGTGACAACGGGAGATCTTTGGCCCTCTTTGGCAGCATCCAACCGAGCATCTTCTGCATCCAGTTGCGCTCACAGTCTGCGGGGCCGCCCTTTTTCAGAGCCGAGAGCCCCCAGAAGGTGTAGAACATCGTCACATCCATGCCCATGGCGGCCGCGGTGGTGGCAACGATAAGCGCCGCCATGACCTTGTCCATTGTGCCCGAGAAGACGATGATGGTCGCCTTCTTCGCTTCCATATCCTCCGCCATTACGTCCGCCTCCCTGTCCGGCTACTGCAATTCGATGACGGCTGTGAAGACACCATCCTGCTCCTCGAGCGATTCGAGCTGATGTCCCTGCGCCTCCACCCAGGCCTGGATGTCCGGCTCGAAGCCGGGATCATCGGCTGTCACCGTGATCGTGTCCCCCGCCTCCAGCGGCGTGGCGGCCTGGGCGAGCTTCACGATCGGCATGGGGCAGGAGAGCCCTGTACAGTCCAGCATCTCATCCGACATGGATACCATCTCCTCACCTGTCATTTAGACGTATGTGACGTGCTCTCCTGCACACATTGTTCGCTATCTGGCATCACAGAAGCTACTGCGCCTGCAATGCCCGGGTGTTTCCCAGCATCCCGTCACACCAGAAGCACGGCTCGTAATCGCGCTCGGCGACCCATTGTAGAGCCGCGACGACCTTGTCCCTGATGTCGGACTGGTAGTTCATCAGTTCCTCGCGGAAGTACTGCTCGTGGATCAACAGTTCGATCATCTCGCAGGTGTGCGGGTTCTGCTCCTGCTCGTCGAGCACCCGCGGGACATCCTCGAGCGTCTGCGAGTTGACCACCTCGTCGCAGGCGATGAAGATGATGTCGGTGTCAGGGTCCCACCACGCGTCGCGCTCGAGCAGCCGCTGCACGTGCGGCTCGTCGAGGTAGTACGAGGTTCTCGGACTACCGTCCGGATGGAAGCCCGGCAGGGCGATGAGGCGCTCGACCCCACGCCCCCGCAGTGCAATGCAGCCCTCGCGGGTTGCCTCCGCCCAGTGGACGGTGGTGGTGTTGCCGGTGACCTTACGGGTGGCGAAACGCTCGATCTCGTCAGTCACCATCTCGAAGTCGCGCGCGATGCGCCGGCCCGGGGCGTTGCGGTAGATCCACGCGGGCTCATTCTGCAGCGCATGGAAGCTCAGGTGCAGCCAGTCGGCATTGGCCGCCCACTCCTCGCGCCAGCAATCGTGCATCTCCGGGAGGATGAAGCCGGGGCACTGGTAGTAGATGTTGATGTGGATCTTCGCGCCGAAGCGCTCGTGCATCTCGCGCCAGAACGCGAGATACCAGTGATCGAACAGCGATTCGGGCTGCTCACGGGCGAGGTCGCGCAGAAAGAGGATGTTGTCATCGACCGATAACCGGTAGCGCTTGCGGGAGCGGCGGTCGTAGATCACCCGGATACTGTCCGAGCCGCGTGGGCCCCCTGCGGTGATCGTGGTGCGCGGCTCGGTCAAAGTCACCTCGGCGCTGAAGCGCTCGCCGTCGCGGTCGGCGGGGGTGCCTGCCACCGTCACCTCTTGGCCGGGCGGGGCGATGCCCTCGACGGTGATGGCGAGGCCCTCGTCGCTCTCCTCGCCATCGTGGCGGTTGAGCACGTCACCGTCCCACGGTGAGGTGATCTGCACCGGCTGCTGCGGATAGCGGGTCATCGGGTCCATCTCCTCGGAATGCGCATGAATGTGGGCCGGAGGGAAGTTCGCTGCCTCTATCGGCGGACCTTCCAGTGACGTACATGATAAGGGCCCGACCCCATGAGAGCCGGGCCCGAAAGTTGGCGACTACTCCTGCGCTCAGAAGCGGCGCGTGAGCTGGTCGGACAGCTCGTCGATCTGGTCCTGCCAGTCGGCCCACGGCTGCGCAGGGATGGTCCAGACCTCGCGGTCGCGGGTGATGGCGAGGCGGTCGCCGTCCGGATTGAATACCGGGTAGCCGTCGGAGCGCGCGTCGGCTGTAACGGGGACCTGCTCGCTGCCATCCGCGTTCATCAGGAAGATGTCGAAGTCGCCGTTGCGGTTGGAGTGGAAGGCGATCCTGGTGCCGTCGGCCGACCACGCCGGCGCTTCGTCACGGAAAGGTGTGCCGGCTGTCAGGTTCTGAGCCGTGGCAGCAGGATCGGTCAGATCCAGGGTCCAGATATCGGTATTGCCCGTCTCATCGGACTGGTAGGCGAGAGTGCTGCCATCGGGCGAAACGGCGGCCCAGTGCTCGTCAGCACCTGTCGCAACGATCGGCTCGGGTGTTGCGGGAAGGCCCCCGGAGACATCCACCATCATGATATCGGGATTGCCGTCATCACGGGTGGATGTGTAGAAGATCCGGTCTCCGTTGGATGGATCGAAATTCGGCTCCATATCCGCACCGGTGCCGGAATCGTCGGTGACCTGCGTGATGGCGTCGCGGTCACCCCGCTCGGCGTCCATCAGGTAGAGCGCCGGGGTCTGTCCACGCCGTGCGGACATGACGATCTGCTGCCCATCCGGGCTGAAGTCGGGCTGGCGCCCGCCCTCGTCATTGAGGTCATCATCGTCATCCGAAAGGGTCAGCAGAGTCAGTGAATGCCCGTCGGTGTCGATGGAGTATACGTACAGCAGGCCGTTTCCGCCGAACGAGGCAAAAGCGATGCGACCCTGGCTGCTCCAGGAGACGCGTTCAGATACGTTCTGGAAAACGTTCGACTCGTCGCCACCGCTGCAGCCGGCGAGAATCATGCCGCCCAGCAGCAGAACTACTATCAGGGCGTATACGTGCGACCGGTTGCTCATGTCAAAATCTCCCCTGGTCCGGGTACGGTTCTGTGCCTGTTCCTCGACCATCCGCCGGGTATCGGGTCTGGATGTCGGGAGTCTTGGACACATTCGCGCGACTGTCGTTTCTCCCACCCGGTCCCGATTATACGAGGCGGGGCGCGAAGGTGCAAGCGCGAATACTTCGTCAAATCCAATCAGGGACTTGCTGGAGGCGGGTACGCGACATTGCCAACGGCCCCCGACAGCTACCTGCTTAGCGCGTACACCAGCAGGTTCGTTCCCATGCGCAGCGCCTGCTGCCGCACGTCTTCAGGATCGTCGTGTACTGACGGACTCTCCCATCCGTCGCCGAGATCCGTGTTGTACGAGTAGAACAGCACCACCCGGCCCTCGTGCACGATGCCATAGCCGTGCGGCGGGCCGCCGTGATGCTCGTGTATCTTGGGCAGCCCCCCGGGAAAGTCGAAGAGGCAGTGGTAGATCGGGTGGGAGAACGGCAGTTCCACCAGCTTTCTGCCCGGGAATACCTTCCTGATCTCCTCGCGGAAGCTCTCGTCAAGGCCATAGTTGTCATCCACGTGCAGAAAGCCGCCGCCGAGCAGGTACTCGCGGAGGTTGCGCGCCTCCTCGGGCGTGAAGCTGATGCGACCGTGTCCGGTGGCGTGTACGAAAGCGAACGCGTGCAGTTCGTCCGAACCCGGCTCCACGGTCTCCTCGTGCTGCGGCAGATCGAGGTTTGTGTGCTTTCGCACGAATTCGAGCAGGTTCGGCAGCGACGTGGGATTGGCGTACCAGTCCCCGCCGCCGGAGTACTTCAACCGCCCCACACGCTCCTGTCCACGCGCTGTCGATGCAGCGCTGAGTGTCATAATGATTGCAACTGCGAGCGTAAGTTGGCGCATGGTGGGTACATGAGACGTCGCATCGGCGAGAGAGTTCCGCATCTACCCTACCCCCCACCGTCTGCGTAGCAGCCAGTCCGCGGCTGCTACGATCAGTATCATCGCAAAGAACCACCACATCCGCGCCGGGTGCAGGCGGACCTGGCGCTGTCGCCTCTCCGGCTCCAGTGGCAGCAACTCGGCCATTTCATCTGCTCGCTCGATGGGCCTGTAACTCCCACCGGTCTCCGCGGCGATGGCCTCCAGCACCTCCGGCCGCGCGGCATCGGTCACTTCGCCAATCGGTTCGATGACCTCGACGGTGCGAGTGTCCTCGCCAAGCTCCTCGCCCCCGCGCTCGGCAACCGCCCGCAGGCGATACGATCCCGGGGCGGCAGGCCGCACGGTTGCGCGGTAGACGCCCTCGGTGCGTGACGGGTCCGCGACCACCGCACGGTCAGCACCGGGGCCCTCTACCTCCACCCGCACCGATGCACCGTTCACCGGGCGCATCTGCTCATCGGTGACGTGCACGTCCGCGCGAATCGGCATATCCGCCTCGACCCGGTCGCGCCCGATTTCGAGCACCACCTGGCGCTCGGCGCGCGGGGCCAGCAGCCGCCCGATCACGGTCGTCCACAACGCCTCCCAGGCCGCTTTCGAGTGCGCACCGGCTGATGGCGACTGCCGCCAGCGCCAGGTGTCATCCACGGTTACCGCGAGGGTTCTGCCCGCCCCGTGCCTCCGCGCGGCGAACGCCGGGGCCGGGACATCGCCACCGGTGACGGCCTCCAGCGCTACCTCCGCATCGGGCGCGGCGCCTGAGACGGCATTAAGCCCTTCGAGCAGCGGAAGGCGATCCCAGCGCTCGATGCCGGTCTCCCGCAGAGCGCGGGAAAGCTCGCTATTTCCGCTGAGCCTGACGGAGATCGGGTCCGCCAGGAGACCCTCGCCGGAGGATATGCGCACGGGCAGCATCCCTGCGAGGGGGGTATCGGCCCATCCACCGGCGCCGAACGAATCCGGGCCACCGAGCATCGCCAGCGCGCCACCACCCGTGACATAGTCTGCAAGCCGTGAGGTAAGTCCGCCAAGCGCCGGCGCGTCGATATTTGACAGCACCACTCCGCGGAAGCGTGACAGGCTGCCTGCTGATGAGAGCGACGCAGGCCGCGGCTCTTCATCATCGCGCCAGAACTGGTCCGGATCGCGCTTGCGCAGCAGGATGGTCACGTCCAGGTCCTCAACGCGCACGAGCAGGCGCCGGAGGAAGGCGTACTCCCGCCGGGGACTGCCCTCGATCCAGAGCAGGCGGGCCTCCGCGGGCTCCACGCGCACCACGAGGCTGCGGTGGTTGTTGGGCGGGGGTGCCTCAAGCGCCGCGGGTCGAGGCCCCCGCGAGGATGGGTGGGCCGCGGGGGCGCCCGCGGGGGGGCTGAAGCTTAGCGGACGGTCCACCTCCCCCGGTTCGAGCGTGGCCTCGCGCAGCTTTCGCTGTCCCTCGCGCAGGCTGACCTCAATCTCGCTGCCGGTCAGGCCCGGGGCGTGGATGAGCGCGCGAAGCTCGAACTGTTCGCCCTCGGTCACCGTCTCAGGCGCCACCACACCGGAGTTGGTCACGTCCGGCCCTGGCTCGGGATCGCCCACTCCGCGGCAGAAGACAGGGGTCCGATACGCGCCCAGGCCCTCGGCTACGCGCCGGGGAGGACGGTGGGTCGCATCCGCGCCATCGGAGATCAGCAGGCAGGCGGCAGGGATGCGGTGTCGCGGTGTGCGCAGCGCCTCGCTGAGAGCGGCCTGCAGATCGGTACCCGACAACGGCTCCGGATCATCCGGAAGATCGCGGACCGACCTGAGATCGTCACCTGCGAGCGCGAGAAGCGGTTCGACATTCGCTTGCTCCAGCGCCGCCGCCAGCGGGCCGTCAGACAGGGTCTGCGTTGCGACATCCCACCGCGAGGGACCGTCCAGTGGCAGGTGGGTCATGCTGGGCGAAACATCGACAGCAACGAGCAGCACGGGGGGCCGTTCGACGACGGTCTCGCGCCGCAAGACCGGATTAAGCACGGCTGCAAGCACCAGTAGCAGAAGGATTGCGCGAAGGGCAAGTAGAATGCCCTTCCTGCGGGTGGACGCTCCGCTTATGCGAAGCCAGCAGAGGTACAGGGCTACGCAGACCGCAAGACCGCCCGCTACGCTCAAAATCAGGTGGGGGCCGGCGAGATTCATGAAGTAAGGCGGATTATACCGTACGACGAGACACTCGGCAACGAGGTCGGCCCCGGAAACCGACACGGGCGCTGAAAACACGGGCCATGATGTGTTACCTGAAATTGCCTTTTCATATTGACGAGGCGGTGGGTTTGTGATAGAATTGTTTCAAAGACCTCTTGGTTTGCGCAAGCACGTGTGTCTGTTGCCCGAAGTGGTCGTGCCATGTTGAGCGCAGGGGTCGATATTGGCTCTCTGGCGACGAAGGCGATCATCCTTGAGGTAAAGGGATGCGAGATTCGCGCGGCGGTACGTATCGCCAGTGGTGCGAGGCCGCCCGCGGCAGGTCGCCGCGCGCTTGAGCAGGCGCTGGCCGAGGCCGATTGTGAAATCGAGGACATTGCGATGATCGTGGCCACCGGGTACGGCCGCGAATCGCTGGAGTTTGCGGACAGCACGGTGACCGAGATCACCTGCGCGGCCCGGGGAGCGCACCTGATGGACCCGCGGACGCGCACCGTGGTGGATATCGGAGGGCAGGACAGCAAGGCGATCAGCGTGGATCCGGAGGGTTATCCGCTGGACTTCGCGCTGAATGATCGCTGCGCGGCGGGAACGGGGCGGTTCCTCGAGGTGATGGCTGACGCCCTCGAGACCGATCTGGATGGCCTCGAGCAGCTCGCGATGGAGGCTGATGAAGTGGCCGGCATCGGCCGCACCTGTACCGTCTTCGCCGAATCGGAGGTCGTCGGGCTGCTCGCGGCAGGGACGGATCGCCGGTCGGTGGCGGCGGGTCTGACCCGGGCGGTGGCCCAGCGCACGTCGGGCCTGGCGCTGGAGGTCGGCGTCGAGCCCCCGGTGATGCTGATCGGCGGTGTCGGAATGAATGCCGCCATCGGGCGTGAACTGGGCAGAGTGTTGCAGACGGACCTGATCGTTCCGGACGAACCGCAGATTGTGGTGGCCGTCGGAGCGGCGATCGTGGCGGCCGAACGGGCGAAGAGCGAGTGACGGAGGAAACGCTGTGAAGACTGGTGCCGATGTCCGGGCGAAAAGGCTCGGGCCTTCAACCAGTATCTCAGGATGGTGGTCCGCGGCGGCACTGATCGCGGCGGTGCTGCTCCTGTGCGTGTCGGCCTTTGCCGCGAAGGCCCAGCCCCCGCAGAAGGCCGAGCAGATGCTGGCGGACGCGCGGGCGCTCATGGACCGCGGCGACGAAGTCGGTGCTCTCTCGAAGGTGGAGCGGGCCGCTCAGCTTGCACCAGAGTGGCCTGTCCCCCACGCGTCACTGGGCCTGCTGCACCAGCGCCGCGGTGATGAGGCACTCGCCCGCGAACACCTCACGCGCTTTCAACTCATGGGCCTGCTCGATGCCGGCGCGGAGGACACCGACCTCACGCGCGAGATCGCCGAGGGCGAAGCACTGATAATCTACCTCACCAACGCTGAGCGCCTGCGTCGCAACCTTCCGCTGCTCATCCCGGATACGCGCATTGCACGGGTTGCCCGCGGCCACAGCCGGGAGATGGCGCGTCTGAACTACTTCAGCCACAACTCCCCGAAGGCCGCCCGCCGGACCGCAAGCGATCGCTTCGAGCAGGTCTTCGGCTTCCGCCCCGTCTGCATCGGTGAGAACCTCGCGCGGATGCGGTCGCGACCGCTGTGGTCGTTGACCCTCGAGAACCTGCGCGGCAGCCACGAGCGGCTCATGGAGAGCGACAAGCATCGCCACGCCATCCTCTGGGACCGGCCCACGCACATCGGCATCGGCATCGCCGTGAACGACCTCGGTGACTACTGGATCACCGAGGAGTTCGTGCGGTTCAAGTTCTGATCTGGAACACTCCCCGCGAGCGATCGTCTAAGGCCACGTGGAAGTCACTTTGCCCCGGGAGACCCGTGTGTCCATGGAACCCTCCATGCGCGGCAACTGGCGCATCTATCACCACCACAGCCTCGATTCGACGAATCTCGAGGCTTTGCGGCTCGCCGAGCGCGAAGCGCTTGCATGGACCGCGATACGCGCAGATACGCAGACCGAAGGACGAGGTCGCCTCGGGCGCACATGGACCGACGTCCCCGGGCGCTGCCTGCTGCTGACCGCGCTGGTTCATCCACCGCGGGGTGCAGAGGGCCTGCTGGGCCCGGCGATGGCGCTGGCCGCCGGGCAGGCGCTGGAGCACGAAGGCGCATCGGATCTCGCGATCAAGTGGCCCAACGATCTGTTGCTGGGTGACCGCAAGGTGGCGGGGGTACTGGCCGAGGGCCCGCGCAATGACCTCATGGCGGTCGGCATCGGGCTGAATGCCAACGGGGACCCCGCCGACCTGCCGGAAGATCTGCGCGATGCTGCGACCTTCGCGTCCGAGCACCTGGGGCGAGTGCTGGACATCGATGCTCTCGCCGACACCGTGCTGGCGCGTTTCGCGCAACACCACCACAGTCTGATCGCCGACGACCGGTCCGTGGTGGTCGATGCGATCCGCGCCCGTGACTGCCTCGCCGGGGAGTGTATCCGCGCAGGATCCGGAGACGCGGTCGTGGAGGGACGCGTGGTGGGCTGGACGGATGACGGCCGCCTCGCTATCATTGATGCCGATGGACGCGAAGCCGCACTCGACGCGGGAGAGGTTACGCTCATCTGATGAGGGTATCTGCCGACCGCAGGCTCCAGGCCTGCGCCACATGGCCGGGCGCCCACGCTGCACGCGCCATTCTCGTTACGCTGACGGTTCTGATCGCCACGCCGGCGATGGCCGGAGCCGGAGAGCACTTGCTCACCGGCTGTGAGGCCATGTACCGGGGGCAGTGGGCCGATGCGTTCGACGCCTTCGAGCAGGCCGGCTTTGTTGACGGGGAATGCGCCGAAGCCCTGGTGGGGCAGGGCGCCGCCCTGCTGCAGATGGGTAAGATCGAGGCCGCAGACCGGCTGTTTGAGAAGGCGGCCATCCAGTCCCGGCAGATGGCCGCCGCATACGCGGGCACAGCCGCGTGCCGGTACCTGCAGGGGGACCTGCACTCTGCGATGATCGAGTATCGCCAGGCACTCGGTCACGCCGCATCCCATCGCGGGCAACTTCGCTCCAGCGCCGCGTGGCTTGCATGCCGGATGGGGCTGTACGAGAGCGCGCTGGTGGACGCGGAGGCAGCGGTGAGGGAGGCACCCTCGGATCCGCTGGCCCGACACGTGCACGGAGCCGCGCTGCTGGCACTGGGGCGATATGAGGAGGCGACCGGGGCGCTGGGGCGCTCACAGGGCGTTCGCTTCACCGCCAACCCGGGCGTGCTCGCCGTCGATTCGGCATTGCTCGCGCCGGAGACGGAGTACTGGGCCGCCCGGG
>CAZAHB010000072.1:0-23150 GCA_964484945.1 uncultured Armatimonadia bacterium | reverse complement strand
TTCTCGGTGAGGATCACGTTGCCCTTCATGATGCGGGTGGAGCAGTTGAGTTCGCCACAGTAGATGAACGAGTACCCGCTGGAGAGGTTCGCGCCATCCCCGCAGATGGTAATGTTCATGTCGTTGGGATTGCGGTAGGAGCGAGTTGACGGCGCTACACCCATCTTGAAGCCGCAATACGCCTCCACCGTGATGTCCCCGGTGAACTGGCGCTTGTTCCACATCGCGGCGATCCCATCCACCTCGAAACCGCCGAGCCACGACCACTGCGGGCTGCACGTCCACCGGTTGGTGGTCTCCCACAGTCCACCGGTCGTCACCCAGTCAGTCGGCGGATCGGAGAATGTGTAGTCGTACACGTGGTCGGAGTAGATGTCCACGTTCCCGGGTTTGACGCCCAGGTCACCGCTGTCCAACTCCATCAGGCGATTTTCAGCAGGATAGACCCAGTCGCTTTGCGCCGCGTCCACCGTCTCTTTGCGGCGCTCGAGTTCCTCTTCGACCCGCCCGAGTGCCCTCTTCGCCCCTGCATGCCCGGGGCTGGCGGAGAGGACCTTCTGCAGCTGCTCCCGTGCCTCGATCAGACGGCCCTGTTGCAGAAGCACCTCGCCCAGCCAGTAGCGCGATTCGCTCGAGGTCGGCTTCTGCTCAAGGACATGTTCGAGGGCCTCCGCGGCCCCGTCGAGGTCACCGAGGGCCACACGGGCTCGCCCCAGCCAGAAGCGCGCCGCAAGCAGATCGGGCTCGGCCTCGATGATCTGCGTGAGCATCTCCGCGGCGTCTTCCATTCTGTCATTCGCGATCAACTGTCTGGCGTCGGCCACGGATGCGGCATCAGCCGGCAACGCGAACAGACCGGTCAGGCCCATCACGACCGCCAGAATTAGTGCTGCCACTATCGGATGCTTCCTGTCCATCGCAGATTCCTCGCTGATACGCTTGTGCACGGATGTGCGCGGGCCCTGATCCAGGGGCGGTCAGTGCTTCACGTTGAACACGACATTCCCGTCGATCGTCGCCACCACCCACGTGCCCTTGCGCTCGAAGCGCACCGGACACGGGTCGCTGCTCACCTCGACCGTCTGCTCGCCGAGCTGCTCATCACCCGCGACCAGGGTCGCTGTGATCGTACTCGAGCCACTCTCCGTCGCCAGCGCGAGGGTGACCCCCGAGGATGGCTCGTCAGGCGCCGCTTCCAGCGTTAGTCGCATGCTGCCGGCCGCGCTCTTGACATTCGGAATCTCAAACTCGATCGTCTTGTCGCCGAAGTACTGCCCCTTCGTCCACCACGTGCCACCGTTTTCGTCCTCGGGCTTGAGCCACGGTGCCCGGGTAGAGGCCCACTCGGCCATCTCGGGGTGCTCGTCGCCTTCGGTGAACTCCTTGGTGACACGCGCGATTCTCTTCGGAGGGATCATCGCCAGGTAGAGGTTGTCAAAGCTCGCCTGCGCGGTCCCGTCGGCAAAGAGGCCGATCCGTCCGGACACAGCCCCGGAATCGTACGCATCCAGCACGCGCTTGCCGTCGAGGTACCCGGTGATCAGACCATCGTCCACCACCGCCTTGACTCGATGGCTGCTGCCGTAGGCGAGGTGGGCCGGGGCGGATGTCAGAACAGTCGTTTCCGTACCGGCCACGCGCACGATCTGCGCCTTGCCCTCGTACCCGACACCGGAGCCGCTGGTGCCGAAGCGAAGCGCATACCACGCTTCGTCATCGGCGCAGACTGCGAGACCGACCGCACCGCGCGCCTCGACGTCGGCCGCCAGCCAGTAGCGCTCCCAGCTTTGCATCCCGGTGAAAGCGAAACGCGGACCGGAGCCGCTCGCGTGCATTGCGCCAGAACTGTGCGCCCACTCGCCGGAGTGAGCCACAACCTTGCCGGGCGCGGGCTCGTCGAATGTCTCGTTGAGGACCTCCCAGTCCTCGACTTCTACGCTGTCGAAGAAGGTGCCGGCGGTTCCCTCACAATACAGACCCGGCTGCCCCTGACCAAAGAGGCTCGCCCGGGCCACCACTCTCGGCTCGTCATCGACCAGGCACTGCACGACACCGTCGCAGACGCGAAGCTGAAACTGGTACCACTGGCCCGGCAGGTGACCACCTCGCGCTTCGGCCAGGACCGAACGTTCACCATCCTGCACCCCGATGATCTGCAGTCTGTCGGCGTCCTGGGCCTCAGACAATGCCGATGTCCAGCGGGCCAGCACGTAGTTGTCAGGATTCTGGTAGTAGGCCACAAGCCCCAGCGGATCGGTTTCGGAGGCCCGCACGGCCGCGGTTATCTGGTAGTTGTGCCAGAACCAGTAGCCGGTGCAGGTCACAGCGTGCTTCTCGCCACCCTTGCCCCAATAGCTGAAGGCGTTGGCGGACTTGTCGGCCTCCATACGCTCGCTCTGCTCGTCAACGCGCAGCGATTGCGTCTTCCAGGTGCCGCTGACCGCCTCCCAGGTGCTCGAAGCGCTCTGGGTTCGCATGAAGTCGTCGGTCATGTACACGCGCCCGAGCGGCTGGACCAGCGGGTCCACGACCTCACCGCCGGCTACGGTGTATCCCACACCGCCGCCTGAGAGGTCCCAGTCCCACGCCTGGGCCAGCACCTCACGCCCGAGGATGAACACGATGCGCCACCTGTCTCGGCGGATCGTTAGCTCCAGCTCCGAATCGGCCTCCATCTGACCGTATGGCCGGGCCTGGCCGATTCGCGTGGGCGTACCGTCTACGACGCGCTCGATATAGGTCTCGCGCGGCGTGCAGGAGATAACGTAGGTGCTATTCGCGTCGGTGTGTTCGAGGACGACCTGCAACCGGAAGGCGTCCGGATCGGTCACATGTACACCGGCGGCAAGCGCGTAGGGGGCTTCGGCAGTATCTTGGAGCATCGTCAGCTCATCCTGCGCGAGGGCAGGTGACTGTGCCAGCGCAGCCGCGCTTATCATAGCAAGCGCGGCCGCGATGGCGGCGAATGAGCCTCGGATGCCGCAGAGTTGCAGCGTGCGGATCATCGTCGGATCCAATCCCTGTTGTGTGTCAGCGGTCGCGACGGATTACTTCACGATGTACTGCTCTGTGCGACTCTCTATCCGCGTCGGCACGTACTGGGTGTTGTTGATGAGCATGAACTGGTCCAGCCGCGCGCCATCCTCACGATTCTGGATCCGGATGGTGTGCTGACCGGCGCTCAATTGAAGCTTCGGGCCCTTGACCCAGTGCCATGTCTGATAGGTGGCATCTTCGATGTAGACCGCGGGTTTGTCGTCCAGAATCACGAAGAAGGAGTTCCCACACGCATCGTACCACCATGTCCGAGCCCAGAACTGATAGGTACCGGAGCTGGGAACGTTGATCTTAAACTTCGCGTTCCCATCATCGGCCGGCCCCGTTTCAGTCGTTGCATGGGGGCGTCGGAGCGGGATGCGGATGTAGTCCTTGTTGGAAACGGCATCGCTGGTGGTGGTGGTCTTTATCATCGATGGCTTGATCGCCGAGTAATCTCCGCCCTCCACGACGATCTTTACCATACCGGCCCACGCGATCGATGCCACAAGCAGCACGGCGAGTGTGACGACAACGGCTGGTGCAATGAAGCGACGCATATTCAGTCCTCCTCAAGACGTTCGTCGGATGCGCCAGCGCGACCGGGCGTGTCTTCTCCCTCGAAGCCATGAACGCTCACGGAAGCGATCATTGCGAAGAGCAGAGCCCAGACAAGACTTGTTCCCCTGACGAAGACGCTGGAGAAGATGTTTACGAGAAGGATCCCGTAGACTCCTCCCAACAGCCCCCAGCACACGCCCATCGACCATGCATCGTGCGCCTGCGTCCAATTGTCCTCGGCGAGGCGCCAGAAGTAGCCCAGCCAGCCGAGAAAGGCTACCAGCCCGACAAACCCCATCGACGCCGCGATGACCAGGTAAAGGTTGTTCGTGCCGGGCTCGATCTTCGTCGCTCGAGGGATCATTCCCCAGTAACTGGCTTCGCCTATGTGAAGCTGATAGTTACCGGCTCCCACGCCCAGCGGGAAATTCTCCGCGGTCATCACCAGCGCCGGATACCACTCGAGCCAGCGCATCTTGACCACGACATCCTCCTCGTGGCCCGGCCCCAGCTTGTAGACCTCACCCTCTTCGATCGGGTTCGCCGTCTCCGCGAACACCGCGTCGCGGTTGGTGTGCATCACACCAACAAAAAGAACGATCATCAGCGTGGCACCGACCAGATAGTAGCCCAGCGAACGCAGGCTCTTCAATGCGCTCAAGACGAACAGGACCAGTGCCAGGCACCAGAACTGCGGGCCGGCGAGCATGGTCATGGCGCCCAGAATGACCACAGCGATGAACCAGATGCGATGCGTCGTGTCGCGAGTCCAGATGGCAATGCCATACAACACCGGCAGCACCATCGCGAGATACGCCGAATAAACGTTCCGATTGATGAAGGTTCCCCGTACGTCCATCGGATCATCGACGGTGAGATGTTGGTAGATCGCGAGGCCCACCGCGATTGTCGTCGTCACGGCAAGCGCCTTCGCCACGACCACCAGACGATGCTGCCGCCGGATGACATCGGTAAAAAGCGCCCAGATTGCCACGAAATAGAGGCCAAGTTGCGCGATCTCCACCGCTGCCGACGTGACGCTCGTTGCTCCCAGAGCGGACAGCGCCGCGACCGCAATGACGGCCCAGATCGCCGCGGGCGGGCGGGTGATATCATTCCATCGGCCGCGGACTACGACCAGCGCCGCCCACAGTGCGAACAGGGACGCTGCATACAGGTCCGCGTAGAGAATGAACGGCCCGTCCTTCGGATCGAGCGCGTAGGAGAACTGGGTCGGCGCGACCAGTACCAGCACGACCGTCAGTGGCCACAGCAGGTCCTCAACGCGATCAACAATTGTCTTCTCTGTCCCGTCGGCGATCTCCGCTGCCACGATCAACGCACCTTTGTGCGAGAAGCCATCGACATTGTGAAGCTGACCGGCGACCCGTTATGCGCCGCAATCCACCGCGTTTCTATCCAGCGATGATGTTCCTCGCAACCGCGGCCAGCAGGGTCAGGCCCAGGTAGATGTGCGGAGCGCCCCGGACCGCCCGCCGTCCGGGGACCGTCAGGCAGATCAGCATCAGCAGACCGTACGCGAGCGCCCGAAACACCAGCACCGATGGGCTCGACGTCATCGACAGGTCGTAAACATTTCGCAGACCCAGCCACATGACGCCCATCATCGCCAGCAGCAACACCACGGCCGCCACCAGCGCCCGCCTGAAGGGCACTTCCCGGGGCAGCAGGCGCCTGTCCACGGCAATCTGCAGACCAAGGAAAATTCCGGCGAGCAAAACTCCCAGGTGCGCCACACTCGGCTGCAGGTGCGCGATCGGCGTCGCGAGCAGCACCCCGCCGCCCGGCAGCCCCGAAAGCTGTGGCTCCCACGCGAGGCCCAGCGCCATGGCGCCACCAAGCGCCAGCGTCGCCCGCGCGCCCGTGGACTGCAGATCCCACTTCCGCACGACACCGAGCAACAGCAGCGCGAGACCGACCAGTGCGTATCCGGCGTACTCTGAGGTGTCCACCGCGCCCTGGACCTGCTTCGTGTACAGCGCACCAAAGCAGACGGCCATCAGGCCGGCGTGGACACCGATCATCGGCCACCACGCCGGACTCATTTCCTCTGTAATCTCAACCTGCTCTGCTGCCACGTCTTTCCTCCAACCTGCCTGCGCGCGTGGAACGTCACCCCGTTACCACACCGCCCCGGTGGCTTTTGTGCCGGGGCATTGTATTAGAAAGTCAAACGCTCGAAAAGTTCCGACCTGTACGTCTCGCGCATTTCGAGGCCGAAGACACCGGCAAACTCATCCACGAGCGCCGACTTCGCCGCATCGGCCGTGATCTCGCCATCGGACAGTTCCGTCAGCGATGCCATCTGCTCCGGGCGCAGTCCACACGGATCGATCATCTGCCACCATCTCGGCTCCACGTCCACATTCAGCGCAAAGCCATGCCATGTCACCCATCCGCGGACCGCGATCCCTATGCTGGCGACCTTTCGGTCGCCCACCCACACGCCGGTCAGTCCATCCACCCGCCGGGCGGTCAGATCCAGATGGTCCAGCGCCCGGATGATCACCGATTCGAGCGCGCGCAGGTACCAGTGAAGGTCGCGTTTGTGCTCGCGAAGATCAAGGATCGGGTAGCCCACAACCTGCCCGGGGCCATGAAACGTTGCGCGTCCGCCTCGTTTTACTTGACGAATCTGCGCCCCGGCGGATTCCAGCAATTGTGTAGCGACCTCCGCGGTCGCATCTTCCACGGATCTGCCGACGGTCACCACGGGATCGTGCTCAACCAGCAACAGCGTATCGGTCGCCTCGCCGGCCCTGCGCATATCCACGAGTCGCTCCTGGAGCCGCTCGGCCTCAGCATGGCCCAGGTGGCCGAGGTCCACCACCTCGCAAACCTGGCCTGCATCCGCGTTGAGTGTGAGACCCGATGTCCGGTCCGCGTCGCGGCTCATCCGCGGTCCTCCATCAGCCGCTCGTAACAGCCTGCCAGCGACTGCAGCATCCGCTCGCGCGAGTGCTCTCTGCCGACGATCTCGCGCGCGGTCTCGGCCATCGTCGCGGATCTACCTTCCTCGCGCAGAGCCGTGCAGATCGTCTCGGCCAGCGCATCGGGATCACCGGGGGGGCTGAGCCGGCCTGTCTGGTTTGGCTGCACGATGTCGGCTATGCCCGGGATGTCGCTCCCCACCACCGGAACCCCCACTGCCATTGCTTCTACCAGCGCGTAGGGCATCCCCTCCCACAGCGAGGGCATCACGAATAGATCGAGCGCCCCCAGTATCCGTGGCACGTCCTCGCGGTGGCCCAGGAAACGGAAGCGGCGGCCGAGCCCGAGTTGGCCCACGCGCTCCTCAAGCTTCTCGCGCAGCGGGCCGCTGCCGACGATCAGGAAGGTGGTGTGCGGCATCTGGTCGATGACCAGTGGCGCCGCCTCGACCAGCGATCGGTGACCCTTCTGCTCCACGATCGCGCCGACCGTGCCCACGATCCGGTGGCGCTGCGGAAGTCCCAGTCCATCGCGAATCCGATGCGCATCGCCCTGCGGATGAAAGCGCTTGAGATCGACGCCGGTGCGCACCACCGCGGCCCTCCCCGGCGGGACGATCCGGTGGCGCACCGCGATCTGCCGCTCACCTTCGCAGGTGCAGATCAGCAGATTGGTCAGCCGACCGGCCATGCGCTCCGCGGCCAGGAACATGAACCGCCGCGACCAGGGCAGGTCCATCTCGAACGCAAAAGCGTGCGGCGAATGCACTCGCAAAGCCGGGTTGCGCGCTCGCCAGGCCGCGAAGCGGCCGAGGATCCCCGCCTTGGAGCTGTGCGTGTGGATGATGTCGAACTCGTGCTCACGGAAGAACCTCACGAGTTCGCGGTAGCTGCGGAGGTCCTCTTCGCGATCGACCTCGCGCACCATCTGCACGACCTCGACCTCGATGCCGGCCGAGCGGAAGCGCTCGATATCCTCGCTGAAGTCCTCGGTGCGCAGCGTGGAGACCACCGCGGTCTGCCCAAACCGCTCAGGCGGAAGGCCCAGCAGAACATCGCTCAGGTACTGCCGGGTCCCGCCTTCGGTCGCTTCGAGGACATGGCAGATGGCAATCTGATCGGCGTTCTCCATCAGCCTACTTGCCCCCGAACTTCTCGGCGAGCTTCTCGCGGACGTATCCGACGACCATCCCGACCTCCTCGATCTGCAACAGCGTTGCCGCGAAAAGGTAGACCGCGACTCCGACCACGCCGCAGATAGCGAGGAATGCGAGACGGTAGAGTGTCCCACCGACCATCAGGATCGGCGCGAGCCCCCGGTTAAGCCCGATCACAACCGCGATCATGATGGCTGTGGCGATCAGCAGCCGCCCGATGAAGCTCATCACCGCCGCGCGGTCGATCTCTCCGATACGTCTACGCAGCATGGCGTAAAGCATGATCACTTTCAGGCCCTTTGAGATCGGTAACGCGGCCGCGATCACGCCGATGCTTCGATTGAGCAGATGTACACCAGCGCCCGCGATGAGGATGTGCACCACGGCCATCGCCGCGCCCACGTAGTTGGGCGTAGCAGTGTCCGAGAGCGCAAAATACCACTTGTTGATCGACGCCTCGACCGCAAAGAACGGCAGTCCCGAGGTGTACGGTACCAGCGCCCGGGTGACGGCATCGGTGTCCTGTGGCGTAAACTCCCCGCGCTCGAAGGCGGTGGCGACGATCGGGTGTGCGAGCACGATCATGGCGACCCCCAGCGGCACAAAGATGAACGCCATAGCGCGGGTCATGGAGACAAGAGAATCCGCGAGGCGCTGCCTGTCCTGCTGGGCCGCCCACTCTGAGACATAGGGATAGACCACGAGGCTGACGGCGAGGGGGAGGATGAGGGTGGGCAGGTCGGCGAGCATGCGCCCGTAGTTGAGCGCGGAGACGACGCCCTCGCCCGCGTACGTGCCGAATCGCTTGTCGAAGTAATTTCGCAGCAGCGAGAATGTGAGGCCGACCAGAACAGGCGGAATCAGGCGGAACATGCGCCGCACATCCGCGTTTCCGAGGTCCAGCGACGGCACGACCTTCTTCATCCGCGCAAGCAGTGCCGGCACCTGCACCAGGAACCTCGCAGCGCCGCCCAGGAGGACGCCGATCGCCGCCGCATACAACCCCTCGGGCTCCTCGCTGGGATAGAGGCCAATGCCCACGAGTCCACCGATGGCGCCAAAGAGGACGAACTGCCGGGCAGCGTCGGCCATGGCCGGGATGGTGAATTCTCTATGGGAATGCAGGGTCAACTCTGCCATCACCGACAGCACGAGTAGAAAGATGGCCCCGGCCGCGATGCGCAGCATTTCGGAGGCGAGTCCGGGCATCTCCAGCGCGGGAAAGAGGAGGCGAATGATCTGCGGCGCCCAGATGATGGCCGCGATGGTGGCGGCGCCCATGACCACGGCGACGAGCGTGAAGATGATACTGAAGAAGCGCCAGGCCCTGTCCATGGACGGATGGGTGCCCCGCACCCAGGGGAGCATGAAGATCCTGCCGAACAGAGGGCGCGGCCGCTCCTGCTCTCCCCTGGTTTTATGCGTAACGAAGATGGGGAGGAAGGTGGGCCGCAGCAGCTTCTCCACCTTGGTGTAGGCTTCGAAAACGAAACCCTTGTAGACGATGACGAAGGCGTCGACAGCGGCCCCGCGTCCCCACCAGGTGGCGATCAGGATCTCCTTGCCGTAGCCGAGGACCTTCCCCAGCAGTCCGAAGGCGCTGATGATGATCGCGGCAACGGTCATCTGAACACCGGCATCATCGTCCTGTTTTGCCTCGTCGGGCTGACGGCCGGGGTCTTCGCGATCCTCGGGAGATTCGCTCACAGTACTCACCGTTCTTCTGTTGGGATGGATGGGACGATGACGGCAATCACCGGGACGGAACGGCGCCCGGCCCCTCCGGACGGCCGGACAACGCCAGCGGCACGCGACACGAAGCTACCTTCGGCGTCTCACGACCTCTTCGAACAGGTCCGCCAGCTTCGCAACATTCTCCTTCACATCGAACCGCGAAACGACTTCGTGGCGCCCCTGCTCGATGACCTTCGCGCGAAGCTGTTCGTCGAACAGCAGCCGCTCCATCTGCCCGGCAAGGTCCTTCGGATCGCCCGGATTCGCCAGCAACCCCGTCTCCTCGTGCTTGATCAGTTCCGGAATCGCCGAGACGCGGGTGCTGATCGCGGGCACCCCCAGTGACAGAGCTTCGAGGAGCACATTCGGCAGCCCGTCGCGGTCGCCGTCGCTTGCCACAATCGAAGCGAGGACGAACAGGTCCGCTCCGCGGAAGATCGGGATCAACTCTTCGTGCGGTATTGCGCCGTCGAACTGCACGTGATCCTCCAGCGCCAGCCCCGAAGTGAGGCGCTTCAAGTCCGGCTCCTCGGGACCGCTTCCGACAATCCGCAGGCGGAAGTCGATCCCGTTGCGCCTGAGCATCGCCGCGGCCCTCAGCAGAATCGGGAAGCCCTTTTTCTCCACAAGCCGGCCGATAGACAGGATCAGCGGCGGTCCTTCTGACTCATCAGGATGCGGCAGCGGCATCAGTTCGACGACGTCAATCCCGTGGTAGATCAGGTTGAGGCGGTCCTTGCTCGATACCGGGTGCTGGCGGCGAAGCTGCTCGAGACCGAACCGGGTGCAGATCGCGACGAATTCCGCCTCGCGGATCTTTCTATCCATGAGAACGGCCTCGTCGGTGAAAAGGTCCCTCGCATGGGCCGAAAGTGAGAATGTCGTCTCCAGCATGTGCGCCAGCAGCAGGCCCACCGTCGCAGGCATCGACGCGAAGTGTGCGTGGACGTGCCTGGGGCTGCTGCCGCGTAAAGCACACGCGAAGAAGGCGGCCGCGCACAGGCTCCGCGCTACCTCGCCCGCTGAGCGAGGCGAACGAAGCATACATCCGAGCGCATAGACGAATGCGCTCAGCACGCCGAATGGACGCAGCACCAACGCCACTAATCCAGCCAGCAGTGAGCGCCCGGACAGAGGCGAGGGCCGGTAGACCGCCCTCTCGGCCATCTCGGCCGCCTGCTCATGCACGACCTCGTCCCCCGGCTCCAGAGAGAGGATCGACAGTCTGAAGCCCCGCCGCTCCAACTCCAGCATCTCTCGCAAAATGAATGTCTCCGACACGGACGGAAACTTGCCCACAACGTAGACCAGCCGCCCGCCGCGCTCAACTCTGCGCACCAGCTACCTCCCGATAGGTCTCCGCCACAGTCTGCGCATGCTCCGCCCACGTGTACCGCGCCGCGTGCTGCACTCCGATTCGGCTCATCTCCGCCCGCGCAGACGCGTCCTCCGCAAGCTCCATGAGAGCTTTGGCGAGCCCGCCCGGCCCAGCGTCCAGCGGGACAACCCGCGCAGCATCGCCCGCGACCTCCGGCAGTGCACCGCCGTCGGAGATGACCGCCGGCGTCCCGCATGCCATCGCCTCGAGCGGCGTCAGACCGAAGCCTTCGTGCAATGACCACTGGACGAATACATCAGCCCCGGAGTAAAGCGCCGCCAGGTCCTCCTCCGCCACCCACTGCAGCCAGTGTATCCGATGGGCAGAGGTCCCGCGCTGGATCATCGCGCACACGTCGTCACACTTCCACCCGCGCTTGCCCGCGAGCACAAGGTCATGCGGGAGATGCTCGCTCAGCCGCGTGAAGGCATCGATGACCGCCGCAACGTTCTTGCGCGGCTCGACATTGCCCACACACAGCAGATAGCGCTCGGGCAGGCCATGGCGCCGGCGCACGCGTCCGATCGCGTCCTCATCGGCCGGTGCGAAGCGGTGGCTTACTCCCAGGGGCGCCACGTGGATGCGTTTCGCCTCCACGCCGACCTGCTCGACCAGTTCGCACTTCGTGAACTCGCTGGGCACAATGACTGCACTTGCACTCCGGGCGCTGCGTGTCATCACCATACCGTAATGCAGCACATTGTGCCACTGGCACCACTGCGGCCGGCAGACCGTGATTGCGTCATGAATCGTAACCACGGAGGGCCCGTCCCACGCCCACGGCAGCACATAGGCCGGACCGTGCAGCACATCCACGCCCTCGCTGCGCAGCCGCCACGCGGCAATCGACTGTTCGTAAAGCACGCGACCAATACGTCCGTCAGCCCATCCCGGCGCGCCCAGCGGCGCGATATGCTCGGCGGAGGACAGCATGTCCTCGCGCCCCTTCGCGATCATCAGGCTGAAGCGCTGGTCGGGTGGCTCGATCTCCGCGAGGCCCTCAACCAGGCCCACGACAGCCCGCTCAACCCCGGACGGCCGGTCCGCGACCACCAGGCAGTCGATCCCGATGTGCAGCCTGTCATCGACGGCACTTGCGCTCATTGACGCGCCCTGGACAGCGCCTCCTCGTACACGCCCTCAGTCAGTCGTGCCATGCGTTCGGCCGCAAACCGCTCGTTGATGCTCCGCCGCGCGGCCTGGCCCATTCGCTCCGCACCACCGGGCCGCGACAGAAGTTCGACGGTTCGCGCGGCGATTACCCGGGGGGCGGGCTCAGCCACCAGGATCCCGGTCTCCCCGTCCTCGATGATCTCCGATGGCCCGCAGTTATCCACGGCCACGCAGGGGACGCCGAGGCTCATTGCCTCTAGAATTACGCGCCCCAGCGGCTCATTCTGCGCCGGATGCACCATCACGTCCAGCGCGCTCATCACCGACGCGATGTCCTCCCGAAAGCCCGTGAAGAGCACGCGCTCGGCAAGGCCGAGGCTCTCGGCCAGCTCTCGCAGGTCTGCGACGTAATCGGGGTGCTCGCCGAACATATCCGCGCCGACCACGAAGAAATGCGCGTCGCTCTCGCGCGCGAGGATATGCGCTGCAGCCTCGATGAACGCGTCCTGGCGCTTCCAGGGAACAAGCTGCCCCACGGTGCCGATCACGGGTGCTTCGCGGGAGATCCCAAGCTCCTCGCGCACCTCCGCGCTGGGCCGCTCCGGTTGAAACGTCAGCGTGTCAAGCCCGTTGTGTACCATGACGGTCTTCGCCTTCGCGCCGTCGTGTTGAGCGATGAGCGCGTCGGCGACACAGGCCGAGATAGCGATGATCCGCGTCGCTCGCGGGACCACGTAACGCACCGCCCGATCGGGCGCCTGCAGGTCCCGGGCGTGCCACACGAGCGGCCAGTCGGGGCACACGCGCATCGCGCACCCCACAGCGGCCGTGAGGCTGTTGGCGGCCACGAGATCCGCACCAAGCTCCTCGGCCGCCAGCCGCACCTTCGCCCCCCACGAGCGCAGCCGCACGCCACCCACCAGCACGCTCCACAGGCCCTCCCGCGACAGCCGCAGTTCCGGGATGAGGCTGACTGGAATCTCCAACGTATCCAGTTCACTCGCCAGCTTCCCCGCGGGCACCGCGGCGACAGGCTCGAAGCGCTCGCGGTCGAGGTGTCGCAGGAATGTAAGCATGCTCCCCTCGGCGCCGCTGGTAGCGCCGACGTGGTTCACCACGAGCACACGCGGTCTGCTGCGCTCAGTCATCCGCCCCTCCCGCACCAGGCCGGGGGTAGCGCTCGACAAGCCAGTCCAGGCTTACCTCAATGACCTCCTGTTCCCAGCCGAGCGAGTAGAAAGCGTGGTTCGCGCCATCCACAATGTGGTCCTGAAACTCGCGCCCCGCCTCGCGGGAGAGGTCGCGGTAGTGCTCCATGGCGCTCTCGGTGGTCGGGTCGTTTCCGCCATAGATGAACAGCACTTCACCCGGGAAGTCCACGAAGCGATCGTACCAGTCGATCTCGCTGTCGCTCTCGGCACCCTCCTCGCCGGCACCCTTGCCCCCGCGGGTGAGTGCCCGCAGGATCATCCCCGGCTGCAGCCGGCCGGTGAACAGCTTCGCCCACGTCTCGCGCCGAAACAGCTTCTGGAAGTACCTCGCGTATATGCTGCGCCGCTTGGCGGCATTCGCCTCCGAGCGGTCGCCGGCCACGATCGGCGCGGACCACAGCACCAGCGAATCGATCCGCTCATCGAGCGCTCCGGTGCCGATCGCCACCTCACTTCCGGAGCAATCGCCGATCAGTGCCACGCGCTCAACGCCCGTCTGCTCGCAGACGACTTCCACGGCCCGCTGAGCGTCCTCGATCATGGTCGAAAGCGTCGTTGCCTCCGCATCTCCTTCGCTGTCGCCGCGACCCCGAAAATCGAACCGCAGACACGGAAAGCCTCGCTCCTCCGCCCGCCTCGCGGCCTTGGTAAACATCTGGTGAGGGCCGATGCGATAGCCCGCCCAGCCGTGCAGAAAGACCAGCGCCCCCGGGCGCATCTGCCCATCCGGCGTATGCAGCACTCCCAGGATGCGCTCCCCGTGGCTTTCGAAGAAGAGGTGTCGGTGCATGGTTGTCTCACGCTGCTCAACAATCACTGCTGTCGCAACCAATCAACTGTCACTGAAATGGTGGGGTCTGCATCGATGAGGCCGATACGCTGCCAGATCGGCTCCTGTCTGACGGCCCTGCCGGTTCCATGTGCGTAGGCATCGGCGAGCTTGCGCATCGGCTCATCCAGTGTGTCGTTCGCGCCGATGTTCAGCACCAGCGTCGGTCCGGTGAAGGTCGGAGGCGGGTGGAGCAGGTCAACCTGCTCGGCCTGCTCGCGCATCGCCTCGGGCACCCGGTAGCCGTCGAAATCGACCGTGCCCTCCCCCAGAGCGGCTGCTTCAGAGGCCGCGCCGTCGCTGTCTTCACCACCCTCGTGGCGCGTCATCATGGCCTTGATCATCGAGCGGCGCAGATTCTGTTTGATATATCGCTCACCGTCGATGATGGGTTCCCACAGTCCCAGACAGGCCAGATCAGACCGCTCTTCGGCCACCTGAGCCGCGAGTGTGCCGCCGAGGCGCAGGCCCAGCACTCCCACTGCAAGAGAGGTTTCGCGCGCCGCGCAGTCGATGGCCCTGGAGATATCCTCCCGCCAGTCATTGAGGTCGTACGCGCCGAAGCTGCCGGGGCTGTCCCCGCACCCGCGCTGATCGAACCGCAGCACCGCCCATCCCGCTTCAGCACACGCCCTAGCTGCCTCTACCATGGTCCGATGGGCGCACTTCTTCTCCTCGGCAAACGGGTGGCAGAACACAATGGCCCCGCGCGGCGACCCGGCCGGCTCGTGCAGGACCCCGTGCAACGGCTCTCCCCCGCTCTCGAAGTCCACCAGGCGCTCATCGACGGCGTTCACCATGGAATCAACTCCGCTTCTGCTCCACGTATTCGGCGAGGTTGTTCACCGTGGCGAACAGATCGACGCTGAAGTCCTCGTCCTCGAACGAGATGCCGAACTGTTCCTCGAGACCCACGACTATCTCAAAGAGATTGACCGAATCGATATCGTAGTTCTCCATCAGCTTCTCATCATCGGCCATTGCGTCGGGATCGGCGTCAAGGAACAATCGCTCGACAATCATTTCCTTGATCTGCTGCTTAAGCTGGTCATCCGACATCTGCGTCAACTCCTTCGGTCTGCATCCGAAACGACGAACGACTGACAGGCTGGAACGCTGGCAGGCCTGTCCTGCCAAACGACCACACGGATGGCACTCACCGTTAGTCCACGATCGGCGGGATCCCGGTCTGCTCGATCGGTCGGGTCTCCATATCCTCCCAGTGACACTCGCTGTCCGGAGGGCCGTCCTCATTTTCGAACATATGCTTCCAGCGCCGCTTGAACTCCATCCCGTTGCGGATGGTCACGTACTTGTAATTCACATCCGGCGAGTCATCGGTGGTTACGCTCTCGTAGTGATACATCTCCGCAACCGGGTCGTACAGCACCGTCCAGCCGGCCTCGCGCGCCCGGTAGCAGAAGTCGAAATCCTCGAACTGAGCCGGATTGAATACCTCGTCCAGTCCGCCGATCTGCTCCGGGACCTCCGCTTTCATCAGCCAGCAGGCACTGATCAGGCACTGCACCTCGCGGCGCTGGTTGTGCTCGGAGGCGTCGATGGGCTCGCCGCGGCCCAGGTACTTGACGCGACCGTTTTCTGATATTGCCGCGCCCGCGTGCTGGATATCATACGGCTCAAAGGGATACACCAGCTTGGGCCCGACGATCCCGAAGTCCTCGTCCTCCTCCAGCACATCCGCAAGTGTCTGGAGCCAGTCGCGGCTGCGCACCGCGATGTCATTGTCCATGAAGCCGATGCACCGGCCGGTTGCAACCTCCAGGCCCTGGTTGCGGGCCGTGCAGGCGCCGACGTTCGAGTCATTGGGGATGACATCGAAATCCACGCCCTGCGCCTCGGCCAGGGACGGGAACTGCTCCTCAAGAAACTCCACAGTTCCGTCATCAGAGCCATTATCGATGACCACGATCTGCCCCGGCATCGGCTCCCCCTGGAGCATGCTCGTGAGGCAAAGCTCAGTGTACTTGCGCTTGTTGTAGCTGACAACGATGATGCTTGCATCCAGCGTCCCTGCGGCCACCAGTGATCCCTCAGTTCAGTAGTTCAGTGCGTCGGCGGCTGCCTGCGCGATGTCTCGCCAGTTTGGTGTCGCGGCCTCCTCCAGCGGCTTGCTGGCCGGAACCGGCACGTCAAGCGCCGCCACCCGCATCGGAGGTGCGTCGAGCAAGTCAAAGCACTCCTCGGTGATCTGCTGCGCGACTTCGGCCGCCACGCCGCCGGTCAGCGTGCCCTCCTCGACCACCACCGCGCGGCCTGTGTGCTCCACGGACGCCGCGACGGTGTCGATATCCAGCGGCGCCAGCGTCCGCAGGTCGATAACCTCCGCCTCCGCGCCATGCTCGGCCAGCGCCTCCGCGGCCTGCAGGGCTTCATCGACCATCCGCGAGTACGCCACGATCGTGAGATGCTCGCCCTCGCGCCGCACCGCCGCCTCGCCGAGCGGGACCGTGTAGTCGCCCTCGGGGACAGGCTGCGTCTGACCGTAGAGCAGCTTACTCTCGATGAACACGACCGGATCGTCGCAGCGGATGGCGGACTTGAGCATCCCCTTCGCGTCCTCGGCGGTCGCCGGCGCGGCCACGAGCAGCCCCGGGGTGCTCACCAGCCACCGCTCGAGGCTCTGCGAGTGTGTGGGGCCATAGCAGCGCCCGGCCCCGGCCGGACAGCGCAGCACCATCGGAATCGTGCACTGCTCACCGTACTGGTAGCGGAACTTCGCCGCGTGGTTGCACAACTGATCCATCGCCAGGGTGAGGAAGTCCATGAACATAAGCTCCGCCACGGGCCGCAGACCGGTCATCGCGGCACCGACGGCGACCCCCACGAAACCGTTCTCCGATATTGGGGTATTGCGCACCCGGTCGGTCCCGAAGCGCTCGGCCATGTCGCGGGTGATCTTGAAGGCGCCGCCATATTCGGCGATATCCTCGCCAATGAGGATGACGCGCTCATCGCGCGCCATCTCTTCCTCGAGCCCCTCGCGAATTGCGTGCGAGTAGAATATCTCTCTCATAGGTTCCTGTTCTCGCTGCGTGATGGGCCTGTCGTAGTTAACAACAATCGAGACCGCAGAAAGGTCGCGCGTCCGTGCCCTTCCGTGGCTCGGGCGTCTCGCCCGTGCGCCGTTCAGGCCCGCGGATCACAGTGCAGTCTCAGTCCCTCCGCTCCCGGCTGTAGACGATAGACTCCACCGGTCTCGACCTCCGTGACGTAGAGTCCGCGCATATCCTCGTCGCCGAAGACCACGTTCGTGGGCTTCTCCCCGCCGGCGGGTAGCGTGTCGATGCGCGTCCCCTCCGGATCGAAGACCGCGATCTCCCCCATGCCGAAGTGCGCAACGTAGAGATTCCCGTCCACATCCAGGGCCATCCCGTCGCCGCCGACGCCGCCCGGCATCTCCGCGAACGGCCGGGGGGCCGCCAGCGAGCCGTCCTCCTGCACTTCATACGCGATGACCCGGTGCCGATGCGTCTCCACCACGTAAAGCTGCGTCGCGTCCTCGGTCAGCGCGAGACCGTTCGGGAACGCCAGCCCCTCCGCGACAACCCGCAGGTCGCCGTCGCGCGTGGCGTGATAGACTACGCCAATCGCGTTATCCTCGCTCGAGCCACCCGGCCCGGTCATGAAGATCGAGCCATCAGGATGGAAGACCAGATCGTTGGGCTTCTGCAGCGGCTCGCCCTGCCACTCGCCCGCGATCTCGGTCAGGTCATCGCCATCATAGCGCAGAAGCTGGTTCGTGCCGGCCTCGGCGATCCAGAGCACGTTCTCCTCATCGAAGGCAGCACCGTTGGGCGTGTCGCCGGAATGCACGTAGTCCTGCGACTGCCCGGACATCACCCGTGTGATCCAGCCGCTGCCACACTGCGTGATGTGCAGGATCCCATCAGCATCGAAGGCCGGCCCCTCGGGGAAGTCAAAACCGTCGGCGATCAGTTCAATCTCCGGATTCATGAGTGCTCTCCTCAGCGGCCGATCTCGACTGTCTGCTCGCCCGGGCCGACCTGCATGGTGGCGCCGCCCTCGATCTCGACTGTCGCCCCGGCGTCGGAGCGGATGGTCAGGCTTACTGCATCGTCGGAGTATACTATATTCGACACGAGCGCCGACGCCTCCTTCGGCGTGACGGTGATCGGCACGCGCTCGAGGACCACCATCTCCCCCTCGCCCACCTCGACCTCGGTCTTCGCCTCATCGCCGACCGTGGTCGGGAAATCCCGGCCGGTGAGCATGCCCTCCTCGTCGAAGTGCCGCACCTGCGCGAGCACGCGCTCACCGTGCCAGCCGTAGCTGTCCGAGCGCGTGACCACGATCCGCTCCTCGCCCAGCAGGTAGCCGGGGTGAAGCTCGATCGGTGTGAACGGGAACAGGTATGGCTGGACATCGTGCTCGTAGCCAGGCCAGTGCGTGGCCACCGGAAGGCTCGCCTGCTCCACCACGCGCACGAAGCGCTCGAAGCTCTGATAGCCCGACAGATAGCCCAGCGGTGTGTCCAGCAGCCCCTCATACCACCAGACATCATTGTGCTGCTGCTCGACCATGCGCGGGACCTCAAGGTCGAGCAGCCGCCGGATACTCGTCGGTCCGTTGCCCATGACCATCCCGCCACGACTGTAGACCTTCTCCACCACAGCCACACGATGGTCCGCTCCGGCGATCGATTGCACCGCGAACTGGTGATCCACCTCGTAGGTTTCCATGTCCAGCGCGCAGGAGTGGCCGTCACCGAAGGCGTGGGAGATGAGCGGGGAGCCGTAGCCGGTCGTCTCCATCTCGTCCCAGTAGAGCCCATCCACGTTCATCTGTTCGAAGTACTCGTCAACCGCGTCGAGCATCGCTTTCCCGAACGAGTTCTCAAGCGTCGCGAGCATGCTCCAGGTCAACGAGTAGCGCCCGCCCCATTCGGTTGATCGCTGGCTGCCCGAGGCGGTAGTCATGCGACTGTCGGGATATCTTTCGTTCGCATCCGGATAGCTGTCGCGCTGGGTGTCGTAGTAAACGAGACAGGTTACACTCGGGCGGGCGTCGTGGAGCTTCGCGATGGCCCGACGCAGGCGGTCGCGAAAGTCCGCCCAGTCCTCGTCGAGCACATAGGTCCCGAACCCGATGGTTTGCTGCTCTCCATTGTCCCTCAGGCGATCCACCCAGCCGCCACAGTAGATCAGGTAGTCGATCCCGCGCTCGCCCAGTTGTGCGCGCAGGTCCTCGACCGGGGTGTCCAACACGGTGTCGGGGTTGAAGAAGCCCCACGGGCCGGGCGTGCGGTAGTTCGATCCCCAATCGGCGCGCACGGCGTTGATGAAGTCGAAGTAATCGGCGGATGCCACCGGATACACGGACCAGCGAAGCGTGTACTGCCCGCCCTCGGGCAGCCACAGCATCTCCGTGCGCATGCCGGCGGCGTTCTCTTCTGCATCGTAGTGCAGCCACGCCTGGTTGCGGTAGACATCATCCTCGCAGATCATGCCGATACCGTGATCCTCGCCGGCCACGTAGACCGAGGGATTGCCCGGAGAGTAGTAGCGGTCGCGCGAAGGATCGGGGCTTCCCGCGATGTGGATACGGCGGTCGCCCTCGAGCAACACGCGGTTGTCCACGATCAGGCCCAGATCGCGGTCGCGAAGATTGACGTAGGTATCCGCGATCTGCACCTTTCCCTCTTCGAACCTGAGTGAGCGCCGGACTTCATAATCCGGCCCGCGCCCGACGATCAGCGGGTCCCGTCCCACCCGCAGAGACGCATGCCACCGCGGCTGCCCCTCCACGGTCGGCTCCGGCGAGGCTTCGAGGCGGTTGAAGCCGGCGTTGGGGTAGCTCACCAGCGTCTCGAAAGGATACCGTGTGCCACCTGCGACCAGCTCAAAGCCGCCTGTGTTGAAGGCACCGTGCTCGTACTCCGTCGGCCCGGCGAGCGGCTCCCCGCGGTTGGACGGCTGGCTCATGACGTCCTCGGCGCGAGACATCGGGCTCTCGCCCTCCTGCAGATCGATGCGCATCTCCCCAATGACGAGCGGGATCTCCCCGCCGATCTTCCCCGCGAGCGCCTCGCTGCCCAGATGCGTGATCTCCAGCACGTTCTGCCCGTCATCGCGCAGCAGGTCCGTCACATCGAGCACGAAACGGTAGGCCTGACCGCCGTACTTCGGCTGCCGGTTGCACACCTCGAAATCGGGAGCGTAGACCACCCGCCACTGTCCGGCCTCATGCCAGCGCAGCGTCAGCGTCGGGCTGTGCTCGAAGCTCGGAGGCTTATTGCGCAGCCGGGAAAGCTGCCGCGTTTTCGCACCCCGAACCGTCTCCCCGTTGATGCGAAGCTCCATCATGTAGGTGGAGCCCGCGGCGTCCGGCGCATCCGTGCGCACCTGCAGCTCAAGCAGCGCGGCCTTCCCCTCGGTGTCCACCGTAGCAAAAGTCCACTCGCGCTGAGACGCCATCTCCACCTGCGCGGCCTCGGTCACGATCTCAATCGTCTCCGCCTGCGCGGCGACCGTAGCGGCCAGGCAAAGCGTCACACAGATACTCGCTCTCACTGTGCATCAGCTCCGGTTTCAGCGACCTCGAACGCGCCACAACTGGGTGGATTGGGGCGGGGGGTGCCGAAAAAGTCGTGCGTGACGGCAGGGCGAAGGTCCGTCGAGGTGAGCATCTCGGGGGTCCCGGCACCGGCGGCAGGCGAATCAGGCAGCAGTCGGTAGTCACCCGCATCCGGGTCCACGAAGCGAGGATCGATCTCGGCCAGGGTGCTGTGCTCGTCGAAGCCCCCTGCGCGCCACTGCTCCCACGTCTCGATGGTCGGCGTGTTGTCTGTCCGCGGGTACAGCCACCGGCCCGGCTCGCGCATCAGGTACATGAAGTAGTCGGGGTCAAGCTCGTGGATGTCCTGGTTCGGTGTATCCCCCATCGACTCGTAGATGTCGCTTTGCGGGACCTCAGAGTGCATCAGGCAATTACGGAACAGTTTCTTCCCATCGCGGTAGTGCATGACGTGAAAGTAGCCCTTCCCGCGGGTGAAGATATAGGTCTCGTGCACGCGCCAGTTCTCCCACCCGACGTGATAGTCGGTGAGCGAACTGTCGATGTAGAGGTTGTTGCACCACAGCAGCGAGCATGACGGGCTGCCCTCGGCCCCATTGGTCTTCACGCGATGGCAGTCCTTGAACACACAGCGCTCGACGCGGTGCAGATGATCCTGGTAGGCCGGGTCGTTGCGCCGATGGGAGTTGTCGAGGGCCGAATCGGCTTCCCAGTTTTCGAACCAGCAGTTAAAGACGATCCCGTCCGCGGGAGCGTGGAAAGCGATGGCGTCATGGTTGAAGATCGGGTCGGTCAGGCCGTAGTCGTGGAAGTAGCAGTTCTGGATGACGCCGAACTCGAGGTTGTATGGATCGGGCGCGTACAGGTGGCGCATCTTCCCGGTCTCCGGATCGATCCCGGCGCCGTTATTCACGAAGATCCCCTGCGCGCAGCGGAAACCGTCGCCGTAGTCGATGCCCGCGATCTCCACGCGGTCGATGAAGTACTCCCGGCAGCCCTCGATCCGGATGAAAGGCTTCTCGCTCGTCCCGGCCAGGTAGCAGTCGCGTATCTCGACGCGCCCGCAGCTTTCGAAGAAGAAGGTGGACGATGCGCGCCAGTCCGGATCGTTCTGGATGACCGCCATGTCCTCGATAACGACGTGCTCACAGTTGCGGAAGTAGTACAGGGTGTCCCGGTACTTGTGGCACTCCTCGTCGCCCCACGTCACCCGGAAGCGCTCGCCCGAGATGTGGATTGTGTCCTGCTCATCGGCGAAGCTCTTGCGCACGTCCGTGCCTGCCACATCCGCGAACTCGACCTCGTCGATGTCCCAGCGCGCAAGCTCCCTGCCGGTTGGCAACTCCGACCAGTCCGACTGGTAAGTCTCGGAGTACTTCCCGTGCTCCATGATCATCTGGTCCGCCTGCGCGATGCAGGCAACGCCGCAGGCCACACAGAACGCAAGCAGGGCGGCAGTTCGCATGATGGATCCCTCCGGGGGTTACTTCGGCGCGATGAGCGCAACCGCCTCCGCCGCGATCCCCTCGCCCCGACCCGCGAAGCCGAGGCGTTCGGTGGTAGTGGCCTTGACGGAGACCGCGCCTTCGTCCAGATCAAGCGCCGCCGCGATGTTCGCGCGCATCGCGTCGATATGCGGAGCAAGCATCGGGCGCTGGCAGACGACCGTCGCATCCACGTTCACCGGCCGGAAGCCGGCGTCTTCGAGGATGCCGACCACCTCGGTGGCGAGTTTCGCGCTGTCGGCGCCGGCAAAAGCCGAATCGCTGTCGGGGAAGTGCCGCCCGATATCGCCGAGCGCCGCGGCACCGAGCAGGGCGTCACAGATCGCGTGGAAGAGCACGTCCGCGTCGGAGTGCCCGCGCAGGCCCATCTCGAAGTCAAGCGCCACGCCGCCGAGGACCAGGTCCTCGCCCTCAACCAGCGCGTGCACGTCGTAGCCGGTTCCGACTCGAAGCGAAGAATCCACGCTTTCACCCCGTTGCTCAAGCACCCACTCCGCGCGGTCGAGGTCCTCGCGTGTTGTGATCTTGAAGTTGTCGCGATCCCCCTCGCTGACGTAAACAGCGTGGCCGTAGCGCTCCACCAGCGAGGCATCGTCCGTCACATCCAGGCCCTCTGCCAGCGCCTGCTGATAGGCGTCCATCAGCAGATCGTAGCGGAAAGTCTGCGGGGTCTGCGCGTGGTAGAGGTCGCAACGCGGAGGCGTCGCTTCGATCCGGCCATCCGGCGCGCACTGCTTGATGGTGTCTGTGGCCCCCACCGCGGTGACGGCAGCACCGTGCTCGCGCGCGACGCCGATCGAGCGCAGTATGCTGCCCTCGTCGATCAACGGGCGCGCGCCGTCATGCACGCAGACGATCTCGGGCGCGCTGGCGGACAATGCCCGCAGCCCGGCCAGCACCGACTCGGGACGCTCGTCGCCACCCGCGACGATATCGAGGACCTTCGCATACTCGCCGCGCGTGACGATCTCGCGGGTGCGTTCGATGTACTCGGGCGCCACGACCAGCACGATCTCGTCCACGGCTGCACAGGCGTCCCAGGCGGCGACGGCCCACTCAATGATCGGCCGACCGCCGAGGGGGGCGAAGGCCTTCGGGGCGGGGGCGCCGAGGGGCGGTC
>CAZAHB010000071.1:0-23249 GCA_964484945.1 uncultured Armatimonadia bacterium | reverse complement strand
TGAAGGTGACACCCCCAAGCCGGGCCCTGAGCCCCGGTCGCTCCGCAGCGGCGCGGGTCCACGCGCTGCGAAAGGACGGCTTCGAGGGCCCGATTGAGGTGACGCTTGTCGATTCCATGAAGGGCTTCACGCTCGCCGGAGGGAATATCCCATCTGACCGGACCTCCGTGCAGATGACGGTGACCGCCGCGCAGGACATGAAGCCGGGGATCACGGAACTGAAGCTTGCCGGTCACGCCCGGATCGGTGGCGAGGTCGTCACATATGAGGCGGTGCCTGCACAGAACCAGATGCAGGCCTTCCTGTGACGCCACCTCGTTTGGGCCGAGCGGCTCGTCGTCAGGGTGGGCAATCCCCGGCGGTTCATCCCCGGGTTTGAGGTCGCGTGCGGGTTGCCGCTGATGATCCGCGCGGGCGGGAGCGTGGAACTGCCGTCATGCTCGCGGGAAAGCCTCCAGAGAAAGCGACACCGGAACTGTCGCTGAGCGGGGTGCCGGACGGGGTATCCCTCCGCGAGGTGACGCAGTTGGACGGGGCCTGACCGCCGTAGTGGAGGCCGGCGCAAGCGAATTGCCGATCGGATACACGGGCAACCTGATCCTCGACATCGGGATGGCATTCGAGCGAACGGACAATAACGGCAATCCCCGGACATGGCGCACGTCAGTGGGGACACTGCAGGGGGTTCCGTTTGAGATCGTCGCCCCGTAGACAGCTTCCGGGGCGCTGAAATCCAGCAGGCGAAGGAGCGCGTATGACAGCAACTGCCGAAGAACTGTTGGGGCCGGACATCCATCTGCGCGAGGTCCAGCACGGCCAGATCCGCGAGCTTTTCGCGACGCGACCGCTGGCGCGACCGGAGGCGCTTGGCGAGACGCTTGATGAACTGAAGCAGATCACCGACGTATCGCTCGTGGGTGCGGAGCTTTTCGATCCCGGGACCAGCGTCGCGAAGCTCGGCGGATTCGACGGCCCGCTGACGTGGGTATTGGGGGATTCTGCCACCGAGGACCTTGGCGGCCTGCACCTGCGGGTGGTAGCGGGCGCGGAGACAGAGCCGGTGGAGCTTGACGGGCGACGCGTCGGCACCGTCATCCACGGCCCTCACGCATCCGAGTGCCTCCTCGCGGGGATTCGCGCAGAGGATACATCCGCACCGCGGCCTGAGCAGGCCCGGGCGACGTTCGAGGCGATTGAGCGCGCCCTGGCAACCGTGGGCATGGACTTCAACAACGTAGCGCGCACGTGGCTGTTCCTCGACGACATCCTCGACTGGTACGCGGACTTCAACGTGGTGCGCACTGCGTTCTTTGAAGAACACGGGGTCTTCGACCGCCTCGTGCCGGCCAGCACCGGCATCGGCGGCGCGAACCCCTGGGGCGCTGCGATGATGGTTGGTGCGTATGCGATCGAGGCGCATGACCCGGACGTAAACGTCGAGGCGCTTCCCTCGCCGCTGCAGTGCCCGGCGCTGGAGTACGGCAGCTCATTCAGCCGCGCGGCTGAGGTCACGATGCCGGGCCTGCAGCGCGTGTTCGTCTCCGGGACCGCGAGCATCGACCCGGACGGCAAGACTGCCCATGTGGGCGATGTCCGCGCGCAGACAGCGCTGACATGCGACGTCATCGAGGCGATCCTGCACTCGCGGGATATGGATTGGGAGCACGTGACGCGCGCGACGGCCTACGTCCGGCACCCGAAGGACGCGGGGGTGCTGGATGAGCATATCGCGGAAAGCCATATGCCACAGCTTCCCGCGATCGTCGCACATAACACGATTTGCCGCGATGAGCTTCTGTTTGAACTCGAGGTCGATGCAGTGCGCGCGGAATGACCGAGGGCGAGGCGTCGGAACCGAGCGGTCAGGTGAAGTCTGTGATGGATCCGATCACAATCGAGCCGGTGGCATGGGTCGTCGGCGACCCGGAGGACGAGGACGGCACACCGCAGAACCAGGTCATCGAGGTGCTGCCGGAGTACGGTCGGGGCCTCTTGCGCATCGAAGACTGCGACCATCTGTGGGTTCTGTTCTGGATGAGCGAACTGCGGCCCGAACAGCGCAATACGCTGCAGGTTCACCCGCGCGGGAACCGCGACAACCCGCTGACAGGCGTCTTCGCCGTGCACTCCCCGATGCGCCCGAACCCCATCGGCATGACGAAGGTGCGGCTGGTCAAGCGCGACGGCCTCCGGCTGACCGTCGAAGGCCTTGACGCCTTCGACGGCTCCCCGGTGATCGATATCAAGAGCGGCTGAGCGCTACCTCTTGCTGTATTCGATGTTGATGTACAGCGCGGCGGCGATCCCCGGCAGGTAGCCAATGAGCGTCAGCACGGTTACGATTAGAATGGTTCCGCAGCCGTAGTCGAGCACGGACAGCGGCGGAAAGATTACGGCCAGTAAAGCACGCCAGAAGGACATCGCGTCATCCCCTCTTCATCTCACGTCACGTGCGAGAACTGCGTGTAGTCACGGTATCTGATGATTCGCCGCCGTCCCCGCTGACTCCTACTGCACCACCGCCACACCCGCCAGCACCAGCCGCGCCGCAGCATCGCGTAGAGACGCAGGGCCTCTGCCGTGCAGGTCATCTGGGGCGCGCCCACCGAATTGCAAAGGATCGGCGCGATGCACTAATCTCCCTCGCAACTTCCGCGATGGACGTGCCCACGACAGTCACGCGCGCTTCATAATCGCGCTCCCCTTTTTCTGATGCGGGCAGGTATCGTCTCGCGAACTGCGAACCTTGCGCCACTTCGACGCAATCATCGTCGGAACCTTGCATGGGGAGGGCGGCCATGGAGGACTTCAGAGCCGCGGCTGTGCAGATGAACGCGCCGGTTGGAGAGGTGGAGGCGAATCTCGACCGGATCGAACGGTATGCGAAACAGGCGGCGGCGGACGGCGCGCACCTGATCTGCTTCCCGGAACTTGCGGTCTCCGGACACTGGTGCTCAGGCGAGATCTGGGACGTCTCGGAGCGCGTGCCCGGTGGCCAAAGCTGCCAGCGGCTGGAGCGGCTGGCCTACGACCTCGACTGCTATCTGTCGGTCGGTATCGCCGAGCGCGAGGCGAACATCACCTACAACACCCAGGTGATCATCGGCCCCGAAGGCTTCATCGGCAAGCAGCGGAAGCTGCACATGTCTTCCGACGAGTACTTTCACTTCCGGATGGGCAGTTCGGTGAACGTCATCGACATCGATCTGTGCAAGCTCGGGATCGGGATCTGCTACGACACGGCGTTCCCCGAGACTGCGCGCATCGCGGCCATAAAGGGCGCGGAGGTCTATCTGGCGCCCCACGCGGCGCGCTGTGGGCAGTGGAGCGCGGACCTGAGCAAGCAGCGCAAGAAGGTCGCCAGGGTGAAGAGCCAGGCGCGCATGACGTTCCGCTCGCGCGCGTACGACAACGGGATGTTCGTGATCTACTGCAACCAGGCCGGGCCTGCCGGCGAGGACACGAATCACTGTGGCGGCGTGCTCTTCATCGACCCGTCCGGCGACGTGCTCGCAGAATCGACCACGGACGTCATCGAGGACGAACTGGTCGTGTGCCATCTTGAGGCCGAGGACTTCGAGATGCGCCGCCGCGGACGCTGCTTCAACCTGCAGACCCGCCGGCCGGAGATATACGGTGAGATCTGCAGGATGAGTGAGTGACGGCAGTCGCAAGTGGCAAGTGGCAAGCTCAACGGCAATGACGGCTTCAACAAGCGGAGGATAATCCATGCCCGCATCAAAGAAGATCGCGTGTCTCGGCGGTGGCAGCATCTATTTCAAGCGCGCCGTGCCCGATCTGCTGGTCCATGACGACCTCGCGGGGTCGGAGATCGTGCTCTATGACATCGACCTGGAGAAGGTCCAGGCCATGAGCGCGGTGCATGAGAAGCTCGCCGAAGAGGCGGGGACCGGCTGCACCGTCCGCGCGACCGATGACCTGGCCGATGCCGTGGATGGCGCGGACTTCGCGGTTTCGTCGATCGGTGGTTCCGGCGCAGTAATCGGCTCGCGAGTGTACCAGTCAACTTACCACGCCGCCGATGTCCGCATCCCCGCGAAGTACGGGATCCAGCAGATCGTGGGGGACACCTGCGGGCCCGGTGGGATGATGATGGGCCTGCGGTCGGTACCCGCTTACATCGAGATCTGTCGGGAGATGGAGAAACGCTGCCCGGACGCGATCCTCCTGAACCACTCCAACCCGATGGCCGTGCTCTGTCGCGCGATGATTAAGTACACCGACATCAACGCCATCGGCATCTGCCACGGCGTGCAGGGCGGAATTAAGTACGCGGCTGATATCCTTGAGGTCGATCCGCACGATCTAAGCTGCACCTGGGTCGGCACGAACCACTACTACTGGCTCACGCGCGTGCTGCACCGCGGTGAAGACCTCTATCCGGAGTTGATGCGCCGGGTCTACCACACCGAGGCCGAGCAAGGGCGACGCATGACCCGCGACCTGTCTCGCGCCTACGGCTTCCAGGTGCTCTACCCGCAGGACGACCATGCGATCGAGTTCTATCCGTGGATGGCGCAGGCGGATGATGTGTCCGAGCTTCCCTACGATATGCCGCACGAGGCCGAGGAGCGCTGGGAGAAGATGCCCGATGAGGAGCCATCCGCGGATGAGCCCGAGCCTGAGGTCCGCGAGGCGTTCATGGCCGAGTATCGCGATCTCATTTCGGATGTGTCGCTGCCCGAAAGGTCGCGGGATACGCTGCTGGGCGAGGGCCTCGGCGAGATGATCGCGTCGATCGCGACCGGCCGCCGCACCACCTGCGTGGTGAACATCCCCAACGGTGGCTGTGTGCCGAACCTCCCCGAGCACGCGCTGCTGGAGGTCGAGGGCGTGACGGACCAGGGCGGCGTGCGCGGATTACAGATGGGCGAGGCACCGCCGGTGCTGAAGGGCATGCTGGAGAAGCGGATTGTGTGGCAGGAGCTTGTGGCCGACGCGGCGGTGACCGGCGCCCGTGACCTCGTGGTGCAGGCGTGCCTTGTGGACGAGATGTCTATTCCGCCCGACCAGACGGAGAAGATGGTCGATGAGTTGCTCGCGGCGTCGAAGGACCTGCTGCCGCAGTTTGGCGGGTAGCTGTGCCGTTGCAGTTCAGCGTGACGGCTGTTGCGCCGGGCATGCGTCTGCCAGTCGTTCAAGAACCACACCCCGCCCTGAGAGGCGATCGCAGTCGCGCGAAATCCAGCTTCATCTGCACGAGGTCGATGCCCCCGCACCCACTGCCCTCCCTTCGGGGTTCGAGTTCGGAGACTGCGCGAATTCCACGGAAGTGGTCCGGGAGGCGGTACAGGGACGGACATTTCTATTTTGCTGCAACCGGACATCATACTTTGCTCTACACACTCCCGACTGCAGGCTTGCTGAGATTCTTTGTCATCGTGTAACATATTGCAGTTACGACACGAAGATCACGGCGGAGCAGGTAAGCTCGTCATTAGAAGCCAGGAGGTTGCCATGCACAGCAGGCCCCGTCACGCTCTAATCGCAGCGCTCGTCGTGGTCGTCATGCTCACAGGCGCAATCGCAGCACAGGCACAGACGCTGCCCGTCACGTACAAGAACAGCACCTATATGATCGAGTACGATCCCTCGACGAAGATCCTGGTCGCGTCATCGAACAACACCAACTGCGTGTGGCGCACCGAGATCTCGCGTCAGGTGCCATCGTTCATGAACATAGCCGCTGTTGCCACGCCCGCGGGACCGGTCATCGTCTATTCGGAGGACAACGTGACCACCCGCTTTGCCCTTCCGCATTTCCGGACGGGCAGTCTGAACGCCGAGCGTAGTGGGGAATCTCTGCGCGGCGTGATTGGCCAGGGCTGGCTGCTCAATTGCGTCTTCCAGCAGGGCCAGTACGGCGCGAAAGCCGTCTGCCAGTTGCTCGAGCCCAACTCGGGCTTCAAAATGCGCGAGTACCGGTGGGACATCAACTTCTGGGGGACGCACACCTGTGAGGCCAGCAGTGACCTGCGGCCATGGACGTCGGGGACTGCTCCGGAGTCGGGTCGGGTCTCCAACCCCGAGTTGAAGTTCACAGCGGACATTCCCAAGGGATTCCGCGGCACCCAGGTGGATGAAGTGTCGTACGGGATGTACGGCCCGACCAACGACGTATTCATGACGGTCTTCTCCGACGCCGGCGCCTCACCGATCGAGGAACTGGGTGAGGCGTACATGCAGCAGATGGGCGTGAATGTCGTGCACCGGTCGATGGAGAAGCTGGACAATGGCGAGCCGGCGTACCTGCTGATGGGCAACGGGACCGTAGAGGGAGTTCCCTCGCTGCACGTGGGAGTGGTATACAGCAACAACGCCCACACGTGGGTAATCTCCTACACCGGGCGCGCTGATGTGGCGGATGCGTATGTCGGCTCGTTCATGGAAATGCTGAATTCCTTCGAGCCGATGACGTAGGGACGGCAGCAACGAAAGCGTCGGCACATGACAACGGCATCAGCACGGCCCCGCGGAGGATGTTCCGCGGGGCCGTTGTCGTGTCGTCGCTGTTAGCTGTTAGCTGTTAGCTGTTAGCTGTTAGCTCGTAGCTCGTAGCTCGTAGCTCGTAGCTCGTAGCTCGTAGCTGCCTGCCCTCAATCCGCCCAGTGGATGAGGCGAACATCAAAGGGATTCGTGAGTGCTTCGTGGTGCGGGAGTACGCGTGCCGTATATCCCCAGCGCCCGGTCCCGTCACAGGTGATCTTCCCGACGAAGCGGTGTCCGCCGTCAGCAGGCTTGTCGTAGGCCATCTGGATATCCCGCGGATCCTGGATGTCGCCTGACGGGTCTACGTTTCCGTGCCGAAGCTGCACCGTTACGTCATCCGGCGCTAGATCGCCCAGATTGACGTGCGCGGCGACGGTGATGGTGTCACCGAAGATCGTCGTCTCGTCGATGTCATCGGTGATCTGCAGGAACTCGACATCCGACCAGTTATCCTCCATGTCCTCGCGCCACGAGGCGACCTCCTGCGCGAGCTGGAAGTTGCCCGAAGTGAGCCGTTCCGTGTGTCGTATGGCCGGAAGATAGAACTTCTCCACGTACTCTCCCACCATGCGGTTGGAGTTGAAGCGCGGACAGACCAGCTTCATGGCACTCTTCATCTTCGTGACCCAGCCGTGTGGGATCCCGTCCGCCCCGCGGTCGTAAAACAGTGGCACAATCTCCTGCTCCAGAAGCGTATACAGCGCATCCGCTTCCACGTCATCCTGCTGCTCGCGATCGGTGTATTCCTCGCCATGGCCGATCGCCCAGCCCGCTTCAGGCGTGTACGCCTCATCCCACCATCCGTCGAGGATCGAGCAGTTGAGACCACCATTCGCGGTCACCTTCATCCCGCTGGTTCCACTCGCCTCCAGCGGCCGACGGGGTGTATTCAGCCAGACATCAACGCCCTGGACAATGTAGCGCGCAAGCTGCAGGTCGTAGTCCTCGAGGAACACAACGCGCTGGCGCACCGCTGGATCGTTGGTGAAGTGCACGATCTCGCGGATAAGCTCCTTGCCGGGTCGGTCATCAGGGTGTGCCTTCCCGGCGAAGATAAGCTGGACCGGGCGATCGCGGTCGGTCAGCAGTGCTTTGAGACGTTCGCGGTTGTGCAGAATTAGTGTCGCGCGCTTGTACGTCGCGAATCCGCGGCCGAAGCCGATGGTGAGCGCCTCGGGATCAAGGGCCTCGTGCGCGCGACCGAGGGCAGCTGAGCCCGCGCCGCGGTGTTCAAGCTGTCGGCTGAGCTGACGGCGCGCTACCGCCACGAGGCGCTCGCGCCGACGCTCGTGTGCGCGCCACAATTCCGCCTCGGGGATGTCGCTCACGCGCTCCCAGATGCTCTGGTCCCCCGGTTCGGTCCGCCATCCCGAGCCCAGATACCGGTCGAAAAGCTGGGCCATGTCATCGGAGATGAACGAGCTGGTGTGAATGCCGTTGGTGATCGAATCAATCGGCGTCTCCTCGGGCGGCAGGTCCGGCCACTCATGGGCCCATGTGCGTCGGGAGACCTGGCCATGCAGCTTGCTGACCCCGTTGCGCCACGAGGAGAAGCGCAGCGCCAGGACCGTCATCGAGAAGTGATCGGAACTGCCCCCGCGCCCCGCCCCGAGGTCCATGAACTCATCCAGCGTGAGGCCCAGTTGCTTGTAGTACTGCTTGAAGTAGCGCTCGATCAGCGAGCGGGGGAAGCGGTCGTGGCCGGCGATGACGGGTGTGTGAGTGGTGAAGATATTCCCGACGCGGGTGGCCTCGAACGCCTCCTCGAAGCTCAGGTTGCGATCCACCATCGCCTGTCTGACGCGCTCGAGCGCAAGGAATGCGGCATGGCCTTCGTTGAGGTGGAATGCCGCCGGCTGGGTATCGAGGCAGAATTCCAGCGCCTGGATGCCCCCGATTCCCAGCAGCATCTCCTGCCGGATGCGCATCTCGAGATCGCCACCGTAAAGCTGGTAGCTGATCTTCCGATCGGCGGGGCTGTTCGCGTCCGTGTTGGTGTCAAGCAAGTACAGCGGCACCCGCCCGACGTTGATGCGCCACACATTGGCGTGGACGATGCTCTCGCCGATCGGGACCTGCACGCACAGCGGGCACGTGTCCCCCTCGCACGTCACCTGCTCCACCGGCATGCGGTGGAAGTTGCTCTCGGAGTACTCCTCCTGCTGCCAGCCGTCCGGGTTGAGGTACTGGCTGAAGTAGCCGACCTGGTACAGAAGACCGACCCCGACGATCGGCACGCCCATGTCTCTGGCGCTCTTGAGGTGATCGCCGGCGAGCACACCCAGGCCGCCCGCGTACAGTGGCAGGGCCTCACTCAGACCGTACTCGAAGCTGAAGTAGGCGATGGTGTCATCAGCAGCCTCAGGGTAGTTCTGGCTGAACCACGTCTCATCATCCAGATAACGATCGAGGTCGTGCATCACGCGGTCGAGGTGCTGGAGAAATGAATCATCCTCCGCCAACTCCTGCCAGCGCTGCTGGGGGATCATCCCGAGCATCTTCACGGGGTTGTGCCCGCTTTCTTCCCACAGGTCTCGATCGACTCTCCGGATCAATTCCCGTGCGTCAGGCGTGTAGCTCCACCACAGGTTCATCGCGAGACGGTTCAGGGGAGTGAGTCTCTCGGGGAGGCGAGGCCGGACTGTGTAGCTTCGGTAGGCTTTCACGCGATCGATGCACCTCCGCTCGGTTGCCTTCGCGCGCCAGCGACCGTTTATGGTTGAGTGTGGATAACAGATCATGCAACAGGAGCACCCGCACCGCTGTAGCAGCAAGAAGCGTGCCGTGCCGAGCCGGTCAGGAGTGCCGAACACGTATCTTCTAACTATGTATACGAGACGCGGGGCGCAATACCTGCGTGAAATAGCGCGACCGGTGCCGCGCTCGACAGGCAGGGGAACAGATTCGTCTGGCGGAAATGCAGGTTCGCGGCGTCTGAGCGCGAAATTCAGGTCATCTTTCATGGCTGTTTCCGGAGCACCAGCGGTCGAACCAGGCGGAGGGAACATTAGATGGCTGACGCGACTCGCACGACCTCGCACGCAGATCACGACAATACGCCCGGATCAGATCAAGACACCCATGGCGGACGGGTGCTCACACCGCGAGCGCTGATTTGGGCGGTCGTCATCACGGTACTGGTCGCCGCGTGGACCAAGCAGGCGGAACTGGTGTCCCTCACGAGCCAGATATCCGAGAGCACGCCACCGATCGCGAGTATCCTGGTGCTTTTCCTGTTCCCGGGTGTCGCGGGACTGTTACGCCGGCTGTCGAAGGCCTCCGAGGATGGGCGTGAGTCGTGGCTGACGCGCGTGCTGCGGAGGCTGCGGCTGGGCCACGGTGAGATCCTCGTGATCTTCACGTTCGTGGCCGTCACGGCTGCGATGCCGGGCGTGGGGCTCTTCCGCCAGGTCATGCCATGTCTGATGGTGCCACAGTACTTCGGGCAGCCGTCCGATCACCTCACCGAGATGTCGAAGACGATACCGACCGCATGGGCTCCGACCGATCCGGAGGTCGCGCGCGTGTTCTGGGAGGGCGAGGATGTCTCCCCACCGACTTTCGGGGTGGAGAGCGTTCCCGTGATAGGCGGGGTGCTCAAGTCGGTCGTGAGTTTTTTGACGGGCCCGATGATCGTTCCGTGGCAGCACTGGCTGATCCCGATGCTGCTGTGGACTGCATATATCAGCAGCTACCTGTTAGCGGGGTTCTGCCTCGTCACCCTCTTTCAGCGCTCGTGGGAGCGGGATGAGCATCTGAACTTCCCCGTCTCGAACCTGTCGGTTGAGCTGATCGAGCCGGCGCAGAGCCGGTTTTCGAGCCTTTCATTCTTCCGGGACCCGATCGTGTGGATCGGGCTGGGGATCGCGATCTTCTACAACGCGCTCAACGCGCTTCACGCGTTCAATCCGGGGATCCCGGCGCTTGGGATCGCCTATCCACTCGGGAACCTCTTCACCGAATCGCCCTGGAACACCATGCGCGGGCTTCGGATCTACTGGAAGCCCGAGTTGCTCGGACTGGGCTACCTCGTGCCGGCGGATGTGCTGCTGTCGATCTGGGTGTTCACGCTGCTGAGTTGGCTGGTCCGGCCACTGGCGCGCACGATAGGGGAGGTCCCGCAGGGCTTCCCGTTTGTCAAAGAGCAGGCGATGGGGGCGTTCGTGGTTCTGGCCGGATACTTCACGATCCAGGCCCGCGGTCGACTGGGCGAGATCGCGCGCAACTGGACCAGCGCGGTCAAAGGCGAGGAGACGGCGGAGCGATACGGTCAGCCCTGGGCGTTGCCCGGTTTCGTGCTGGGCGCCCTTGTGGTTATCGGCATGCCCATCGCATTCGGCGTGACCTGGTGGCACTCGCTGCTTTACTTCGCGATCATGTTTATCGTGCTCCTTGTCTACGCGCGGAACCGGGCAGAGATGGGGTTCCCGATCGTGTGGGGCTATCCCCTCTACCAGCCGCGGGCGTCTATGATCGACTTCATCGGGAGCAGTCCGTTCGTAGGGACCGGGCGGATGCAGTCGATGACGCTGTTGACGATGTTCTCGTGGCTGCAGCGTTCGGTCAACCAGGCGATTACGACCACCGAACAGGAGTCAACGGTCGCGGCGGAGCGGCTGGGCTACCGCCGAAGCAGCATCGCGAAGCTGGTTCCGGGGGCGGTGGTGATGGGAGTGCTGGTGGCCTTTCTCGTAAACCTTTCGGCCTTCTACGAGTACGGTGGGCTCGTATTGTCGAGCCGGACCGGGATTACGGGCGGGCAGATGACTCGGGAGGTCCTGAATCAGTACACCCAGGTCTCAAGCTGGATCGACAACCCGGTCGCGCCGGACCCGGAGACGATCGGCTGGACCATGGGGGGAGGCCTGTTGGCGCTGGGCATGGTGCTCGGGCGGCGGATGTGGCCGCGTTTCCCGTTCCACGCGGGCGGTTATGCGCTCGCTTTCTGCCACGGCAGTTCATTCATGTGGTTCCCCGCGCTGCTGTTGTGGACGATAAAGAAGATCGCGCTGCACGTCGGTGGAGCGGGACTTTACCGGCGACTGGCCCGCGGTTTCCTGGCACTCACGCTCGGGCACTTCCTGTCGGTGGGCGTGTGGAGCCTCATCGGGGTGTGGGCCGATGAAGTGGTGCGGCAGTACGTGGTCTGGTTCCTGTGACTGAACTGGCAACCGACAGGCGGCCCGGGCTCACTCTCGACTGAGCGGTTTCGCTGCCGCAATCGCTTCGCACACTATTTCAATCTCGGGCTCGCGAAGCTCCGTTGTGTTGATGTAGAACGCTCCGGAATCGCTTTCGTAGACCCGCACATGGACCGCGGGGAGGCCCCGAGCAAGGGCCACGCGCAGGCGCTTGGCGGTGTAACCGGTCACGTCCTCGTCCACAGCCACGCGCACGCGGTCGAAGGGGCAGCCGTTCGGGTCAGGGCTGAGGGCAGGGGAGAGGCCGTCGATTTCGTTCAGACGCTCGACCACGCGCTCGCATTTTGTGCGTTCACGCGCCGACCAGGCCTCGGTGTCCCGCCGCATACGCGTGTCCCAGGCCGCGATCACTCCGAAAATGCCCTCCTTGCCGACCTTCATGGTGCGGCCGATCCCGCGGTGCTGCTCCCGCACGGCCCCGATGAGCTTGGCCGTGCCGGCGATGATCCCGGCGGTGGTCGTGGAGAAGTACTTGTGCGCGCTGCACCCGACAAGATCCGGGCCCATAGCGACGATCTCCCGCAGCCGCAGTTCCTGCGTGGCCGCATCCACCACCACCGGCACGCCCGAGTCATGTGCGACCGCGATTAGTTCAGGGAGCTTCAGGCCGGGATAATCGGCGGTATGATACGACTCGACCGCAACAACGCACGCGACGCCTTCGGCCTGCAGCGCCTGCGCGACCTCCGTGCGGCTGCAGCCGTCCGCGCTTCCGGCGGTGATGATCTCCGCGCCTGAGAGGCGCACCATCTGCTCGACCGGCGCGCCGAAGTTGATGCGGTGGCCACTCTGCATGACCACGCGAGATGCCATCCCCTTAGTATCTGGTAGTTGCGCGATCAGGTCGCGGTCCCGGCCGGTCATGCATGCGGCCACATTCAGCGTGACCGCCGCCGCCGCACAGGCCGTGACGCAGCCTGACTCAGCGCCGGTGTTGCGCGCGATTACATCTCCAGCGACATCCTGCAACTCTGAGACCCAGAATGCTTCGCCCAGACTCGCGCACACCACCTCCTGGATTTTCGGGTGGACCCGCGCTCCGCCGAGATGGGTAGCCTTATCATACGCGTTCAGCACCGTGGTGAGGCCGTATCGCTCGTGCAGGTCCATGCGGGTTCCTCCAGGTTACGGAGCGGATTTTGCGTCATGTTCGGCCGCCGCCCGTTACATCCCTTCGCGGCGAGGAAGTTGTAGCGCGCGCCGCGAAGGTGAGAATGTCGCGTCATCGCATAGAGGAGGCGTTCATGGCTGAGAGAGTTCGCGTACAGTCCACAACACGCCTGGTGCTTGTGGCCCTTGCGGTCGTGGGCATCGCGCTGGGTGCCGTGTTGATGGCATCGTGTCAGACAGAAACCGATGCTCAGGCGCGGGCCGCTGCCGCATCGGCTGCCCCGCTGCCCGCGGCGGTGACAGAGGCCCGCGCGGAGCGCTGGATGCGCTTTCGGGGGCCGGTCGGCTCGGGCGTGGCGCAGTTCGACGAGCTTCCGCTGACATGGGACACAGAGAGCGGAGAGAACATCCTCTGGCAGACGAAGCTGCCGCTGCCGGGCGCGAACTCGGCGATCATCTGGCAGGATCGGCTGTTCGTTACCGGCGCAGACGGGGAGCGGCGCGAAGTCTACTGTCTCGACGCCCACACCGGAGAGCGGCTCTGGACCGTGCCCGTCGCGGAAGGACAGCACTGTCCTCTCGAGCGCGTGCACGGCATGACCGGGTACGCCGCACCGACCGGCACCACCGACGGCGAGCGCGTCTACGAGTGCTTCCCCACCGGCCACGTGCTGGCGCTTGACTTCGACGGGAACGTGGTCTGGCAGCGCCGCTTCGACTTCAGCGAGGATATCTACGGCCACGCCTCGTCCCTCGTGCTCGATGACGACCTGCTCTACGTGCAGATCGACCTGGGCAAGCCCGAGATCGGGAAGTCGCACATGGTGGCGCTGGACCCGGGGACGGGGGAGACGGTCTGGGACATCGACCGGCCCGTGCAGGGCTCGTGGACCACACCGATAATCATCAGGGCGAACGGTCGGAAAGAGCTTGTCACCAGCGCGAAGCCGTGGGTGATCGCGTACGATCCGGCGAGCGGGGAGGAATACTGGCGCGCGCGCTGCATCGAGGGGGATTCAGCGCCATCGCCGATCTATGCCGGTGGCCGTGTTTACGTGGCGAACATCTACGCGGAACTGACCGCGATTCTGCCCGGCGGCAGCGGGGACGTCACCGGCACGCACATCGACTGGTCGGTCCCCGGGATCTTCCCGGACATCACCTCGCCGCTGAGCAACGGGAAGCTGGTCTGGACGCTTGCGACGAGCGGTGTGCTGGGCTGCTACGATGCCGCGACCGGTGCGGAACAGTACACTGAGCGCCTCCGGCCTCGCTTCCGCGCCTCACCTGCGCTTGTGGGCGATCGCGTGTGCCTCATCGGCGAGGCGGGGGAGGGGGTCGTCTTTTCGACTGAGCCTGAGTACGAGCGGGTCGGCGGAGGCAGCTTCGGTGAAGCGGTTTATTCCAGTCCGGCCTTCGCGCACGGGCGGATGTATGTGCGGGGCACAGAGCACGTATTCTGCATCGAAGAGACAAACTGAGAAGGGCACGGCCCGTGCAGACCATGCCCCGAGTAAAGCGCGTCAACGTCGGTGGATCAACCGGTGCCGGACACTTGAACTGATCAGCCGATGTCAGGCCTGCTTCTGCGGGGCCCACACGTGCCCGCAATTCCAGCACTTGATCTCCGCGCCCCATTGCTCAACTTTGACTTCCTTGCCGCAATCGGGGCATACGGCGATTCGGGTATCGCCCTGATCAGGTGGGCCGGTCACCGGTGCATCCTCGGTTGCGCAGCCCAGGCCTGCAATGGCGCCAAGCCCAACGGCAATTCCTCCGGCGCCGATCATTTTCACGAACTGTCGCCGATCCATCACACATCACTCCACCTCTCAGCGTGAATTGCACTTCCCCCGCTGTGTTGACGCATCGGACATCGAAAGGTTCTCGCCGCGAGCGCTATCCCAGTGCCGAGTGCAGCAGCATTCCCGACGCAACCAGCAGCACCGCGTAGAGGATGCGGCGGAAGACCGCCTCATCCACGCGGTAGTGCGCGATGGTGCCGAGGACAAGTCCCGCGATCATGAACGGCGCGCACCACCCCGCCAGCGTCAGAACCTCGGCGGTCAACCGCCCCGAGGCGGCCCACTGGCCGATCAGGATTGTGTTCAGCACCAGCCACAGCAGGCTCATCGTCACGCGGAACAGGGACTTGTCCGGCAGCGCCCGGGCGCAGTAGACCACCAGCAGGGGACCGCCGGAGCCGAACGCACCGTGGATGATCCCGCCCAGCGGGAGCAAAGCGGTAATGCCGCGGCCCTTCCAGCCCTGCAGGCCCCCGTCCTCCGCGCTTGGCGGCTCGGGATGGACGAGCCCGTTAACAGCCACCAGGCCCGTAAAGGCACCGAGGACCAGCTTCAGCGGGTCCTCGGGGAGATGTGCTGACATGACGATGCCAATCGGCAGGCCGATGACAACAAACGCCAGCAGCTTGCCGAATGCGGCCCAGCGGATGTGCCGGCGGGCCTCGATGACGATGAAGATCGCCAGAAGCCACGCCTGGATCACCAGTACCGGCACGGCAACCTTCAGGCCGATCAGCAGCGTGACGAACGGCAGTGCCAGCACCGTTGCGCCGAAGCCGGTGATCGACCCCTGGAAGTTGGTCAGAAAGACCACCAGGAAGATCAGGCCGAGCCGCGCGGTTTCGCTCACGGGCGCTTATTCGAGCGTCTCGAGGTCGCGGTCGGTGGCCTCATCGCCCCGGGCGATGATCTCGTCGCGGGCTTCCTCCCAGAAGTTCAGCACATCCTGGGGAATGCCCTCGACATCCTGGAATTCTTCGGTCAGGAAGATCTCGGCCATGCGCTGACCTTTGTCGGGGGTCACGAGACTCTCGCCCATGCACATGCAGTTGGCGTCATTGACCCAGCGGACGAATTCGGCGGACATTACGCTCTCACACGAAACCGCGCAGACGCCGCTGAACTTATTCGCGGCCAGGCTCATCCCGGTGCCACTGCCACAGCACAGGATCCCGCGCTCCGCCTCGCCCTGCTGCAGCACCCGCGCGGCGCGCTCGGCAACCGCGGGGAACTTGATGAATGTGTCAAAGTCATACGCGCCCACGTCGATGACCTCGTAATCGTTCTCTTCGAGCCACTCGACGATTGCGTTCTTGAGCAGAAGTCCTTTGACGACTGAGCCGACGACAACTTTCATAGGTTACGCTCCCTGTGTGCAGGCGTTTTTGATGTGCTCCACGTTCATCTCGTGCTTGTCGAGCAGGTACTCGGCGGTCGCGACCTCACCGAACTGATCGTGGACGCCAAGCCGCTTGACCGGTGTGGGCAGGTTCTCCGAGAGCACCTCGCAGACCGCTCCACCAAGGCCGCCGATCACGTTCTGGTTCTCGACAGTAACCACGTGCCCCGTGCGCTCGGCAGATTCGATGAGGCTCTGCTCGTCGAAGGGCTTTACGGAGGCGTAGTGGAAGTGATCGACCTCGATGCCCTCCTCCGCAAGCTCCTCAGTGGCCTGCCTGGCGAACTGTGTCGTCCAGCCCGTGCTGACGAGCGTTGCCGCGTCGCCCTCGTGCATATGAACCGCTGTCTCCGGGTCGAATGTGTAATCCTCGTCGAAGATCTTCGGCTGCACCGGCCGGATCATCTGCATGTACATGGGGCCCTCGTTCTCGGCCATCCAGCGCACGCACGAGGACAGTTCATACACGTCGCACGGGGAGAAGACGGTCATGCGCGGCATCGCCCGCATGATAGCGAGGTCCTGGAAGCACATATGCGTGCCACCGTTGGCGCCGGTCGTGATCCCCGGCGCCGTCCCGACGATCTTCACATTCGCGCTCGCGTAGGCTACTGAGATGGTGATGGCATCGTACGTGCGGCGGGTCGCGAAGGGAGTGAAGCTCGCGCAGAAGGGGATAAACCCGTCCACGGCCATCCCCGCGCCGATGCCGATCATATTCGCCTCGGCAACACCGGTGTCGAGGAAGCGGTCCGGATGGGCTTCCGAGAAGGTCGGGATCGTCCCCGACGCCTTGCCCAGATCCGCCTCGATGACCACGATGTCGGGGTTGTTGTCGGCGAGATCAACCAGCGTAAGCGCGTAAACGTCACGCATCTGCATCTCATGAAGCGGAATATCAGTCATCTGTCACTCCACCTCGTAGGGAAGCTCGTAGTCCTGGTACTCGAGCGCGCACATGTACTTCTCGAAGGCCTCTTCGTCGGGGATCTTGATGTTGTGGCTCTCGGGACGATTCTCCGCCACCGTGCAGCCGCGGGCCTTGCGGGTGTGATCGATGATCATCACCGGCTTGCCCTCGAAACTACGGGCAGCGCAGATCGTCTCGTAGATGTCATCCCAGTCATGGCCCTGCATCTCCATGACTTCCCAGTTGAAGGACCGCCACTTGTCGGCTAACGGTTCGAGATCAATGACCTCTCTGGTGAAGCCGTCGATCTGAAGCTTATTGTAATCGGTGATTGCCACGAGGTTGTCCAGCTTGTTGTGGCCCGCGTACATGGCGGCCTCCCAGATCATTCCCTCATCGCTCTCACCATCGCCGACGATGCAGTAGACATCGTGGTCCTGATTGCGCAGCTTGCCCGCCTCGGCGAAGCCGCAGGCACACGAGAGGCCCTGGCCCAGCGAACCGGCGGTCATGTCGATGCCGGTCGTCAGCAGCCGGTCGCAGTGACTGGGCAGGTTCGTGTCATTCTCATTGATTGTCTTCAGCTCTTCCTTCGGGAAGAAGCCCTGGTAGGCCAGTGCCACGTACAGGACGGGTCCCGCGTGGCCCTTGGACATCACCAGGCGATCGCGGTCCTCCCACTTCGGATTGTCCGGGTCGAAGTTCATGATCCGCCAGTAGAGCGTGATAACCGTCTCCACCAGGCTCAGCGAGCCACCGAGGTGGCCTGAGCCGGATCGGCAGATCATGTCGGTGATGACGTAGCGAAATTCGCCCGCCAGGTCATCGAACGCTTCAGGGTCGAACTCTTCCAGAGCGTCGGATTGGTCCGCCATGACATCTCTCCTCACAGCATCTGTCGGTAGATCCCCGCGAGGACCTCAGGGGTGACCTCACGCGGGTTGTTATCCATCAGGGAGTGGAAGCTGCCCTCGACGATCTCGTCAATATCCTCTTCGGTCACGCCGAACTCCGACAGCCGAGTGGGTAGTTCCGACCGCGCCTTCATCTGCGCGAACGTATCGGCCATCTTGTTCATGCTGTCGAAACCACCGGCTGCCGCGAGGCGATCTGCGCGCGCGCCCATGGCAGGCGCGTTGAAGCGCATGAAGTGGTCCAGTGTGAGCGCGCACGCCGTTCCATGCGGCAGGTGATACCTGGCCGAGAAGGGGAACGAGCACGCGTGTACGGCCGCGTTCTTGGGTGCCTGGAAGGCCATTCCGCCCAGCAGCGCCGCCAGCGACATGCCCTCGCGGGCCTGCATATTCGATCCGTCCTCAAGCGCATCGGGCAGGTGCTCGAAGACCAGACGCACCGATTCGCAAGCGAGCGCGTCGGAGATCGGATTGTGATTCTTCGACCAGTAACCCTCCACGGCGTGAGCGAGTGCGTCGAAGCCGGTGGAGGCGGTGACCTTCGCGGGCATCGATTTCGTCAGGGCAGGATCGACCAGTGCCATGGAGGGGAAGAAGTTATCATGCACCAGCGGAGCCTTCACGCCCTTCTCCGGATCGCCAAGCACGGAGATCGGTGTGACCTCACTTCCGGTGCCGGCAGTGGTCGGGATGGCGACCAGCGGCAGGTGGCGGTCATCAAGCTCGCCACCTTCGGAGTGGTATTTCCGCGCTGAACCGCCCTGTTGTGAGACCGAACCGGCTGCCTTCGCGCAGTCCAGCGAACTGCCCCCACCGGCCGCGACGAGCACATCTGCGTCATGATCGTGGATCAGCTCCACGAGCGCATCCACCATCTGGACGGTTGGATTCGGCTCGACCTCGGCAAACAGTGGCGTACCCTCGGGCAGATGGGCGCGGAGGTCCTCGATGATGGGCAGTTCGGCAAGGCCGCTGTCGGTAACGAGGATTGCCTGCTCGCCGAAAGATCCAATCACCTCCGGCAACGTCTCGCGCGCGCCCGTCCCGAAGTGTATTTCGGTCGGGTCGTAGAACTCCCAGAGATCGGGGTTGCTGGCCATGACGCTCACTCACTCCCTGCACCTACGACAATTGTGTCGTTCTGGAGTTTTCGCGCACCGCGCACCATGGACCTTCCGTTCTCACTTCTTTCTCCCCCGAGCACGGGTTGACTTCTGAGGTGAAGCAATTATAATAATGAAGACGTTCATGTTTGAAGGAGATTCATCCGTGAGTCTGCGAGAGAAGAAGAAGGCCATCACCCGCGACGCGATCCTCGACAGCGCGCAGGAGCTTTTCTCCGCGCACGGGTACGAGGACACCACGATGGAGATGATCGCCGAACGCGCGATGGTGGCGGTGGGAACTGTCTATAACTACTTCTCATCAAAGCCCAACCTGCTGCTGGCGATGAACGAGCGCGAGACGCGAGAAGTTCTCCAGCAGGGGGAAGAGCTGGTGGCGGAGCCACCGGACAATCCGGAGACCGGTTGTCAGCAGCTGCTGCGGCTGTACCTCCTGCGGATGATCGAGGAGAACGATCGCGACCTGTTGCGGGAGGTCTGGAGTGCTGCCGTGGGGGAGATGTCGTCTCTGGGCCGTGAGCTGGTCCGCCTCGACAACATGCTCATTGAGCAGCTGGGCGAGCTTCTGCGCCTATATCAGCAGCGGGGGCATCTCGATCCCTCGTTGCCGATCCGCACCTCGGCCGGCCTGCTTTACGGCGCGAGCATAGCACTCGTCATGGCGTACCTGGCAGACGGTGAGATGGAGGCCGGGACGGTCGGGACGAGCATTGACGATGTGGTTGCGGTGAGTTTCCGCGACTGGCGCACCTGATGCATGGGGCCGGAGAGTCTCAACAGTACCTGCGTGAAAGCATGACGGCACTGAAAACCGCCTCTTCCATTTGCCTGGGATGGAGATTGATCATGATCGAACTGTCCGATACTGAAACGCCATTTGATCCGAGCCGGCACAACTCCGGGGGCGAAGACGACCCCTCCGCGGGAATTGAAGACCTCGGCGTCACGTCCACAGAGCTGGTGACACTCGCGGATTACGTATTGAGCTTCATGGACGACCTCACTGCTGGGATTGAAGCCATCGACTAACGGGCAGATATCCCCGGCGACCACGGTCATGATGCAGGATTGACGCGGCGAGTCGGGAAACTCTCTCTCGCGAGTTCAGACCGATGCGTTCGAGGAGATGCTCCCGATGCCCCGCGCAGATCGCTCCAGTTTTGATACCAATCGACCCAACATCGTTCATATCCACGCCGAGAGTATGGATGGGCGGAAGATGGGCTGCATGGGCGAACCCGCCCTGCAGGGCCTGACTCCGAACCTCGACTCTCTGGCCGAGGACGGCGTGCTCTTCACCAACGCCTACTCCACCTGCCCGGTCTGCAACCCATCGCGGGCCAGCATGGTCACGGGCAAATATCCGCATTTCTACGACTGCTGGAACAACCACGAGGGCTTGCGGGAGGGCACGCCGATCCTCCGCGACGCTCTCGCCGGCGCCGGCTACCAGACGTCCATGATCGGCCCGCTGGATTACGCGTGGGGGAAACACTCGATCCGCGACCAGGTCGGCTCGTGGACGCGCTCGGCGGACATCCACCGGCCAATAAGCCGCACCCCCGTCCCCGAGGTTACAGATGACGATTCCCCCTACCGCCGGGACTGGCAGTATACCTGGCGGGCCTGCGAGTGGATGCGCGAGGCCGCCGGTGCAGAGGCGCCGTTCATGTGCTACCTCACCACGGGGCTGGTCCATCCGGCCTTCCGCGCCGCACAGAGGCACATGAACATGATCGATCCGGATGCCATCGAGATGCCCCCCGACATCGGCCCGGTCAGCGATGACGATCACCCGGTCCTGCGCTACATGCGCATCACCAAGAACTGCGACAGGGGCTTCTCGCGGGCCATGGTGCGCCAGATGCGCCACGTCTATTACGCCATGGTCATCGCGCTGGATGAGATGGTGGGCCGGGTGCTGGACACGCTCGATGACCTCGGCGTGCGTGACAACACCTACGTCGTGTTCACGAGCGACCATGGCGAGATGGCCGGCGAGCAGAACCAGGTCCTGAAGCGGTCCATGTGCGAGCCATCGATTCATGAGCCGCTGATCGTCTCAGGGCCGGACGTGCACCGCTCAAAGACCGTGGATACGCCCGTGTCGCTGATCGACCTGTACCCGACCTTCATGGACATGGCCCGCACCAGCTACGAGGACCACGCACACGCGCCCGGATACCCCGAAAGCATCGATGGCGAGTCTCTCATGCCGCAACTGACCGGCGATGACCCACGCGAGCGCGACTGGGCCTTCGCGGAGTACAACGGCGATCGCGTGAACACGGGAATGTACATGCTCCGCCGGGAGAACTGGAAGTACGTTCACTACGAGGGCTATCAGCCGCAGCTTTATGACCTCGACGCAGATCCGTGGGAGGTAGACGATGTGGCGGCCGATGAACCGGAGGTAGCGGAAGAGATGGGTGCGCTGTTGAGCGAGCAGTTCGACACTGCGGCCATCGACGCGCGGGCGAAGGAATACGATCGCGAGTGCTTCACCAACTGGCGCGCGGAGCGGCTTGCCGACGGCACCTACCGCGACATGATGGCCCACATCTACTCGGGCTACGATCGCCAGTGTATCGAGGACATCATGCCGTGGACGGATGAGGACGAGGCGCAGATCGAGGCATGGCTTGGCGAGGCCTGAGCCTCCACTCGATCGGAAACAACCGCTACAGGCGCATCGGGCATCGTGTGGCGACGGGGCAGTCTCCGCGGGGAGGTTGAGGGAGAGTTCGTGACCGAGGAAGAGCGAGCGAAAGCAGTTACAGAGCCGCTGCTGGAGTGGTTCGATCAGCATAAGCGCGACCTTCCATGGCGCAAGACGGACGATCCCTACCGCATCTGGGTTTCGGAGATCATGCTTCAGCAGACCCAGGTCGATCGCGTGAGAGCGTATTACGAGCGCTTCCTCGAGGCATTCCCGACCTTCGAGGACCTCGCGGACGCGGTAGACATTGAGGTGCTTCCACTCTGGGAGGGCCTCGGATACTACTCGCGGGTCCGCAATATGCTGGCTGCGGCGAGAGAGGTCGTCGAACACCACGGCGGCGAGTTCCCCCGCACCATGGAGGAAGCGCTGGCACTGCCGGGAGTTGGCGAATACACCGCCGGGGCCGTCCTCAGTATCGCCTGGGACATCCCGGTCCCGGCGGTGGATGCCAACGTAGTGCGGGTGATCGCGCGTGTCTTCGCCATCGAGGGAAAGGTGTCCCGGGGCAAAGCCCGTCGGCGAATCAGTGAGCTTGCGCGGACGGCCATTCCCGACACCCGTGCGGGCGACTTCAACCAGGCGCTGATGGAGCTTGGCGCGCAAATGTGTCAACCGTGGCGCCCCGGTTGCCTGATCTGCCCGCTCTGTGAAATCTGCCGCGCTCGCGAGATGGGCCTCCAGGCACAGATCCCGCAGACGCAGTCCCGGCCGGTGAAGCAGATGCGCGCGGTTGCGGGTGTTCTTCGCCACGACGGGAAACTGCTCGTAGCGCGACGGCCCCCCGATGGGCAGTGGGGCGGATTGTGGGAGTTCCCACACACAAAACTCGATACAGCGCAGGATCGTGGCGAGGCCCTTTGCGAGCAGTTCGCGCGCCAGTTTGAGGTGGAGGTGGCGGTGGGGGAAGAGATAACCTCGCTCACCTACGGGGTAATGAATCGGCGTGTCAATCTTACGGTTCTCGCCTGCGAAATGGTCGCGGGTGATGCCCATGCAATCGAGCACGATGACCTTCGATGGGTAGCGCCGGAGGATCTCGAAGGTCTGCCGATGCCCTCACCGCACAGGTCGATTGCCGACGTGATCTGTGAGTAGATGGCGTGATACTCTTCGCCGGAGCCTGCTTCAGGAGGAACCTGAATGCCTCAAACCAGCACCGCTTTACCCGGCGACGAGGCCGTGTCAGTGCTCCAACACTGGGGCATCGCGGCCCGCGCCGACCGTGTTCACCCCGGTAGCGGCACAGCGAACGCCAGTGCGATCGTCGATCTGTGCGACCGGCGGCTGATGCTGCGGCGGCGCAACCCGCGCTACGCCCGTGAGGACTGGGTGGAGTTCGACCACGCGTTGCTGGGGCATCTGGCAAGCGATGGGCTGCCGGTCCCCCGCGGTGTGGCAACCGAGGACGGAGATGCCTGGGTGAGCGTGGACGGGCAGATCTACGAGTTGTTCGAGTACATCGAGGGCGACGCACACCGGTCCGGTGATCCCGGCCAGTTGCATGCAGCAGGCGCCACGCTGGCCCGGCTGCATCGCTCGGCGGCGCGGTTTGAG
>CAZAHB010000070.1:0-23379 GCA_964484945.1 uncultured Armatimonadia bacterium | reverse complement strand
ACGGAGGGGGGCGCGAAGTGCCCCGCTACGACGGGGGTGTTCGCGGCATCGTACTGCCCGGCCCAGCCGGCAATCTTCCCGTTGTCAATGGACCCCACGATGAGCCAGTCCGCGCCTTGCAGCGCCGCCTCGCGATAGCGCGAATCATCTGTGTACTCGTACATGTTCAGCAGGGCCTGGATCGGGCCGGATGTGCCGTAGTCGTTAACCTCGCCACCACCCTCGATGCCCCGGGCCGTCACGCCCACCTGCTTGTCCAGCAGCCAGTGGTGGGGCCATGAGCCGTTCGGGTTCTGTGCGGTGATGAGGAAATCCGCGCCCTTCTTCGCCGCATCCAGGTACCTCTCCTCACCGGTGACCCGGTGCAGGTAGCACAGCAGCATGATCGGACCGGTCTGGGCGTGGTCCTGGATGAGCGCGTAGTAGTCGCGTTCGGGGATGTACCGGCCATCTTCGTAGAAGTAGGCGTGGTGCCACAGCCCGAATTCGGGGTGCTGGGTGGTGAGGTACATGTCGCCGGTGGCCTTTGCGGCTTCGAGGTAGCGCTCATCGCCCAGCGCCTCGTACGCAAAGAGCATCTCCGCCGCGCCGAACGCGGTGTGGGAGTCCTTGGACAGCCAGATGAGGTTGCGCGGCTCGGGCATCCGGTACTTGGCCGTCCACTGCAGCTTGGAGGGCCACTTGATGCTCAGCACCCAGCCCCCGTGGCGCTGAGTCTGGAGCATCATCTTCAGGTGCTGGCGCGCGACCTCCTCGCACCTCGCCAGATTCTCGTCATCCGGGAAGAGCGTGGCTTCAGCCGTCCAGGTCGGCACAGGCGGGCGCTGGGCGGTCAGAGGCGCGGCCGAGGCCATCAACTGCTGAGCCTCGGGCCACGGGACCGACAGGATAGCAATCTCATCCATCAGCGCGTTCAGGGGCTGCTGGTTCTCGCGGCGGTAGTGGTATGTGTTGCCGAAGATTGCTGCCAGGTAATCGTGGGGCCGTTTGACCGCTTCGGGGATCTGGCCCTCGATGACCTCCTCGTCGAGCACCAGCCACATCCTACGAGTCGCGAAATCCCAGGAGAACGCGAGGTGATGCCAGCGGGCCGGATCCAGACCGGAGGCGTCCGCAGAGGCGACCACGACCTCCTCGGCATCCCAGTTCCACTCGTTCCCGCCGACGTGCGCGAGCAGTTCGATCGCATTCGCCTCGGTCTTGCGCAGCGACAGCGCGAGGCCCTGTTCAGTCCACAGGTCCTCTTCGGTGACCATGCCCCGGATCGTGCGGCACAACGCGACGATGCCGTGCTTCTTTCCATCGGCGAAGATGTTTTCGTCACCGGATTTTACATAGACGGAGACGGTCCCCGCCTCCAGCGGGACATTATCCAGGCCGTCGAATCCGATGTATCCCATCTTGTTCGTGTTGTGCCAGGCCCTGCCATCGAGATCACCATCGACCAGTTCGAAGTTGTAGCCGAACTGGTAGGGGTTGCCGGCAGCCTTCCAGGCGTAGGTGGTGTCGTCGAAGTCAAGATAGAACGTCACGTCATCGCTGCCCGCCCAGTCGGCGCCCGGGACCTGTGCCCAGGCGACTGAGGCGGCCAGCAGCAATGTGATGATGAGTGCGCGTCGCATTCAGGTGCCTCCTGGATCGTCCTGATATAGCTGCAGGGACCCCGGGTCGGGACTCGTCCGAGCTTCCCGGCGTTGTGGAGGACGTGTGAGCCTTACTCGCCCTCGGGGAGAAGTTCGACCTGCAGGTCGTCGATGAACAGCGTCATCTTCGAACCGGCGTCCTGGCTGATCTCCAGTACAAGCTCCATGGTGGGCCCGTCCTGCCGTTTATCCTCGTCGCCCCCTGTGATGAGGGTCGGCGGGGTCTCGTCCAGATCCCAGTTTACCTCTCGCCAGCCCTCCCAGTCCAGCCGAAATGGAGTCCCGTAGAAGCTCTCGTGACCGCCGTCACGTATGCGCGGACGCACACTGCGCCCGGAGGCGTCGCCATAGAGCCAGAAACTGAGCCGCTGGATGGGTTGCTCAAACGGGAGATACTGCGAGAAGAGCTTGATATTGTAGGAAGCCGGGTCGCCCTCGGGTGTGACGACGTGCAGCCTTGCGGAGCGTAAGCCGGAGTGCGCATTTCTATCAGAGAGGACAGATTCGCCGCTCACCGCGATTCCGCCCTCGCTCTGTTCCGGCACGGGGTATATCCGCGACCACGGATTCTCGTCCTCGAAGTAGTAGGCGAAGCGCGTTCCGCCATCGGCAGTCTCCTCGGCCTCCCCCTCGACGATGGTCACGCCCGGTACGCCGATAGAGGTCGCCTGGCGCTGGCGGTCCTCCGGGCCGATTGCCCGGCCTCCGTAAGCCCCGCTGTCGGCTCCGCGATAGCCGGGCGAATCGGGCGCGAGGTGCACGCCGTCCTCGGCGAAGATGGGCTCGCCGATCAGGGAGTTCGCGCCATTGCCGGTCGCGGCGCGATAGTCGGCGAATGTATCCGGCCCGTACTCGGTCCCGGTGATGGTCAAGCGCCCCGGAAAATAGAGGTTGTGGTGAGCGACGTATTCGCCCGCCGCGACGACCTCCTGCTGCGCGCCGCTCATGACCACGGAGTTTGCGACGAACGCCTTGCCCGTCGGCTGCACATCGATCACCGGCGCGCCACCATCCAGCAGGCTATGCTCGACAACGGCCCGGGTATCCGGACCGATGAAGATACCGACGTCATCCCTGCCTGAGCGCACGACGGTGTTGCGCAGGTTCAGAAATGCCGGAGCGAGCGGATGTTTCTCCGCCAGCGGGAAGCGCGTCCGGGAGCAGGGGAGAAGCTCGACATTGATCGGACTGCCGGAGATGCTGCAGTCGGTGAGCGAGTGCGCGCCTCCGTTGAAGCGCACGCCCTTCGAGCGGTTATCGCGACAGATGACGTCCACAAAGTGTGTGCGCGAGAAGATGATGTCATTGATGCCATGCCAGTAATTGTGGCTGAACTCCCCGCCGCGCACGTAGCACTCCGCGTTCTCGTGGGCCGAGAAGCCCTCGTCGCCGTTCCAGTTCCCGACGATGTTCTCGAACCATATCGGGCCTGTCCCACCGTGCAGGTTGAAGCCGTCGTTCCAGAAGTTGATGCACGTGAGGTCGCGCACAATGATCAACCCCACGCCGGAGGTCATTACGCCGGATGGGCGGTCAATTGCCAGGCGCAGGTTGTAATCCGCGGGCGTCTTCCCCTCGGCGGGCCGGAAGTAAAGCGTGCCATCCGCCCAGCGCCACTGCTCGGGCTCGAGATTCGTGGGACTGCCGCCCCTGATGAAGTGCCGCTCATCGCCGGAGACCATCATGTGCTTGTGCGCCTCGAGCGGGACCTGCCAGGTGCCGTCCTGCTCCGTCCATCCCTCGGTGGGCGCCGGATCCGCACCGGTGAGCGTGGCGCCGCCGCCCTCGATCACGATGGGCGCCCCGCGCCGTCCGTGTCGGTTCAGTCGCAGCGATTCGCGGTAGGGCTCATCCATGGGGACGATCTTCAGCATATCACCGGGGCCGACGGTCCGGGCGCCGCGCGCGATAGTCGCGAATGGTGCGGAGATGCCGTCGTTGGCGTCATCGCCGCGCGCCCCGTCCACCACGTATGTCTCCGCGTGCGACGGCCCCGCCATCAGCAGGACGAAGAGTATCGCGCCGGCAGTCCGAACACGGGCATTCATCGCAGTCACTCCCAGGCGTCTCACGCAAACTGCAGCAGGATCACGCCACCGATCAGCAGGATCGCGCCCATGCCCAGGCGCGGGCTGAAGCCTTCCCTGTAGCCGATCCAGCCCACCATCGCCGAGACCAGCGGGTAGGTTGAGGTGATGATGACCGGGCGCGCGGGGCCGATAAGCTGGATCGACCACACAAACAGGACATAGGCCGCAGAGAAGCTGATCAACCCGTGCGCCACGAAGCACAGTACGTCATGCCGGGGCATTGCCACAAGCTCGCGCCACCATCCTGCGACACTCGCGAGTACGCACCACGCCATCAGCCCCGACCCAAGGAGCAAGCCGTTTGAGACCATGGGCGGAATACGGTCGGGCAGCAGGCCCATGAATGTCTCACTGACCGCCCAGAAGACGCAGGCGGCGACGGCCAGTCCGATCGACTCCCAGTGCCCTTCACGCTCTTCGGAACCGGCCGAGCGGAGCGGCTTGCCGACCATCAGCCCGCCCAGGAAGACAAGCGTGGCCGCGCCCATCAAGCCCCAGCGGAAGACCTCCAGTCCCATGAGAATCGAGAGACCGACCACGAGGAGTATCTTCACCCGGGTGATCGGCACCGCTACCGACAGCGATCCTTTCTGTACAGCGAGGTAGTAAGCACCACAGCCGAGTGTGAACTGCATCGCGCCGGTGATCAGATACAGGCCCGCTTCGCGCCATGTGAGCGTGCTCAGGAGGGAGATTTGTGGCGCCGAGAGCGCGAACATCGCGACGGTGCCCATGGTCATCGCCACAGCGATGCCGAGCCGCCCCGATGTGCGGGCGCGCTTGATGGGGATAACCACGAGGCCCCACAAGAGTGCGGCGACGGCGGACAGTAGATAGGCAAATGTCAGTTGCGTCATCGCAGCCCCCGTGGGGTGTCGTAGATGCCGGGATGGGCATTCAGGCGGTCAAACGAAAAGCGGCCGCGGGGACGTGGTTCCCGCGGCCGATGGTGTCCGCTTTGCAGCGGTGTCAACTGGACTTCTTCGCCATATCGACTCCGCAGCACTGGATCGTGATGTCCGTGCATTCGCCGCATGAGCCCTGCTCGCATGCTTTCGTCACGGTCAACTCAACATCGCAATCGTCGCACTGACAGACCAGAACGTCGCCCTCTTGAACGTTCATCTGTCGAGCCTCCTCCTGCCCCAACGGGCGTTGATCAATCTTCAGTTGAATCGTCGTCTTGGTGATTCGCCACTGCCGGCTCTGCGTCCTCCTCGGACATATCGGCCTCCGCCTTCAGGCGCGTCATCGCCTGCTTCGCCGGCTCATGGTCGGGATGCAGCGCCAGCTCCATCTCCAGCTCAGCCATTGCCTCCGGCTCACGGCCCTTGCGCCAGTAAGCGATGGCGAGGTTGTAATGAATATCGCGGAACTCCGCATCGACGTTCAGGGCCTCGATCAGCAGATCGATCGCCTCGTCAAGCTGGTCGAGTGCGCTCCTGGCCGCCGCCTGATTGAGAAGAATCTTCGGATTATCCGGCTCCAGTTTGTGGGCCTCTTCGAACTGCCGCGAGGCGGCTACATACTCGCCGTTGGAGTAGTACGCGTGGCCGAGGTTCACGCGGGCGGCCATGTACTCCGGCTCATCCTCCACCACGTCAGACAGTATCTCAATCGCTTCGTTGACGTCACCGCGTTCGAGGGCCCGGGTTCCCGCTTTGAAGCGTTCCTCAGGATCCGGCTTCTCCTGGTCTTCAGGCTCGCGCCGACCGAATGGCCACATATCGTCCCTCCCACGCCAGTTGATGCGCATAACAAGTATACGGGAACGGCAGCAACGAAAGCAACGAAAGCAACGAAAGCAGCGAATGCAGGGAAAGCGACAAAAACGGCGACAACAACGGCGATAACAACAGCAACGGCAACGATGGCCCCGCCACCGGCAACCGCAACATCAGTGTCAAGGGCGACGACAACGACGGCGTCCGGCCGGGGACGGGGAAACAAGTTTCGCGGGATCATGCTGCATCTGCAAAGGGAACGCTTCGGTCACAGGCGAATATGTCAGGCGCGATTCGGCGGGGCCTGCGACGAACCTGCGGAGATCGGCGTCTATCCGTGGTCGCCGCTGCCCTCAGCAGCATTTTCGGACCAAGGAGGGTCGTCGATGGCGGACGACCGTGATCAGAAGCTGGCACAGACGCTTGTTGAGATGGGGGCGCTGACCCCCGAGCAACTCGATCAGGCAGAGCAGCACGCCGAAGAGAATCAGACGTCACTGGTCCAGGCGATCCTGCGCCTGGAGTTTGCCACTGCACAGGATTTCGCCCGCGCCGCCGAACGAGTTCCGGACGAGCCGTCCAGGCCCGTCAAGAAACAGGCCGGCGACCAATCCGAAGAAAACGGGCGTGCCGAACCCGCCCGGCGCCGCAAGAAATCGGGGGAGCAGGGCACCCTCGAAAGCTACGAGATCGACCCTGACGCCCTGCGCGAAGTGCCGAAGCCGCTCGCGGAAGAGTACCTCGCGCTTCCGATCCAGGTCAGCGAGGATCGCATCCTCGTCGCCATGGCCGACCCGGGCAACGTGTTCGCGATCGACGAGATACGCTCGCGCACCGGCAAACGCGTGGAGCCGATCGAGGTCGAGGAGGTCGAACTGCGCAACGCCATCGAGCAGTACTACGCCACCCGCGCGCGGTCGCAGGTCTCCATGGAGGGCGCTGCGACCACCGATCTGGAGATGAGTATCGGTGGGAGCGAGTTCGCCGGCGAAATGGACCAGAAGCTGGTCGAGATGCTCGACCAGGCCCCCGTGGTGGCGATCGTGGAGCAGATCCTCAAAGAGGCCGTGCAGATGCGCGCCTCCGATATACACATCGAACCGCGCGCCGATAACGTGCGCGTGCGCTATCGGGTGGACGGGCAGCTTATGACCTTCACGACGCTCCCCAGCGACATGCACCGCTACGCGATGTCGCGGATCAAGATCATGGCCGGAGCGGATATCTCCGAGAATCGGCTCCCCCAGGACGGGCGTTTCGCCACCGAGGTGGACGACCGCCCGATCGATGTGCGTGTCTCCACCCTCCCGACCTACTGGGGCGAGAAGGCCGTGCTGCGTCTGCTGGATAAGTCCCGGGCCCTCGTGTCGTTGAACCAGCTTGGGATGGGCCAGGAGACAATGCAGACCTGGGAGAAGCTGCTGCACAGCCGCCAGGGCATGATCCTGGTCACAGGCCCGACCGGATCCGGTAAATCCACGACGCTGTACGCGTCCCTGCATACCATCAATGACGAGACCAAGAACATCACCACGGTCGAGGACCCGATCGAGTACCAGGTCGCGGGCGTCAACCAGACACAGGTGCACCCGCGCATCGACCTGACCTTCGCGAGCGCACTGCGCCATATCCTCCGCCAGGACCCGGATATCATCCTGGTCGGTGAGGTGCGTGACCTTGAGACCGCGGAGATGGCCTTCCGCGCCTCGATGACCGGTCACCTGGTCCTGACCACCCTTCATACCAATGACGCGCCATCGGCCCCGACCCGCCTGGTGGACATGGGCGTCGAGCCCTACCTGATCGGCTCATCGCTGATCGGCGTGATGGCCCAGCGGCTTGTCAGGCGCATCTGCCCGCGCTGCCGCGAGGAGGTCGAGCCGTCGGAGATGGAGCTTGAGCGGCTGGACCTCAAGCCCGAGCAGGCGAAGAAGATCAAGTTCCACCACGGGCGCGGCTGCGCGATGTGCCGCAACACCGGCTACTCGGGTCGGATCGGTGTCTACGAACTGATGGAGATGAACCCCGAGATCCGCGACGCAATCGCGAGCGAGGCCACCTCGACTGAGCTGCGGCGGATCGCCCTGCGCAGCGGTATGCGCAGCCTCAAGTATGACGGGCTCTCGAAGGTCAACGCCGGGGTCACCACCGCCTCCGAGGTCATCTCGCTGCTGTTCGTCGGTGAGGAGAACTGAGCGCCATGTCGAACGTCCGCTACGAAGAACTGCGGCCACACCAGATCGTCGAGGCGCGTGAGGCCTGCCCGATCGCCTGGCTGCCCATCGGCGGCATCGAGTGGCATGGCGAGCACAACCCGTCCGGGGTGGATACGCTCGGCGCGAACGCGGTCGCCATCCGCTGCGCGGAGACGCTCGGTGGCCTGCGCTTCCCGCCACTGTTCTACGGAGAGAACCGCGAGGCCTACCTGATGGAGGTCAATCACGACGAGGACGGGCGCATGAAAGAGAAAATGCACCTGCCCGAAGAGAACCTCGCGCCCGGGTACATGGGGCGGTCGATTCAGCAGCAGGATCGCGCCTACATCGAGCTTCTGATCCACATCCTGCGGCAGATCAAGTCCCTGGGCTTTCCGCTGACCACGATCATCGCCGGGCACTACCCGCTGCGCCACCACGCATGCGCGGCTGCGGAGTGGTTCAGCGTCATGTGCCGCCCGGCGCGCGCCTGGGGCACCAGCGGCTTTGAACTGGTCCGGGATGAGCATCCAAACATAGGCGACCACGCCGGCGCGTGGGAGACATCGCTGATGATGGCGACCCACCCTGATCTGGTGGACCTCTCCCAACTGCCGGAGGCCCCTGACGCGTCCCTGATCGGTGTCAGCGGCCGCGACCCGCGCGAGCATGCCTCCGCCGAATTGGGCGAGGAGGGCATCGCGGTTATCGTCGAGGCGATCACCGCCCGAACCGCGCAGATTGCAGATGAAATGGGATTGTCATGCGAATAGCGAAACTGATCAAGCTCATTGCGCTCAGCGTATTGCTTACAGGAGGTCCCGCCATGTCCGCTGAGAACCTCGTTGCGAACCCCTCCTTCGAAAGCGCCGATGCCGAGGGCGTGGTCGCGGATTCATGGCACACGCGCGATGGCGTACCCGTGGAGCGACGCACCGATGGCGGCCGCACCGGCGACGCCTGCGTCAGATTCCACGACGATGACGCCGATGCGGGCCAGTTCCTGGAGTGCGCGCGCGTTCCGGCTCGGCCGGGTGGGGCATACACGGGGTCGGCGTGGCTGCGAACTGATGACGAGTGCAGCCCCGGCGTCTACCTGAACTTCTACGACCAACTCGGCACCCGCATTGCCCACAAATACGAGCGTGTCGAAGGCCCGACCGATGGCTGGCAGCAGATCTCCGTCACGCATCAGGCGCCCGAGAACGCGTGGGAGGTCGCGGTCTCCGTATACGCGTACATCGGCGACGTGGGCGTGTTCGATGCCGATGACGTGGCACTGACCGTGGAAGGTGGGGCAGAGCCCGGTTCAGCCGGCATCGATCGCGTGGAGGCCGGTGACGAAGAGCCATACGAGATCGGCGACCGCCTCGAGCTTTTCGTGGATGACTTCCTTATTTCCGGAACGTCCGGCAGCGCCGAGCGCAGGCTCCATCAGCCGGTTCGGCGCGAGGTGATTCTTGAGCTTGACCGGCCGTGGGAGGGCGACACCTGCGCGTACTTCGTCGTCCTGCGTGATGGAGAGACCGTGCGCATGTACTATCGCGGCAGCAGCGAGGACGGCACACAATACTGCTGTCTCGCCGAAAGCCCGGACGGGGTCCATTTTACCCGCCCGAACCTCGGGTTGTTCGAGGTGAACGGCTCCACCGACAACAATATCGTCTGGCAGGGAAGAGGGGCGCACAACTTCACCCCCTTCATCGATACAAAGCCCGGCGTTCCCGATGACGAGCGCTACAAGGCCGTCGGCTACTCGCACCACGGGGGCGGCCTGGGGGTATTCGCCTCTCCCGACGGTATCCACTGGCGCGAGTTGCTCGATCATGCGGCCATCACTGAGGGAGCGTTCGACTCGCAGAACCTTGCCTTCTGGGATCCGCTGCGCGAAGTCTACGTAGACTTCCACCGCAAATGCCGCGAGGGCGTGCGGGACATCATGACCTGCACCAGCGAGGACTTCCGCGAGTGGACGGACCCGGTCTTCGTGGAGTACGAAGACACTCGCAAGGAGCACCTGTACACGAACGCTGTCCAGCCCTACTTCCGCGCGCCACACATCTATATCGGCCTGCCCGCGCGCTTCGTGCCGAGCCGAACGAAAGTGCCCGAGCATCCGCATCCCGGCGTGAGCGACGCGGTCCTCATGAGCAGCCGCGACGGCCTCAACTTCGAGCGCTGGGAGCAGGCCTTCATCCGCCCCGCGTCGGAGCCGGAGGTCTGGACCGACCGCAACAACTACCCCGCGTGGGGGATGCTGCAGACTGCGCCGGACGAGATCTCCGTGTACTGGACCGAACACTACCGCCACCCGACCATGCGGCTGCGACGCGGCACGATCCGCACGGACGGCTTCGTCTCAATTCACGCTGACGGGCAGCAGGGCGAGATCCTCACGCGCCCTCTCATCTTCTCGGGCGACCGGCTGGTGGTGAACCATGCCACCGACGCGATCGGCTGGATGCGCTTTGAGCTGTGTGAGCCCGACGGCACCCCGATCGAGGGCTTCTCATTCGCCGATTCTGAGGTGCTATTAGGCAACGAGATCGCTCACGAGGTCACGTGGGAGAGCGAGCGCGCTCTCAGCGAACTGGCCGGACAACCGATTCGACTGCGGGTGCGGATGGAAGACGCCGACCTTTACTCGATCCGCTTCACCTCGCCGGATTGATCGATACTCAGGGGGGAGGACGGGCCCGTTGCGTCGAATCCTCTCCATGCGGGTGTGGATGGATCGTCCGAGACCGGACGAGTGGCTAAGGAGGCGGCGCGGATGGATATTGGGATTATTGGCACGGGGAGCATGGGATCGGCTCTGGCGACTGCGCTTTCAGAGGCGGGGCACGGCATAATGCTGGGCTCGCGAGACGAGCAGCGGGGCCGAGATACCGCGGCTTCAGTTGGTGGCAGTGTCGAAGGGGGCACCATCGTTGACGCCGCGAACTTCGCGGACACGGTCATCCTGGCCGTGCCCTTCGACGCCTGCGCGGGCATCGTCCGCGAATGTGCGGCATTCGAGTCGAAAACGCTCATCGATATCACGAATCCCATCGATCTCGACGCACTGCGCGTCACCCTCGATAATGAGACGTCCGGTGGCGAGCGCATCGCCGAGATGGCGCCGGGGGCGTCGGTGGTGAAAGCGTTCAACACCATCCACGCTGAAGTGGTAAATGAGCCGCGCTTCGGGCAGGACGTTCCCACGGGCTTCTTCTGTGGCGATGACGAGGATGCCAAGGACATCGTCGCGGGTCTCATCGAGGACTGCGGCTTCGAACCGGTAGATTGTGGCCCGCTGCGCGCCTCGCGCTACCTGGAAGCGATGGCGGGACTTATCGTGCAACTGTCCATGAACATGGGCTGGGGCCCGGAGAACGCATTCATGTTCATGGATCGGTGACCCTCAGAGAACGGCAGGCGTCTCTCGCCTGCGACAGAGTGGACAGGGTGAGAGACGGTGTCCGAAAGCACGGATGACCAGGGGGCACGAGGACCGGCCGCGGGCGAGGGCCGGCGCAGGCCGGCCGGCGAGCCCTTCGGTCGCGTGGCCGACCTGGTTGCGGGTCTGATGATGCTCGGCTTCAGCGCCGTCGCTTACCTCTATGCCGCGAAGGTCGCGAACCTCGACCCGATCACCATCTGGCCCTTTGCCCTGTGGGCAGGAAGCCATGTTGCGCTGGGCGTCGTGCTATCGCCGCTTCTTCGCGCGCGCCGAGCGATGCTGGTGGTGGGATATGGCGTCCTGCTTGGGCTCCTGCTCAGCGAGGAGCCGCTGTATATCGCTCGGTCGCTGTGGCATGACCCCGTCCCGGATGTGCGGCAGGCGGCAGCCGACGGGCGGCGTGTGCGAGTGATCTCGGTCAACTGCGGCGGGGGTGATGTGGGCGCAGTTGAGGACGCGCTGGCGCATACGCCAGATATCATCCTGCTGCAGGAGATGCCGGCGTATGCCGAACTCGACGAGGTGCTACCGCCCGACTGGTCGAGGTCCGGGCGCCGCGACTGTTCGGTTCTGGTCAAAGGCTCGCTTATCGCCACACCGCACCCGAAGTGGCTGGCTCACCAGTTGCAGGCGGTGCTCGCGATTCCACTGCGTACCGGTCGGCCAATTGCTGTCATTTCGACGCACCTGGTTCAGCCGTCACTTCGCGCCGACATCTGGCGACCGTCGATCTGGCGGAAAGCCCGGCGGCTGCGGGAAGCGCGCGGAGAGGCAATCGCGGAGGCGCTGGAGCAGCGCGCCCGGTACGGAGATAACGTGCCGGCGATCATCGGAGGCGATTTCAACACCCGCGCCGGTGACTCACTGCTGCAGCCGCTGGCGCGCGCGGGTATGACTGACGCGTTTCGCGCCGTGGGCACTGGCTGGCCAAACACGTTCACAGCGCGCTTCCCTCTCGAGCGGATCGACTTCATCTGGGCGGACGATCGCTTCGAGCCGCTGCGCGCCGTCGTGGCGGTCAGTGGACACTCGGACCACCGGATGGTCGTTGCGGACCTGGCGGTAAAGTAAGCCCGATCTCCCCTACGAATTCCCGGAGTTCAGCACGATCGTCTCTCCGATGATCGCAGATGCGTCGCCCGACGCCAGGAAGACCGCAACTCGTGCGACCTCCTCGGGCGTGGTGAGGCGGCCCAGCGGCAGGTTCTCGCGCTCCAGCGAGTCGCCCTCGTGCCAGTTGCTCATACTCGTGGCGACCGGGCCGGGGCCGATCCCGTTGATGCGCACGTCTCTGCCGGCCCATTTCTGGGCGAGGCCCCGTGTCATGCCCCGCACGCCCCATTTCGAGACACCGTAGATCGAATTGCCACCGCGGAAGGCGTAGTCCGATGCGATGTTAATCACCGCCCCGCCCTCCCGGGCGAACAGCCGCGCGGCCTCCTCGGTGATGAACCAGACGGCCTTCATGTTGATGTCCATCACATAGTCCCACTCTTCCTCGCCGCCCCGACGGCCGTCCATTTCCTCGGGGAGGTGATGGACGCCGGCGTTGTTGACCACGATGTCCAGTCCGCCCAGCGCCTCACGCGCGTTCCTGAGCCTCTCGCGCGCATCGGAGACATCGCTGACATCCCACACCATCGAATGGCAGATTCGGCCGAGGCTCTCGATCGCCTCGCGCGTCTCCTCCAGCGCCTCGGCCGTCCGCGCCGTGATCGCCACATCCGCGCCCTCCCGCGCGAACTCGATCGCGATCGCCCGGCCGATCCCGCGGCTTGCGCCCGTCACGAGTGCCTTGCGGTCAGTGAGTTGCATTGTCTCAATCTCCTTAAACGGCCTCCAGCGGGGGCGCCGAGCCCACAACGTCAGCGGCTGACGAGTCGGCAGTCCATCAGGCGGGCAGCTCGAAGTTGTGCCGCGGCTCCCAGCCGAGCACCCGTCGCGCGCGTTCGACAGTGTACCACTCGTCGATCCCCGTCGGGTCGAATGCGCCGGCTTCGATATTTTCGCCGATCCCCGGGAAAAGGTCCTCGAGGCACCCGCGCCTGTCCGCGAAGAACCGGAGGGGCTCGATGTGCGCGAGCGGGCTGTCAGCGGTCACCAGGAAGGCGCCGTGATGGACTGCGCCACACTCGAGCGCTGCAACGTGGGCGCTCGCGACATCCCGCACGTCCACCATGCACGAGAGCAACCGCCAGGTGTCCGGGAACTGGCACTCTTCGTCACAGATGAAGCCCGGGCGCAGGATGATCGTGCTCAGGTCATGGCGCGCAGTCGCGAAGCGGCAGATCTGCTCACCGAGGGCCTTGGTCTGCCCGTAGAGATCCGCCGGCCCGCGCGGGATCTCCTCGTCGATTGGCAGATAGGGGGCCGGTATGCCCTGACCGTGGCCGGTTGCGCTGATCGAGGAGGTGAACACCACGCGCTCCACGCCCGCCTCGACCGCCGCGTGCATAATGTTCTGCGTCCCCATCACGTTCGCTTCAAACATGGCATGGTCGCCGAGTTTCCGCCAGTTCGGCCCGTGGATGGCCGCGACATGCATGATGGCCTCCATGCCCTCACAGGCCTCGTGTACAGCCTTCTGATCGAGGAGATCGCCCTCGATCCACGGCAGCCCGTCGCCCGGGTCGCGCATCTCGAAGTGCGTGACGTCATGCTTTTCCGCCAGCATCGGCGCCAGCCGCGTCCCGACCAGTCCGCTGCCGCCTGTCAGAAGTATTTTCATGCCGCGTAATCCTCACTTTCTTCCTGCGTATCGTCTTCGGCTGTGTTGGGCGGTGGTTGAATATGCCATCGGATGGCATCGACCGGGCACACGCGTATGCAGGTGCCGCACGCAAAGCAGTCCTGCGGCGCCCTGTATCCGCGTCGGATCCCTTTGATCGAGAAGTTCGGACATTCCTTCTCACACCGCAGGCAATCGATGCATGTCTTCAGATTGACGCGAGGCTTCGTGACCGCGATACGCTCTCCAAGCCACGATACGAGCCCGAAGGGGCAGAAGAACTGGCACCACGGGCGGTAGACCCAGATACCCGCGATCAGTATTACGGCGGCAACGATCACGGCTGAGATTGCCCCCAGCCGGAAGATGCGGAAGGGGTCGATGGGCTCCAGCAGGTCGAAGCCGTAGCCGAATGCCGCGACCGCAACGGCCGCGAAGAAGGCCACGCGCACCGTGTTGCTCAGCCAGAATGGCGGCTTCCATTTCTTCGTCGGCAGATGCCAGATCGCGTCCTGCAGCGTTCCGAACTGGCAGCCCCATCCGCAGAAGATTTTGTTACCGATGATGCTCATGAGCATGAAGCCGATGAACGCGATCAGCCGCGGCTTGAAGACAACACTCGCCTCCGCGTACAGGGTAATGCCATCCTTAATCGTGCCCGGCGCGTTCGGCTCGATGCCCAGCCAGACGCCGAAGATCGCAGTTGCTGCCAGCAACATGATTACGCGGACCTTCGGGGTCACCTTCGTGAGCATCAGCAGAAGCAGGCCCGCGATGAAGAACACTACCCACAGGATAAACTTCGTGCGGATCTTCGCCCACGGCTTCTCCGCCGCCTCGGCCTCGAGCGTCGCCTCGCCCGTGGGGCCCTCCGCCTGCATCTGCTGGTCTGTCCCCGCCATCTGCTCTGCCCTGAGCGCCTGCATCCCCTGCTGCAGGTCAGGCAGGGACAGGCCGTTGTCCTGCAGAACCTGACCTGTCGGGCGCGTGAGGTCCGCGTCCTCCGGAAGGCCGATCTCCTCCGCCAGCGCCTGTGCGTCCACGCCCTGTGCGTCGGCAAGCTCCTCGAAGGGCATCGTCAGCGCCTGGTTCGGGTCCATCTGCTGAGCGCACGAAATGCCCGCCGCCACCAGCAAAGAAACTGCGACGGCTGTTGCGAGTCGCCTCATCCCTGCGTCCTCCCACTGCCTTTTGGTGATCCGCCCCACCTATCTTGCGCGTTGAGCGCCGAATCCCTTCTTTCAGATGGATGGTGGAGGGCTTCGCGTCAGAGCCCAGCGACTTGACAGGCTGACCAATGCGACGCGGGATTGCGGCTGATCGGGCTCGGACAGGACCGACCTCCGCAACGACGCGGCGGCCGGCCATTTGCGATGCCGGCCGCCGTTCCTCGCTTCCGGATTTCCGATGCCGGAGGCCTTTGCCCTTCGCCGTTGGACGGGATGATGCGGTGCCTCCGGACAGGAGGGCCAGCCGTCTCGGGTGCCGCCCGCCTTTGTCGTATGTCGTTCCCTCTCCCCGCTCCTCTCTCCCCCTTCCGTTCCCGGTTCCCCGTTCCCGATTCTCCTTTCCCGGCCGTCCTTGCAGGTCCCGCCGCGCAGATGTAGAAACATCCTCATGCGCCTTGCTGACTGGCGGTGGAGATCACCGCTTTACGAATCGCTCGGGAGGGTCATGCGATGGATCAGATCAATGTCGGACTCGTCGGGTACAACTTCATGGGCCGCGCACACTCCAACGCCTACCGCCAGGTACCGTTCTTTTTCCCGGAGGTCGAGGCCGAGCCGGTCATGAAGGTCCTGTGCGGGCGTACAAAGGAGCGCGTGGACGCCTGCGCCGAGCAGTTCGGGTGGGAGGAGACCGTCTACGATGTGGACGAGTTGCTCGCCCGCGATGACATCGACCTCGTGGATATTACCGCGCCGAACAACCAGCACGCCGAACTGGCCATCAAGGCCGCCGAGGCGGGCAAGCACGTGTTCTGCGAGAAGCCTCTCGCGACCAGCGTCGAGGACGGCGAGCGCATGCTCAAGGCCGTCCAGGACGCGGGCGTCATCCACATGATCTGCCACAACTACCGCCGCGCCCCGGCAATCTCGCTGGCGAAGAACATGATCGCCAACGGGGACCTGGGCGAGATCTATCACTGGCGCTCACAGTACCTGCAGGACTGGCTGCTGTCGCCGGATGTGCCGATGATGTGGCGCGTGCGCAAGGAGATCGCCGGCTCCGGCTCGCTGGGCGATCTGATGGCGCACTCGATCGACCTGGCGCTGTGGCTGCTGGGCGACATCGAGAGCGTCTCGGCAACGATGGAGACATTCATCGAAGAGCGGCCGCTGATGGAGGACTTCGACACCGGCCTCGGCGGAAAGGCGTCAGCGGACGCGGAGATGGGCACGGTGGACGTCGATGACGGCGTTGTCGCGCTGTGCCGCTTCGCCAACGGCGCCCTGGGCACGATGGAGGCGACACGCTTTGCGGCCGGGCACAAGAACTACAACTGGTTCGAGGTCAACGGCTCGAAGGGCTCGATCCGCTTCAACCTCGAGCGCATGAACGAGCTTGAGTACTACGACACCGATGATCCCGGCGACCGCTCGGGCTTCCGCCTGATCCAGGCGACCGAGGAGTCGCATCCGTATATGGGCCTGCCGGACGAGGGTGGCCCGCGCTTCTGGCCGACTTCGCATATTATCGGCTACGAGCACACCTTCATCAACACGGTCTTCGACCTGTGCCAGGGCATCGCGAAGGGCGAGCAGCCGTGGCCGAGCTTCGAAGACGGCCTGCGCACCCAGAAGGTCCTCGCGGCCTGCGAGCTGGCCTCCGAGGACGGCATGTGGGTGGAGGTGTAGCCGTTGCCGTTGTGGAGGGGCGGGGCTACGTCCCCGCCCGGTCGTTGGCCGTTGTCGTTCGTCGTTGTCCGCGTAGATACGCGGGCTGCTGGGCAAACAACTCGATCCGAACGTCCATCCCGGGCGATGCGGGGTTTGCGCCCGATAATCACTTCCGATCCCTGGAGGGAAGCCGCCCATGACGACCTGGACGGTGATACTGCTCGTGTTCGGAGTGTTCATAGTGCTCGGAATCATCTTCGGCGTGATCGCGCCGTGGCTGATGCGCCTGGGCAAAAAGAAACGCGGCCCGTCAACCAAAAACTTCAAAGGCAAAGACAAGTGACCGACTATAGAGAGGGAGGAGCACAATCATGAAGGTAGGAGCACTTTCCGCTGCGTGGAGTGACATGCCGCTTGAGGAGGTCTGTGCGTTCTTCGCCGAGGCCGGCCTCGAAACCATCGAACTGGGCACCGGGAATTACCCCGGCGACGCACACTGTGACCCCTTTGAACTGAAGGGCGACAAGTCAAAGCGCGAGGATTTCCTCGCCATGATCGCCGACCACGGCCTGGAGATCTCCGCGTTCTCGTGCCACGGCAACCCCCTGCACCCGGACCCGGAGATCGCTGAAGAGCACCACGAGGTCTGGCGCGCGACCTGCGACCTCGCCCAGCAGTGCGAGGTCTCCTGCGTCAACGGCTTCTCCGGCCTGCCCGGAGGCGGCCCGAACGACGAGACGCCCAACTGGGTCGTCGCACCCTGGCCCGAGGATCACCTCGAGGCATTGGAGTACCAGTGGGACGTTGCGATCGAGTACTGGAGCCGCGAGAATGACTACGCCGACAAGCGCGGCGTGAACTTCTGCTTCGAGATGCATCCGAACTTCCTTGTCTACAACCCGGAGACGCTCATGAAGCTCCGCGACGCCTGCGGCAAGCGCATGTGCGCGAACTTCGATCCCTCGCACCTGTGGTGGCAGGGGATCAAACCGTCCGCGGCGATCCGCTGGCTGCAGGAGCACGGGGACGTCATCCAGCACTTCCACGCCAAGGACGTCGCGGTCTACGAATGGAACGCGCGCGTCAACGGTGTGCTGGACACGAAGCACTACGGTGATGAACTGAACCGCTCGTGGATCTTCCGCTCACTCGGCTACGGACACGATCAGCTTGAGTGGAATGAGATGATCTCGACGCTGCGGATGACCGACTACGACGGCCCGCTGTCGATCGAACACGAGGATGGTCTGATGACCGCAAACGAGGGCTTCCTGAAGGCTGTGGACTTCCTGCAGGATGTCGCCATCCACGAGGAGCGCGGCGAGATGACGTGGGCGTGAACGTCAGTCAGCTCAGGGCAGCACCGGTCAGCTAAAGGCAGCAAACGGCAGCAGACGGCGACAGCGAAGGGCTGGCGCCCGACCGATTGTTCTCGTGCGAACAGGTAAACTCAGGGGCGGCCGCGAAGTTGCGAGTGGGGCAAATGTGTGCTACACTCAGGCTTGAGCACGGCCGCCCCCTGAATTACGCCTGCGACGGGGCGGCCTGCCCGACAGGGACCGACGCATGAACGAGGAGCGAGTACAGATGGCACAACTGATCTACATGGACGGAGAGTTGGTCGAGCGCGACGAGGCGAAGGTCTCCGTTTACGACCACGGTCTGCTCTATGGAGACGGTGTCTTCGAAGGGACACGCGTCTATCACGGGCGCATCTTTCGCCTCGAAGACCACATCAAGCGCCTGCAGCGCTCCGCCCGAGCCATCATGCTCGACATCCCGTACTCCACGGACGAACTGATCGAGTCCCACGTGGAGACCTGTCGCGCGAATGACATTCAGGACGGCTACATCCGCACCGTGGTGACTCGCGGCGTGGGCGATCTGGGGCTGGACCCGCGCAAGTGTCCGGAGCCGTCGCTCATCATCATCGCCGCGAATATTCAGCTCTACCCGGAAGAGCTGTACGAGACCGGGCTGCCGCTGATCACCTGCTCGACGCGACGGAACTCTCCGTCCAGCCTGGATCCGGGGATTAAGTCTTTGAACTATCTGAACAACATTCTTGCAAAGATCGAGTGCATTCAGGCCGATGTACAGGAAGGGATCATGCTCACGAATAACGGTATGGTCTCCGAGTGCACCGGCGATAACCTCTTTCTCGTGTGCGATGGAGAGATAGTGACACCGCCGAACGCAGCCGGCATCCTCGACGGCATCACCCGCGATGCGGTCATCGGGCTTGCCAAAGACGAGGGGCTCGCGGTCTCTGAAGAGTTGTTCCCGATCACCCGGGTCTACACGGCCGATGAGTGCTTCCTGACCGGCACGGCGGCGGAACTGGTTCCAGTTATCGAAGTCGATGGTCGAATCATCGGCGATGGTAAACCTGGAGCGGTCACGAAGCGTCTATTGAACCGGTTCCGCGATCTCACCCGGTCCGAGGGAACGCCGATATACGACTAAGATGCACTCAAACCGGGCATAGTATAGATGGAACGATACATCGCGGTGTCGGGTTTATAGGATGAGGCCCACCGGCCGACAATGGCCTGCGCGGTGCGAAACGTGGATTTAGCCGACAGGTACGGCGCATCACGATCGGTCGGGCTCAGGTAGGGCGAACGGGGGACTGACGCTCGCACACGATGCTTCGCACAGAAGTCCCGTCGCCTCAGTCGCCGAGCATCTCAACTACTTAACCGACCGGCGCGCCTGTTCACGTAAGGAACTCAGCGCGCCAGTCTCAGGCCCGAGTTATCGCAGGGAAATTCGCGGAGCCATCATTCATTCCGGCGCATTTCCACATTAGAAGGAGCCAAATGCAGCATGGAATTGTGGCAACGCTTCACACATCGCGCCCGAAGAGCCATACTGATCGCCCACGATGAGGCCTCGCAGATGCGGATGCACCTGATCGGCACCGAGCATCTGCTGCTGGGGCTCATCCGGCTTGGCGAGGGTATGGCGGCAGAGATTCTGCGCTCACTCGACGTGGATCTCGGCCAGCTTCGGGCTGACCTTCGTCGGAACATAGACATGGGATCGGAAGACCAGCCGTCGAACGAAATCTCGTTCACTCCGGAAGCACAGCGCGTACTGCAGCTTGCCTACGGGCAGGCGCGGGAGTTGGACGATCACCATATTGGAACTGAGCATATCCTGCTGGGCCTCGCCCGCGAGGGGCGCGGCGCGGCATATCGTACCCTGCGCCGCCACAACGTGGAATTTGCACGCGTGCGGCAGGCGATCATGAACCTGGCCCGCGGCGACGATGACAGCGGCGAGGAGGCCTCCTCTGAGACGCCGACGCTCGACCACTTCAGCCGGGATCTCACGGAACTTGCCCGCGAGGGCGAGCTTGATCCGATCATCGGGCGCAACATCGAACTGGAGCGCGTAATTCAGATCCTCTGTCGGCGGACCAAGAACAATCCGTGCCTCATCGGCGACGCGGGCGTCGGGAAGACGGCCATCGCCGAGGGACTTGCCCAGCGGATCGCGGATGGAGATGTGCCCCGGCCGCTACGCAACAAGCGCCTCGTGGCGCTGGACCTGGCCAGCCTCGTGGCCGGGACGAAGTACCGTGGCGAGTTCGAGGAGCGCATGAAGCGCGTGATGGAGGAGATCCGCGGCTCGAATGGCCGCATCTTCATCTTCATCGATGAGCTGCATACGATCGTCGGCACCGGCGCCGCCGAGGGCGCCATGGATGCCTCGAACATTCTCAAACCCGCGCTCGCACGCGGAGAGTTGCAGTGCATCGGTGCGACGACGCCCGACGAGTATCGCAAGCACGTGGAGAAGACGCCGTCACTTGAGCGGCGCTTCCAGGCGATTCGCGTCGAGGAGCCGACGCCTGAGGAGACGCTTGACATCCTCTACGGGATCAAGTCCCGCTACGAGGAATTCCACCATGTGGATCTCACCGAGGACGCGCTGACCGCGGCCGTGGATCTGTCGAGCCGGTACATCACCGACCGGGCTTTGCCCGACAAGGCCATTGACCTGATCGATGAGGCCGGTTCGCGGGTGAAGCTCCGCAGCTATCGCGAGGAATGCGAGTCTGAGGATTTCGACGCGGACTTTTGCGGCAGCGTCGATCCCGACAGCACCGAGATGTTCTATTTCCCCGACGATGAGGAGGGGGAGGGCATCGACCTCGACGAGGCCCCCGACATCCCGCGGCCTGAAGTGGTCCGCGCGGATATCGCTGAGATCGTGTCCACCTGGACGGGCGTGCCCGTCACACAGCTCTCGCAGGAGGAATCCGAGCGGTTGCTGGAGATGGAGGGCGCGCTGCGCCAGCGCGTGGTCGGGCAGGACGAGTCGATCGAGACGGTGGCGCGAGCCGTGCGCCGCGCGCGGGCCGGGGTGAAGGACCCGCGACGACCGATCGGGTCGTTCATGTTCCTGGGGCCGACCGGTGTCGGCAAGACGCTGCTGGCCCGGGTGCTCGCAGATTACCTCTTCGGTGATGAGGATGCGATGATTCGCATCGACATGTCCGAGTACATGGAACGCTTCTCCGTGTCGCGTCTGATCGGAGCGCCGCCCGGGTATGTCGGCTACGATGAAGCCGGGCAGCTTTCGGAAGCAGTCCGCCGCCGCCCGTACTCGGTGGTACTGTTTGATGAGATCGAGAAGGCCCACCCCGAGGTCTTCAGCATTCTGCTGCAGATCATGGAGGATGGGCGCCTCACGGACGCTCAGGGCCGTATCGTGGACTTCAAGAACACGGTCATAATCATGACCAGCAACGTCGGCGCGCGGACGATCTCCGAGACCTCGAAAATGGGTTTCACGACGGAGAAGATCGAGCGCAGCGCCGAGCGAGAGCGCAAAGAGTACGAGCGGATGAAGTCCAAGGTGACCGAGGAACTCAAGAATGAGTTCAGTCCAGAGTTCCTCAACCGCGTGGATGACGTGGTCGTCTTCCACTCGCTGACGCAGGAGCAGATCCGGGACATCGTTGAGCTGGAGATCGGTTACCTCAACGACCGGCTTGCCGAGCAGCAACTTCACGTGTCCATCACGCCCGAAGTGGAGGAGCTGCTGGCCGAGAAGGGATACGATCCCGCGATGGGCGCCCGTCCGCTGCGCAGGCAGATACGCTCGATGATCGAGGATCCCCTTGCCGAGCAGATCCTTGCCTGTGACGCCGAGCCGGGGTGTGAGATTCTCGCCGATCTTGACGAGAACGAGGAGATTACCTTCCGCTTCGTTGAGACGGCGGTCAGCCCGCATCCGGCCTGATCTGCGCACTCGAAATCCGTGACGATCGCCGTCGGCCAGGCTGGCCGGCGGCGATTTCATTTTCCACAAGGAAGGACACTGAGGTCGCATGTCGAACTTATCATTTCGTGAATAGTGCACATTCGCCGGACTCTCTTCGACATCTCGACGTACGCTTGCCTCCCGGTGCGCATCCGGAGAGGAGAAAGGAAGTGAATTCATGCTCATTCGCTGGCTCTGGTTCCTCTTCGTGGCCGCGATAACATTTGCGTTTGTCCTCATCGGCCACTGGGTCGGCGGCATTCTGGGCGAGAGACTTCTCGGACCCGATGCCGGACGTGATATGCTCTTCTTCGAAGTTGGCGTAAACACCATATTCGGTCTCGTCGGTTTTCTGGTCGCGCTCTTCCTGTTTCGCAAGCTGATCGGATGGCTGCAACACATGGAGGAAGTGCCGCTGCTGGACAAGCTGGCGGCGGTGGTGGGCACCATTGTCGGTCTGGCCGTCGCGCTGTTGGCCACAATCCCGCTGAATTCGCTCGAATACGGACTCGGGATCCAGATATTCGCGTCCATCATTGGCGCCATTCTCGGCGTGATCTTCGCCATGAGCGCCAAGGAGCAGCTTGTCTACGTTTTTCCCGGGTTGGCCCAGCTGGGCCGCAACGTCGAATCCGATCTGCCCCCGGGCACGAAGATGCTGGACACGAACATCATCATCGACGGGCGCATCTATGACATCTGCGCCACGGGCTTCATCGAGGGACCGATCTGCATCCCGAACTTCATCCTGCAGGAGCTGCGGCATATCGCCGATTCCGCCGAAGGACTCAAGCGCGAGCGTGGCCGCCGGGGGCTGGATGTCCTTAACCGGCTGAAAGCGCTGCAGGAAGTGGACGTGATAATCTACCACGATCCCAATCCGCCTCGCGAACACATGGAAGTTGACGCGCGCCTGGTCAACCTCGCGGCACGAACCAAGGCTGCCGTGGTGACCAACGATTACTCCGTGAATCGCATCGCGAGTCTCGAGGGCGTTGAAGTCCTCAACGTCAACGAGCTTGCCGGCGCCATGCGCCCGACCTTCCTGCCGGGCGAGGAGATCTCCGTCACCATCATCAAGGAGGGCAAGGAGCCCGGTCAGGGCGTCGGCTACCTCGATGATGGAACGATGGTGGTGGTCGAGAAGGCGGCCCGGCTGGTCGGGGAAACGCTCAGTGTGATGGTCACCAGCGTGCTTCAGACGAACGCGGGCAAGATGCTCTTTGCAGAAGTGCGCGGCAAGGCGGAGGAAGACGAGAGTGACGAGGAAGACTGATCGTGACTGACCCCGACGCTGACACCGGGGCGTCCGGCGAGGTCGCGGCGGTGATTGTAGCCGCGGGGCGGGGAACGCGCTTCGGCGGCCCCGTCCCGAAGGTCTTCGTACCCCTCGGCGGTCGGCCGATCATTGAGTGGGCCGTCGCCGCCTGGGACGCCTGT